>NZ_CP020042.1:5095184-5396392 GCF_002028425.1 Streptomyces katrae | reverse complement strand
CGCTGAATGTAAAGAGACGGTAATCCGCGCCGGTCGGTTCCGGGCCCGGCGTCCAGCACCCGGGACCCCGGGAGCGCAGGGGGCACGGGCGTTCCGTACCTTCTTCCGGGCCCCGCTGCCCGCTTCCGCCCGACCCGTGCAATGATGTGCGCCATCTGGACACCAACTGCATACCGGCCGCTTGAATCCGCGCGGGAGAGTCCCGGCTGGCCGCGAGGCCGTGCCCGGGCGCCGAAGGAGCAAGTACCTCCCTTGAATCTCTCAGGCCCCGTACCGCGTGGATGAGGCAGATCTGAAAAGCGAGCTGTCCGCCAGCTCCACCCAAGGTGCAAGTCGGCGTTCCCCCGTGGGAACTCCCGGCGAACCTCTCAGGTTCCGATGACAGATGGGGAGGATCGTCCTCGTCATGTCATGCCCTGGGACCCGGGAGCCACACCCATGAGCACTGCCCCCCGCCTGACCGCGCTCGACGCGCTGCACCGTTCGCTCGGTGCGACCATGACCGACTTCGCGGGCTGGGACATGCCGCTGCGCTACGCCAGTGAGCGCGACGAGCACAACGCCGTGCGCACCAAGGCCGGTCTGTTCGACCTCTCCCACATGGGCGAGATCACCCTGACCGGCCCGGAGGCCGTGAAGGCGCTGGACTACGCGCTCGTGGGCAACATCTCCACCGTCGGCGTCGGCCGCGCCCGCTACACGCACATCTGCCAGGAGGACGGCGGGATCCTCGACGACCTGATCGTCTACCGCCTCGGCGAGACCGAGTACATGGTCGTCGCCAACGCCTCCAACGCCCAGGTGGTGCTGGACGCGCTCACCGAGCGCGCCGCCGGCTTCGACACCGAGGTCCGTGACGACCGCGACGCGTACGCGCTGATCGCCGTCCAGGGCCCGGAGTCCCCCGGCATCCTCGCCTCGCTGACCGACGCCGACCTGGACGGGCTGAAGTACTACGCCGGCCTGCCGGGCACCGTCGCGGGCGTGCCCGCGCTGATCGCCCGTACCGGCTACACCGGTGAGGACGGCTTCGAGCTGTTCGTCTCCCCCGAGCACGCCGTGGAGCTGTGGCAGGCGCTGACCAAGGCGGGCGAGGGCGTCGGCCTGGTCCCGGCGGGCCTGTCCTGCCGCGACACCCTGCGCCTGGAGGCGGGCATGCCGCTGTACGGGCACGAGCTGACCACGTCCCTCACGCCCTTCGACGCCGGGCTGGGCCGGGTCGTGAAGTTCGAGAAGGAGGGCGACTTCGTCGGCCGCGCCGCCCTGGAGGCCGCCGCCGAGCGCGCCGCCGGCCGGGCCCCGCGCAAGCTGGTCGGTCTGATCGCCGAGGGCCGCCGCGTCCCGCGCGCCGGGTTCTCCGTGGTCGCCGGCGGCAAGGTGATCGGCGAGGTCACCTCCGGCGCCCCGTCGCCGACGCTGGGCAAGCCGATCGCCATGGCATACGTGGACGCGGAGCACGCCGCGCCCGGAACCTCCGGGGTCGGCGTGGACATTCGCGGTACGCATGAGCCGTACGAGGTCGTGGCCCTGCCGTTCTACAAGCGGCAGAAGTGACCCCCGGGTCCCCGGGACCCCGCCCCGCCGGCCACCCTCCGGCCCGCAAGACCACCGTTCGTATCCACCGCACCGCATCCAGGAGAATCAGGTCATGAGCAACCCCCAGCAGCTGCGTTACACCAAGGAGCACGAGTGGCTGTCGGACGCCGTCGACGGCGTCGCGACGGTCGGCATCACGGCCTTCGCCGCCGACGCACTCGGTGACGTCGTCTACGCCCAGCTCCCCGAGGTCGGCGACACCGTCACCGAGGGCGAGACCTGTGGCGAGCTGGAGTCGACCAAGTCGGTCAGCGACCTGTACTCCCCCGTCTCCGGTGAGATCGTCGAGTTCAACCAGGACGTCGTGGACGACCCGGCCCTCGTGAACTCCGCCCCGTTCGAGGGTGGCTGGCTGTTCAAGGTGAAGCTGTCGGAGGAGCCCAAGGACGCGCTCTCCTTCGACGAGTACACCGCCCTCACCACCGGTAACTGACACCCCAGGGGATCCTGATGTCCGTACTGAACACCCCCCTCCACGAGCTCGACCCCGACGTCGCCGCCGCCGTCGACGCCGAGCTCGTACGCCAGCAGTCGACCCTGGAAATGATCGCGTCGGAGAACTTCGCTCCGGTCGCCGTCATGGAGGCCCAGGGCTCGGTCCTGACCAACAAGTACGCCGAGGGCTACCCCGGCCGCCGCTACTACGGCGGCTGCGAGCACGTCGACGTGGTCGAGCAGATCGCGATCGACCGCATCAAGGCGCTGTTCGGCGCCGAGGCCGCGAACGTCCAGCCGCACTCCGGTGCGCAGGCCAACGCCGCCGCGATGTTCGCGCTGCTGAAGCCGGGCGACACGATCATGGGCCTGAACCTGGCCCACGGCGGTCACCTGACCCACGGCATGAAGATCAACTTCTCCGGCAAGCTCTACAACGTGGTCCCGTACCACGTCGACGAGTCCGGCCAGGTCGACATGGCCGAGGTCGAGCGCCTGGCCAAGGAGTCCAAGCCGCAGCTGATCGTCGCCGGCTGGTCCGCCTACCCGCGCCAGCTGGACTTCGCCGCCTTCCGCCGGATCGCGGACGAGGTCGGCGCGTACCTGATGGTCGACATGGCCCACTTCGCGGGCCTGGTCGCCGCGGGCCTGCACCCGAACCCGGTGCCGCACGCCCACGTGGTCACCACCACCACGCACAAGACCCTCGGCGGTCCGCGCGGCGGCGTCATCCTGTCGACGCAGGAGCTGGCCAAGAAGATCAACTCCGCGGTCTTCCCCGGTCAGCAGGGCGGTCCCCTGGAGCACGTGATCGCGGCCAAGGCCGTCTCCTTCAAGGTCGCGGCCTCGCCCGAGTTCAAGGAGCGCCAGGAGCGCACCCTGGAGGGCGCCAAGATCATCGCCGAGCGCCTGGTCCAGCCGGACGTCACCGAGGTGGGCGTGTCCGTCCTCTCCGGCGGCACCGACGTGCACCTGGTCCTGGTCGACCTGCGCAACTCCGAGCTGGACGGCCAGCAGGCCGAGGACCGGCTCCACGAGATCGGCATCACGGTCAACCGGAACGCCATCCCGAACGACCCGCGCCCGCCGATGGTCACCTCGGGCCTGCGCATCGGCACGCCGGCGCTGGCCACCCGCGGCTTCGGCGCCGAGGACTTCCGCGAGGTCGCCGAGATCATCGCGCAGGCCCTGAAGCCGGCGTTCGACGCGGACGACCTCAAGGCGCGCGTCTCCGCGCTCGCCGCGAAGTTCCCGCTCTACCCGTCGCTGTAGTCACGGGCCAGGAGGGGCCCGGCCTTGTTCCGCACAGGGCCGGGCCCCTTCCTGTCTTCTTCCCGGCCCCTTTCCCCGGCGGGACACCGGAACGCGAGCTGACTCACGTCCCGCGGACCCTTCCACGAGGCGAAACGTTCATCTCCACGCGTTACGCTCGTCTGCCGGACAAAATCCGCAGATCCCCCGCGCACCACCCCGCTCCACCACACCCCTGCCCCCCTCCCCACCCCACGAGCCGACAAGGGAGTCCGCCAGTGGCCATCTCCGTCTTCGATCTCTTCTCCATCGGTATCGGCCCCTCCTCCTCCCACACGGTCGGCCCGATGCGCGCCGCGCGCATGTTCGTGTCGCGGCTGAAGAAGGACGGCCTCCTCGCCCAGACCGCCTCCGTCCGGGCGGAGCTCTTCGGCTCCCTCGGCGCCACCGGCCACGGCCACGGCACCCCCAAGGCGGTCCTGCTCGGCCTGGAGGGCCACTCCCCGCGCACGGTGGACGTGGAGAGCGCCGACGACGAGGTGGAGCGGATCCGCCGGACCGGGAAGCTGCGCCTGCTCGGGACCGAGATAGGGAGCGTCCACGAGATCGACTTCGACGAGCCCAGCCAGCTGATCCTCCACCGCCGCCGCTCGCTGCCGTACCACGCGAACGGCATGACCCTCTTCGCCTACGACGCCTCCGGCGCCCCGCTGCTGGAGAAGACCTACTACTCGGTCGGCGGCGGCTTCGTCGTGGACGAGGACGCGGTCGGCGAGGACCGGATCAAGCTCGACGACACCGTGCTGAAGTACCCCTTCCGCTCCGGTGACGAGATGCTCCGTCTCGCGAACGAGACCGGCCTGTCGATCTCCTCCCTGATGATGGAGAACGAGAAGGCCTGGCGGACGGAGGAGGAGATCCGCGAGGGCCTCCTGGAGATCTGGCGGGTCATGCAGTCCTGCGTCTCGCGCGGCATGTCCCGCGAGGGCATCCTCCCGGGCGGGCTGCGCGTCAAGCGCCGGGCCGCCGCCACGGCGCGCCAGCTGCGCACCGAGGGCGACCCGCTGCTGCACCGCAGCGAGTGGACGACGATCTACGCGATGGCCGTGAACGAGGAGAACGCGGCGGGCGGCCGCGTCGTCACCGCGCCCACCAACGGCGCCGCGGGCGTCCTGCCGGCCGTCCTGCACTACTACGTGAACTTCGTGCCCGGCGCGGACGAGGACGGCGTGGTGCGCTTCCTGCTGGCCGCGGGCGCGATCGGCATGCTCTTCAAGGAGAACGCCTCGATCTCCGGCGCCGAGGTCGGCTGCCAGGGCGAGGTCGGCTCCGCCTGCTCCATGGCGGCGGGCGCCCTGGCCGAGGTGCTGGGCGGCTCCCCGGAGCAGGTGGAGAACGCCGCCGAGATCGGCATGGAGCACAACCTGGGCCTGACCTGCGACCCGGTCGGCGGCCTGGTGCAGATCCCGTGCATCGAGCGCAACGGCATGGCGGCGGTCAAGGCCGTCACGGCGGCCCGGATGGCGATGCGCGGCGACGGCAGCCACAAGGTCTCCCTCGACAAGGTCATCAAGACCATGAAGGAGACCGGCGCCGACATGAAGGTCAAGTACAAGGAGACCGCGCGCGGCGGTCTCGCGGTCAACGTCATCGAGTGCTGACCGCACGGCGCAGCGTGACGAGGTGAGCAGGGGCCCGGCGCGGGTGCGCCGGGCCCCTGCGCGCGTCCTGGGAAGAGGGGTCCCACGGCCCGCCCGGGTCGGGACCTTCGGCCCCCGGGCGGCGGGCGGTACGTGCACTAGCGTGCTTCGGGGGGCGCTGTTACCCCGCGAAGAGAGGCAGCCGCCATGGCCATCACCGAACACCGTGTCCTGCCGCTGCGGCTGGAGGCCGCACCGCTGCCGGTCCCCCTGGAGGGCGTCTTCGTCTACCGCACGGACCGGCCCTACGAGGTCGCTGTGGAGTTCCGGGGCGCCGGCGTCCGGATCGCCCGCTGGGTGTTCTCGCGGGAGCTGCTGATCGACGGGCAGACCTGCGCCACCGGGGAGGGCGACATACAGGTGTGGCCGCGGTGGACGGGCACCGAGCCCCGCGTCCTGCTGGCCCTGAGCAACGGCGAGCGGGGCTGCGTGGTCTCCGTGCGGGCCAAGGACCTGCGCGGGCTGTGCCGGCGGATGACCGAGCTGGTCCCACGGGGGCAGGAGCAGCGCCACTACGACCTGGACGCCGAGCTGAGCGCACTGCTGACCTTCTGAGCCGGCGGGCCGCCCCGTGCAACCACGGGGCCCCCGGGAATGTCATACCGGATGACAGTCATTCCCCGTCTCAGAGGATCGGGGGGACGCCATGCGTCACCACCCGCACCGCCGCCGGTTCGTGGCCCTGGCCACAGGTGCCCTGCTGACCGCAGGGCTCGCGCTCGCCGCACCGGCCTCGGCGGCTGCACCGGCCGCCGTCCGCTCCACGACCCCGCTCGTCGTCAACGCCCGCTGGGGCGGTCACTGCACGTACGACCGGATCGTGATCGACCTCCAGGGCTCCGTGCCCTCCTTCACCGTCACGCCCGTCTCCCAGCTGGTCTACGACGGCTCCGGCAAGCCGGTCCCGCTGCCGGGGAAGTACTTCCTGGAGATCCGCCTGCACCCGGCCGCCGGCCACGACGACGCGGGCAACAACGTCTACCAGGGCCCCAAGCTCCAGCAGATCAGCCTCAGCAAGCTCAAGGGCCTGGCCCTGACCGGTGACTTCGAGGGGTACGTGACCTTCGGGGCCGCCTTCGACACCCCGCCCGCCTACAGCACCTCCGTCCTGCACGCGCCCGAGCGGCTCGTGGTGGACGTCGCCCATCCGAACACCTGCTGACGCCGGACGCCGGACACCCTCAGCGGTGTTCGGGGTTCGGGAAGTCGAAACGGCAGCCGGCGTCCCACTCGGAGCGCTGGTTGCCGTGGGCGGGGACGCCCCCGGCGCGCTTGAGGAGCGCCGCGAGGTGCATCAGGTTCCAGGACATGAACGTCGTGTTGCGGTTGGTGAAGTCGTTCTCGGGGCCGCCGGAGCCCGGGTCGAGGTACGAGGGGCCGGGGCCGGCCTCGCCGATCCAGCCCGCGTCCGCCTGCGGCGGGATGGCGTAGCCCAGGTGCTGGAGGCTGTAGAGGACGTTCATGGCGCAGTGTTTGACGCCGTCCTCGTTGCCGGTGATCAGCGCGCCGCCGACCCGCCCGTAGTAGGCGTACTGGCCCCGGTCGTTCAGCAGCGAGGAGCAGGCGTAGAGCCGCTCGATGACCTGCTTCATGACCGAGCTGTTGTCGCCGAGCCAGATGGGGCCGCAGAGGACGAGGATGTCGGCGTCCATGATCTGGCTGTAGAGCACCGGCCACTGGTCGCTCTCCCAGCCGTGGTCGGTCATGTCCGGCCAGACGCCGGTGGCGATGTCGTGGTCGACGGCGCGGATCAGCGAGGTCCGCGCGCCGGCCGACTCCATGACGGCGCGGCTCCGCGAGATCAGCCCCTCGGTGTTGCTGGTCTCGGGCGAGCGCTTGAGGGTGCAGTTGAGGTAGACGGCGGACAGGTCGGAGTAGTCGTAGGCGGCCACGCCCCCACCCTGCGGGGCCGCCGCCGCCCGCGCCAGCGTTCGGCACCCTTCCGGGGGGCGAAGCGGAATTGAGCCATCCGATCGGCCGGATCGGTCCGGGTTGATACCGGTCCGTGCGGGCGACTAGGGTCAGCTGGCCTTGGTGTTCGGGAAACCGGTGGAAAACCGGTGCGGCCCTCGCCACTGTGATCGGGAAGTCCAGCTCCACCCCTCGCGGGAGCCACTGGGACCGTGCGGGAGACCGCAGGGACCCGGGAAGGCGGAGCCGGGGCGGCAGTACCCGTCAGCCAGGAGACCGGCCGGGGCGCGTACGTCCATCCACGAGGTGCTGGAGAGGTCTCCCGACTCATGCACATAGCCGAGGGGTTCCTGCCCCCGCTGCACGCGGCCGCCTGGGGCGCCGCGTCCGCCCCGTTCGTCGTCCACGGGGTCCGCGCGCTGACCCGCGAGGTCAAGTCCCACCCCGAGAGCACACTGCTCCTCGGCGCGTCCGGTGCATTCACTTTCGTCCTGTCCGCCCTGAAGATCCCCTCGGTGACGGGCAGTTGCTCGCACCCCACGGGGACCGGGCTCGGCGCCGTCCTCTTCCGGCCGCCCATCATGGCGGTGCTCGGCACGATCACCCTGCTGTTCCAGGCCCTGCTGCTGGCGCACGGCGGGCTCACCACCCTCGGCGCCAACGTCTTCTCGATGGCCATCGCCGGGCCCTGGGCCGGGTACGCGGTCTACAAGCTGCTGCGCAGGTCCGGCGCCCCGCTGATGGTCACCGTCTTCTTCGGCGCCTTCTTCGCCGACCTGGTCACCTACTGCGTGACCTCGGTCCAGCTGGCCCTCGCCTTCCCGGACCCGTCGAGCGGATTCCCGGGCTCCCTGGAGAAGTTCGCGGGCATCTTCGCCCTCACCCAGATCCCGCTCGCGGTCAGCGAGGGGCTGCTGACGGTGCTCGTGATGCGGCTGCTGATGCAGTCGAGCAAGTCGGACCTGGTCCGGCTCGGGGTCGCCAAGCTGACCGGAGCCAAGCGGACCGAGGGGGCGGCAGCCTGATGAGCCGGAACGCCAAGATCAACACCCTGCTGCTGCTCCTGGTGGCCGCACTGGCCGTGCTGCCGCTCGCGCTGGGGCTCGGCGAGGGCAAGGAGGAGCCCTTCGCGGGCGCCGACGCCCAGGCGGAGTCGGCCATCACCGAGCTGGAGCCGGACTACGAGCCCTGGTTCTCCCCGCTGTACGAGCCTCCGTCGGGCGAGGTGGAGTCCGCCCTGTTCGCCCTCCAGGCGGCCCTGGGCGCGGGCGTGCTCGCGTACTACTTCGGGGTCCGCAGGGGCCGCCGGCAGGGCGCGGCCCAGGCCCTGGCGCAGACGGCGGCCGGAGCCGGGGCGCAGGCCCCCGCCGAGCCCGCGCGGGAGCCGTAGCCGGTGCTGCCGATCGACGTCGCGGCGCACTCCAGCCGCTGGCGGGGCCGCCATCCGCTGGAGAAGGCCCTGCTCGGGTTCGGGCTGACCGTCACCGCGGTGTGCCTGCCCCCGTGGCCCGGCGGGCCGCTGGTGGCCGCGGCGACCCTGGCAGTGCTGCTGGGGCCCGCCGGGGTGTCCGGGCGCCGGCTGTGGCGGGCCTTCCGGGTCCCGCTGGGGTTCTGCGTCACCGGCGCGCTGCCGCTGCTTGTGTCGGTGGGCGGTCCCGACGGGCTCCTCGCGCCGGCCCCGGACGGGCCCCGGCACGCGCTGGACCTGCTGCTGCGCACCTCGGCCGCCTCGCTGGGAGTGCTGCTGTTCGCCTTCACCACGCCCGTCTCGGACGTGCTGCCGCGGCTGGTGCGGGCCGGGGTGCCCGCGCCGGTGGTGGACGTGGCCCTGGTCATGTACCGGATCGGCTTCCTGCTGCTGGACTCCCTCGCCCAGGTCCGCCGGGCCCAGGCGGCCCGGCTCGGGCAGGCCGGGCGGGCCGCCGCCTGGCGTTCGGTGGCCGGGCTCGCGGCGACCTCGTTCGTCCGGGCCTTCGACCGCGCCGCCCGGCTCCAGGAGGGGCTCGCGGGGCGGGGTTACGACGGCGCGCTGCGGGTGCTGGTCCCGCCGGCGCGGCTGTCCCGGCGGTTCCTGGCGGCCGCCGCCGCCCTCCTGGCCGCCCTGGTCGCGGGGACCCTCGTACTGAAGGAGCTGGGGCTGTGACCCCGTTGGTGGAACTGGCCGGCGCGGGATACGCGTACGAGGACGGCCCGGCCGTGCTGTCGGGCGTGGACTTCGCGATCGCCGAGGGGCGGGCGCTGGTGCTGCTGGGCCGCAACGGCAGCGGCAAGACCACGCTGATGCGGCTGCTGAGCGGGGGCCTGCGGCCCGCGTCGGGGGCGCTGCGGCTGGAGGGTACGCCGGTGTCCTACGACCGGCGGGGGCTGACGCGGCTACGCACCACCGTCCAGCTGGTGGTGCAGGACCCCGACGACCAGCTGTTCGCGGCCTCGGTGGAGCAGGACGTGTCCTTCGGCCCGATGAACCTCGGGCTGGCGCAGGCCGAGGTCCGCGAGCGGGTGGACTCCGCGCTGGCCGCCCTCGACATCACCGCGCTGCGCGACCGGCCGACGCACCTGCTGTCGTACGGGCAGCGCAAGCGGGCGGCGATCGCGGGTGCGGTGGCGATGGCGCCGCGGGTGCTGATCCTGGACGAGCCGACGGCCGGGCTCGACCCGGACGGGCAGGAACGGCTGCTGGACGTCCTGGCCGGGCTGCGGGCGGCGGGGACCACGGTGGTGATGGCCACCCACGACGTGGACCTGGCGGTCCGGTGGGCGGACGACGCCGCTGTGCTGACGCCCTCCGGGGTGCGGGTGGGGCCTGCGGGGGATCTGCTGTCGGATCCGGAGCTGTTGGCGTCCGCGGGGCTGCGGGCTGCCTGGGCGCCGGTGGTGGGGGCGTTCCTGCGGGGCAGGGGGATGCTGGCGGACGGGGTTCCGGGGCCGCGGACGCCGGAGGAGCTGGGCGCGCTGGGCTGAGCGGGGGCCGGGCGGGGCCGGGGGCGGGGCGGGGTCGGGGGCGGGGCGGGGTCGGGCCTCCCGGCGGGGTGTCCCGGTGTGCCCACCCTCCCCCAAGCTCTCGGCTTCGCTCGAGCAGGGGGGACCCCCATCGCCCCTGCGGGACGATTGCCCACACCTAGGATGGCCGCATGTCGTTGCCGCATGCCATTCTCACCGCGTTGTTGGAGAAGCCCTCGTCGGGGCTGGAGCTGACGCGGCGGTTCGACAAGTCGATCGGCTACTTCTGGTCCGCGACGCACCAGCAGATCTACCGGGAGCTGGGGCGGCTGGAGGAGGCCGGGCTGATCCGGGCGCTGCCCAGCGAGGCGCCCGTGCGGGGGCAGAAGAAGGAGTACGAGGTGCTGCCCGACGGCCGCGCGGAGCTGGCGCGGTGGGTGGACGAGCGGCAGGATCCCAAGCCGATGCGGGACGCGCTGCTGCTGCGGATCCGGGCGGCGGCCGTGGTGGGGCCGCAGGGGCTCGGGGCGGAGCTGCGGCGGCACCTGGAGCTGCACCGGGCACAGCTGGCGGAGTACGAGGCCATCGAGGCGAAGGACTTCCCGGCGGAGCGCAACGCCGACCCGGACCGGCTGCGCCGGCTCGTGCTGCACGGGGGGATCGCCCTGGAGGGCTTCTGGCTCGGCTGGCTGGAGGAGGCCCTCGCAGAGGTCGAGGACATGACGGGTCCGAGCGGGGCCTGACGCGCCCCCGTCCCGGCGGGCGGGACGGAGGCGGGCGCGGCGCCCGTTCGGCGGGGCCTTACTTGTTCAGGTCGGCCCAGAACTCGTCGAAGCTCAGCAGCTTGTCGCCGTTGAGGTCCTTCGCCGCGATGATCGCGTCGGCGACCGCGGGGGTGACGAACGCGTCCCCCATCGCCTTCATGGCCGCGCTGTACTCGTCGGCCGTGATGACGCCGTCGCCGTTCGCGTCGAACCGGTCGAACGTCTCACGTGCCTTGTCGATGTCCGCCACTGGGCCACCCCTTCCTGGTGCTTGTTGACCGGCTCAGGGTAGCCGGACCGGGGGCCGTCCCCGCCCACGGGTCCCCGGAGCCGTGGGCGGGCTCCCAGGACGCCGTCGCGTTCCCGTCCGGGCGGGCGGGCCTAGCGGAAGATGCCGGTGTGGCCGAGCGAGTAGCGGCCGGGCTGCGGGTAGACGGCCAGGCCGTGCGGGCCGCTGCCGACGGGGATCTTCGCCAGCTCCTTGCCGGTGGTGGTGTCGATCGCGTAGACCTCGGAGTTGTAGCGGCCGGACAGCCACAGCACCTTGCCGTCGGCCGAGACCCCGCCCATGTCGGGGCTGCCGCCGTCGGGCAGCTCCCACTTCTTGGTGAGCTGGTTCTTCTTGAAGTCGAAGACGGAGATGCTGCCCTCGCCACGGTTGGAGACGTACATCTCGCGGGAGTCGCGGCTGACGTAGAGGCCGTGGCAGCCCTTGCCGGTGGGGAGCAGCTTGGGGACGTCGAACTTGTCGCCGCTGAGCACCCACATGCCGTGCGCCATCATGTCGGCGACGTAGAAGGTCTTCCCGTCGGGCGAGATCTTCACGTCCTGGGGCATCGCGCCCTCGAACGGGAGCTTCTGCTGCCCGATGACCTCCATCTTCTCGGTGTCGACCTTGAGCAGTTCGCCGGAGAACTCGCAGCTGACGATGAAATAGCGGCCGTCGAGGGAGAAGTCCGCGTGGTTGACGCCGAAGCAGGTCACGGGGACGGTCTTGACCCGGTTCATGGTGTGCGGGTCGCGGAAGACCAGCTCGCGGTCCATGGAGGCCATCACGATGGCGTACTTGCCGTTGGGGGTGAAGTAGAGGTTGTACGGGTCGTGGACCTCGACCGGCTCGCCCGCCTCGCCGGTGGCCGGGTTGATGGGGGTGAGGGTGTGGCCGCGGTTGTTGTTGACCCAGAGGGTCTTCATGTCCCACGAGGGCACCACGTGCTGGGGCTGGACGCCGACCGGGATGGTGTCGACGACCTTGTAGGTGGCCGGGTCGATGACGGACACCGTGTTGGAGTTGGTGTTCGGCACGTAGACGCGCGACGGGAAGCCCTTGACCACCGGGGAGAGCTTGTTCGGCCGGTCCGCCGCGTACACGTCGGCCGGGTCGAGCACCGGGGGCATCCCGGCCAGCCCCGGCGGTACGGCGGGCACGGCTTTGACGGGGTTGGCCGGCCCCTTGGAGCCGAGTGCCTCGGCGGGCGCCTTGTCGGCCGATCCGCAGCCGGCCAGGGCGGCGAGGACCAGACCGGCCAGCAGCACGGTGGCCTTCCGGGGAAGGCGGGTGGTCGTCATGGGGTCAGCAGCTCCGTGGTGGTCACCGCGCGCAGCTTGCGGCGCGCGAGTTCTTCGAGGAGGGGCGGCATCGCGTCGACCGTGTCCGCGTAGCCGAAGTGCAGGCTCACCACCGATCCGCCGTGGATCGTCCCGGTGACGTTGCTGACGACGGTCGCGGCGCCGGGCGAGGTGAAGTCGAGGGAGTCCACGTCGTAGGAGAGGACGTGCGGATAGCCGGCCCGCTGGGCCAGTTTCTGGACGAGGGGGCTGGCGTTCTGGGTCTGCGAGGGACGGAACCAGGTGCCGATGGAGCCGGTGAGGCGCTTGAGGCGCTGGGCGCAGCCGGTGATCTCGGCGTAGGCCTCCGCCTCGGGCAGGGAGTTGATCGCGAGGTGGTGGTGGGTGTGGTTGCCGAGCTCGTGGCCGCCGTCGAGGATCCGGCGGGCCATGTCGGGGTGGTCGTCGAGCCAGGTGCCGATGGCCAGGACGGTGACGTGCGCGCCCGCCTTCTCGGCTTCGGCGAGCACGGCGCGGGCGATGGCGGGGTCCCCGTTGCCGTGGAAGGTGAGCGCGACCTCCGGCCGCTCGCGCGGGCCGTGCACGATCTCCACGGGCTGCCCGGGGAACCGGCGGGGGGCGGGGGCCGGCGCCGGAGCGGGCTTGGCGGCCTCGGGCCGGGCGGGAGCGTCCTGGACGGGCCGGGGAGCCGGGGGGGCGCCGCCCGTGCCGCAGGCCGCGGTGAGGGCACCGGCGGCGACCGCCGCAGTGGCGCGCAGGGCGGTCCGGCGGTCTGGGTAACAGAGCACCTGCCCATTTAAGTGGCGAACGCCCCCGAAGGTATTGATTGACCCAGTTTGGGACCTTCGGAAGTGGCGTCCCGAGGGTGGGGCGTTCACTCTGCGATCAATGAATTACGCGGAGGGGTGGATATTCATTCATGGATTACGAGGCGAGTGGCCCACCTCACCTAAGATTTAGATGAAAACTCTTAGGATATGCACACTTATGTCCGAGTCGGGACTTTTGGCGTTTGGGCCCACGTCTGCCATAGTCGGAATCACGGCTTCCCATTGACCCGAGCGAAGCCCACCCGCCGAGGGCCACACACCCCACCGGTCCTCGGCGCCCACGAAACCCCCGCAGCGCCCCACCTCGGCGACAGGGGGTTTCCGGCGTTCCGGGGGTCAGCGGTCCGCGACCCGCATCTCGAACCAGGTGATCTTGCCGCGCGGCAGCAGGTCGGCGCCCCAGCGGTCGGACAGCTTGTCCACGAGGAAGAGCCCCCGGCCGGTGGTGTCCAGCTCGTGCACCGGCATCAGACAGGGCAGCCCCCGCGAGGGGTCGCGCACCTCGACGCGGATCCAGCCGCGACGGCGCAGCATCCGTAAACCGAAGGAACGGGCCCCGGTGTGGCGCACGGCGTTGCCGACGAGCTCGGAGACCAGCAGGACGGCGTGCTCGGCGATCTGCGGCGACAGGCCCCAGTAGCGCACCACCACGCTCTGGGTGAGCCGGCGGGCCGTGCTCGCCGACTCCGGCATGGACGGCAGGGTCACCTCCGCCTCCGCCGGGTTGCCGTACGACTCCAGCGCCGTGAGGCCCTGCTCGTCCTCGACCGCCACCGCAAGCCGTACGGCCATAGCGCTCGCGCGCTGCCGCGGCTGTTCCACACCCTCCAGGCCCGCCATGCACCCATCATGGACGGCCACCGCGCCCGCCCGGGCCGTTCCACGGGAATAGCCCCCGCGGAATCGAGGCTTCCGAGGGGGCGCACGGGCATATGCGAGGGGCAACCGGACACGCCGCGCCCCGCATTGACCTGCGGTGACGGCGCGCACGGGGCCGATCACCCTGCGTTGATCAACCGTTTCGCCTTAAGGCTGCCTTAAGGCCCCGCTAAACCACCCGCAGGGGTTCACTCACGCGGCTGTGTTCATACGGCTGCGCTCATACGAACTTGGCCTTGCCCGGGCCCTCTTCGACGAAGCTGCGCATGCCGCGCTCGCGGTCCTCGGTGGCGAACAGCCCCGCGAACCAGTTGCGTTCGATGGCCAGGCCGGTGTCGATGTCGGCCTCCAGGCCCGCGTCCACGCACTCCTTCGCCGCGCGCAGGGCGATCGCCGGGCCCTGGGCGAGCTTCGCGGCCCAGGCGTGCGCCTGCTCGTACACCTCGGCGGCGGGCACCACCCGGTCCACCAGTCCGAGGGTGAGCGCCTCGTCTGCCTTGACCATGCGGCCCGTGAAGATGAGGTCCTTGGCCCTGGAGGGCCCGATCAGCCGGGACAGCCGCTGGGTGCCGCCCGCGCCGGGGATCAGGCCGAGCAGGATCTCGGGCTGGCCGAGCTTCGCGTTGTCGGCGGCGATCCGGTAGTCGGCGCAGAGCGCGAGCTCGCAGCCGCCGCCGAGCGCGTAGCCGGTGATGGCCGCGACGACCGGCTTGGGGATGCGGGCCACGGCCGTGAAGGCGTCCTGCAGTCCGCGGGACCGGGCGACCATCGCCGCGTGGTCCATGGTCTGCATCTCCTTGATGTCCGCGCCGGCCGCGAACACCTTCTCCCCGCCGTAGATGACGACGGCGCGCACGTCGGCGCGGTCGGTCGCCTCCACGGCGAGCTCGCGCAGCCGGTCCTGGGTGGCGATGTCCAGGGCGTTCATGGGCGGGCGGTCCAGCCGGATGGTGCCGACGCCTTCGGAGACTTCGAGAGAGATGGTCATACGGGGAAGGTTAGCGGCGGTTAACGAGAAGTGGCCCGGTGCTGTGGGTCACAGCACCGGGCCACCGGGTCAGGGAGCCGACCCTCCTACTTCTTCCACTCCGCCCAGTCCATGTTCCAGCCGTTGAGGCCGTTGTCCGGGGCGATCTGCTTGTCCTTGGAGTTCTTCACGATGACCACGTCGCCGATCAGGGACTCGTCGAAGAACCAGGCGGCCGGGGTGTTGGGGTCTCCGGCGCCGCGCTCGTCCTCGAGGCCGACGCAGCCGTGGCTGACGTTCTCCTTGCCGAACGTGCTGGAGGCGGCCCAGTAGTTGCCGTGGACGAAGGTGCCGGAGTTCGACAGGCGCATCGCGTGCGGGACGTCCGAGATGTCGTACTCGCCGCCGAAGCCGACGGTGGCGCCGTTCATCCGGGTCACCTTGTACTTCTCGCTGATGACCATCTGACCGTTGTAGGTGGTCGTGGCGGGGGCGCCGGCGGTGATGGGCAGGTTCTTGATGACCTGGCCGTCGCGGACGACCTCCATCGTCTTGGCCGTCGCGTCGACCGTGGAGACCTGGGAGCGGCCGACGGTGAAGGTGACCGTACGGGTCTGCTTGCCGTAGACCCCGGGGCGGCCCTCGACGCCGTCGAGGGCGAGCTTCACGGTGACCTTGGTGCCGGCGGCCCAGTACTTCTCCGGACGGAAGTCGAGGCGGTCGTTGCCGAACCAGTGGCCCTCGATCGGGACGGAGGGCTCGGCCGTGACCGTGATGGCCTTCTCGACGGCCTCGGTGTTGGTGATGCCGCGGGTGAAGTTGATCGACACCGGCATGCCCACGCCGACGGTCGAGCCGTCCTCGGGCGTGTAGTGGCCGACGAAGGTGTTCTGCGGGGTGAGGGTGGTGAAGGTGGTGTCCTTGGCGGACTCCCGGCCGGCCTCGTCCTTGGCGACCGCGTGCACCTTGTACTCGGTCGCGGAGGCCAGGTTGCGGGCGGGCTCCCAGCCGGAGCCGTCGGGGGTCAGCTTGCCCTCGACCGCGTTGCCCTTGGTGTCGGCGACCGTCACCGTCGTCAGCTTGCCGCCGGTGCTGGAGATCTTCAGGACGCCGTTGGTGGCGACCTCCTTGGCGCCGTCGTCCGGCTTGACGCTGACCACGGCCTTCGAGGCCTCGGTGTTGGCCTTGGCCGCGTTGCCGCCGCCGGGCTTCCCGTTGTCGCCACCGCCGCCCGCGGCGTCACCGCCGTTGCTGCACGCCGTGGTCAGCAGAAGGGCCGCGCCCAGCAGCAGGGCCGGCAGGCCGGTGCGGACGCGGCCGCGTATCGGCTGCACGTTCACTTGTGTTCTCCCCATGTCCCCCGCGCACGGACAGTCGCGCGCTTGCCGACAGGAAATCACATGGGGGGATTACGAATAGGCACGGTCATGTCACCGTTCCGTCCCAACCGCCGCCACGCCGGGGACCCGGCGGACCTGCGGACGGCCGGTGCACGGGGCGCACCGGCCGTCGGTGCGTCAGCTCCGGCCGCGGGTGGCGGTCCAGCCGCCGCCGAGGCCTGGGAGGCCGTGCCTGTCGTGCTCGTCGTGCTCGTCGTGACCGGGCTCGTCGTGGCCCGGCTTGTCGTGGCCGGGCTCGTGGTGGTCCGGCTTGCCGTGCCTGTCCCGCTTGTTGAAGACCAGGGCCACGATCTCCCGGCCGGCGGCGCCGTCCAGCTTCAGCGGACCCGTGACCCGGTCGGCGGGCAGGGCGTAGCCGTCGGGGGCCGCGGTCTCCAGGACGTAGTACGAGCCCGGGGCGAGCCGGTCGAACGCGCAGGCCCCGTTGCCGCCGGTGGTGCAGGGCTCACCGATGCGCTCGTCGGGGTACTGGCCCCCGGTCTGCAGGCCCTCGGTGTTGTTGGTCTCCTTCCACAGCTGGAACACGCCGCCGGCCAGCGGCTTGCGGGTCTTGGCGTCCTTCTTGACGACCGTGATGGAGCCGGGGTGCTCCACGTCCCTGCGCTGGTTGCGGATGGTGACGACGAGCCCCTGGGCGATGTCGCCGTCCTCCAGGTCGAAGGCGGTGACCGGGTCGGCGGGGCGCTCGTAGCCGTAGGGGACGCCGACCTCACGCCAGTAGTAGCGCTCACCGACGGGCAGTTCCACCGTGCAGCTGCCCTGGGTGTCGGTCACGCAGGCGCCGCCGAGCCGGGTGTCCGGGTCCTGACCGCCCGTCTGGAGGTCGGGGACGCCGTTGGTCTCGCGCCACAGCTCGAAGCGGCCTCCGGGCACGGGCTCGCCGCTCTCCAGGTCGACCTTGCGCAGCACCACCCGGGCGCTGGGCTCGGGGGGTGTCGTGCGGCGGTTCTGGGCGGTGACGCGCACTCCCCGCTCGGCGTTCTCCCGGGTCAGGACGAGCGGGAAGACCGGGTCGGCCGGCAGCTCGTACCCGGCGGGCGCGGCCGTCTCGCGCCAGTAGTAGCCGCCGAGCTCCTCCTCTCGGGTGCAGGTGCCGTCGGCGGGGGTGGTGCAGTCGCTCACGCGGGTGTCGGGGTTGGCGCCCGCGGTCTGCAGGCCCGCCACTCCGTTGCTCTCGCGCCACAGCTCGAAGCGGGCGCCGGGCAGCGGACGCCCCTCGTCGTCGGTCTTCAGCACGGACACCCGGCCGGTGACGGCCGGGTTGGGGGCACATTCGGGCAGGTCGCCGTCGAAGGGGTAGGCGTGGAACTCGGCGCCGAGGCCCGTGGTCTCGGTGGGGCTGGTGTGGGTGACGTTGCCCGCGGTGAAGAAGCGGCCGTTGACGCCGATGACGGAGACCGTGGCGACGGAGGCGTCCTGGCCGATGAGCACGCTGCCGCCGAGCTGGGCCGAGCCGGCGAGGCCGACGGCCTGGGCGTCGGGGAAGTTCCACAGCAGCCGCTCGCGCAGTCCGGGCGGCAGCATGACGTTGTTGACGCGCAGCGCGCGGGCCTCGCCGGTGACGTTGACCAGGACGGTGGCGCCGGCCGGGATGCCCGCGAAGCGGATGGACTGCTGGGCGGTGCCGGGGCCCGAGAGGTCGAAGTCCACGTTGAAGACCTGGAGCATGGAGGTGCCGTCGCCGGTGAAGACGGTCTCCTGCGCGCTCCAGACGGCCCGCCCGGTGGCGGTGCGCGGGACGCCCCGCGGGTAGGCGTAGCAGGCGCTCGCGGCGCCGAGCTGCCCGCGCAACGCGGCATAGGGGGCGGCGGCGTTCGTGTCGTGGGTGAGGGTGCCGGTCACCGTGCCGGTGAGGGTGCCCGCGTAGCGGACGACGCCGCCGTCGGCGAGGAGCCGCTGGCCGGAGGCGACCGTGATGTCGTCGCCGGTGGTCAGGAAGTCCGAGCCGTCCGCCGGGGGGACCCGGGAGCCGACGCCGGCGATGCCCACGTTGTAGACGTTGCCGCCGGCGGACTTGTTCATGTCGAAGTCGCCGAGGACCACGACCTTGCCCTCGGCCTCGGCGGCTCCCCGGCGCACCAGCATGTCGCCTCCGACGAAGAGGTTGATGCCGTTGTCCCGGCCGGTGAAGGCGCCGTTGTTGGGGTCGGGCCATACGGGCGGGCAGCCCTGGCCCGGGCCGGTGCCGCCGGGGACGCACGGACCGAGGCCGCCGGGCAGCGGGGCCCGCAGGGCGCGGGCCGGCGGCGGGGCGGTGCCGGGGCCGGCCGCGAGGGCCGAGGGGGCCCCGGCGGCGGCCGCGAGTACGGCTCCCACGGCCAGCCCGAGGGTCCAGTTCCTTGCTGACATGACGCTCCGTCCACGAAATCCGGCCATCGCCTGCGCTGATGGCCCTGCCAGGCTGCGGGCGGGGCCCGGCGTGGCGGACCGAAGACACTCCCGGGCTACGTCATTCCGGTCTGACGATCACTCGATTGCAGCGCGGGCCGGCGGGGCGGGCCGCGGCGGGTCAGCTGATGGCGGAGCCCGCGACCCAGTCGGCCCAGGACATGTTCCAGCCGCCCAGGCCGTTGTTCGGGGCCACGGTCTTGTCCTGGGAGTTCACCACCTCCACCACGTCCCCGATCAGGGTCCGGTCGAAGAACCAGCCCGCCGGGGTGTCGGAGCCGCCGCCCTTGTCGTCGCGCAGGCCCACGCAGCCGTGGCTGGTGTTGGTGGTGCCGAAGGTGTCGGGGCTGGCCCAGTAGTTGCCGTGCAGGAAGGTGCCGGAGGCGGTGAGCCGGATGGCGTGCGGGACATCCGGGATGTCGTACTCGCCCTTGCCGTCCTCGCTGGTGAAGCCGACGGTGGCGCCGTTCATGCGGGTGACGTCGAACATCTCCATCACCACCATCTTGCCGTTGTAGGTGGTGTTCTTCGGCGCGCCGGCGCTGATGGGGATGGTGGACAGCAGCGCGCCGCCGCGCCGGACCTCCATGGTGTGCGAGGCGGCGTCGACGGTGGAGACCTGGGAGCGGCCGACGGTGAACTTCACGGTCTTGTCCTGGATGCCGTAGGCCCCCGGGGCGGCCTCGACGTCACGGAGCTTGATCTTCACGGTGACCTGGGTGCCGGGCTTCCAGTACTCCTTGGGCCGGAAGTCCAGGCGCTCGGAGCCGAACCAGTGGCCGACGACGGGCACGGCCGGTTCGGAGGTGACGGTGACGGCGCGCTCGACGTCGGCGCGGTTCTTGACGGCCCGGCTGAAGTTGAAGGAGACGATCATGCCGGTGCCGACGGTGGAGCGGTTCTCGGGCTTGAAGTAGCCGATGAACCGCTCCTCGGGCACGTAGGTGGTGAAGGTGGTGTGCCGGGCCTGGCGGCGGTTGTGCCCGTCGACGGCGACGGCGTCGACGGTGTACTTGGCGGCGAGCGCGAGCCGCCCCGCCTCCGGGTCGGGGCTCCAGCTGAGCCCGTCGGCCGCGATGGAGCCGGGGACCTGCTCCTCCTGGGCGTCCTCCACCTTGGTGACCGTGACCCGCTCCAGCCGGCCCTCGGGGACGTTGACCCGCAGCGGGCCGTCGGCCGGGACCCCCTTGGCGTTGTCGTCGGGGGTGATGCGGATGGCCTCGTCGGGCGAGCGGGGTTTGCCGGGCAGCTGCACCTCGACCGGGGAGCCGCCGTCCCCGGTGCAGCCGGTGAGGCCGCCCAGCAGGACCGCCCACACCGCCACGGCGGCCCATCCCGCCCCTGCCCGCCTCGTCAGAAGTGTCACGCCCCGTCCAACGACGGGGGCCCTCCGGGGGAAACGTGGGGGCCGGACACGTTCCGGGTACGGCTGTCCGGGCAGAACAGTGTGAAGGACCAGACGGGGGCGGGCCCTGGCCGGGACGCCGGGCCGCACTCCCCCCGCCGGTACCCAGGAGCCGTGGAGGCGGGCAGTGTCGAGCGCAGCCGAGCAAGAGGCGGTGGATACCGCCGCCAGCGATACCACCGGGGCCGCCCCGCGGGGCGGCCCCGACATGGAGGCCGTGCGGGAGCGGGTCCAGGCGCGGGTGTTACGGGCGGCCGCGCACCCGGGACCGCCGGTGTGGCCCGGATCCTCGCACCCGCTGGGCGCCCGCTTCCACGTGGGCCCCGACGGGGTGGCGGGGACGAACTTCGCGCTGTGGGCGCCGGGCGCGGAGGCGGTGGAGCTGTGCCTGTTCGACGCCCTGGGCACGGAGACCCGCTGCCCCCTGGGCGAGCTGACGCACGAGATCTGGCACGGGTTCGTGCCCGGCGTGCGGCCCGGGCAGCGGTACGGGTTCCGGGTGCACGGGCGCTGGGACCCCTGGACGGGGGCCCGGTACAACCCGGCGAAGCTGCTGCTGGACCCGTACGCGCGGGCCGTGGACGGGGACTTCTCCCTGCCGGCGGAGGTGTACGGGCACGTCCGGGACTGGCCGCAGCAGTACATCGCCGACACCGTGCGCGACGACCGGGACTCGGCGCCGTTCGTCCCGAAGGGGGTCGTCGTCCACGATGACGACGACTGGGCGGACGACGTCCGGCCGAAGACGCCCTGGGCCGATTCGGTGATCTACGAGCTGCACGTGCGCGGGTTCACCATGCGCCATCCGGGTGTTCCCGAGGAGCTGCGCGGCACCTACGCGGGGCTGGCGCACCCGGCGGCGGTGGAGCACCTGGTGCGGCTGGGGGTGACGGCGGTGGAGCTGCTGCCGGTGCACCAGTTCGCGCACGAGGACCACCTGCTGCGGCGGGGGCTGCGCAACTACTGGGGCTACAACTCGGTCGGCTACTTCGCCCCGCACGCCGGGTACTCCGCCAGCGGGACGGCCGGGCAGCAGGTCGGCGAGTTCAAGCGGATGGTGCGCGCCCTGCACGCGGCCGGGATCGAGGTCATCCTCGACGTGGTCTACAACCACACGGCGGAGGCCGGCGAGCTGGGCCCGACCCTGTCGCTGCGCGGGGTCGACAACCGGGGCTACTACCGGCTCCAGTCCGACCAGCGCCGCTACGCCGACTACACGGGCTGCGGGAACACCCTGCACGCCGGGCGGCCTCACGTGCTGCGCCTGATCACCGACTCGCTGCGGTACTGGGTCACGGAGATGGGGGTGGACGGCTTCCGCTTCGACCTGGCGGCGGCGCTGGCCCGCTCCATGCACGACGTGGACATGCTCTCCCCGTTCCTCGCGGTGATCGCCCAGGACCCCGTGCTGCGGCGGGTCAAGCTGATCGCGGAGCCGTGGGACGTGGGCTCGGGCGGCTACCAGGTGGGGGCGTTCCCGCCGCTGTGGACGGAGTGGAACGACCGCTACCGGGACGCCGTGCGGGACTTCTGGCGGGGCGCGCTGCCCGACGTACGGGACCTGGGGTACCGGCTGTCGGGGTCGAGCGACCTGTACGCCTGGGGCGGGCGGCGGCCGTACGCCTCGGTGAACTTCGTGACGGCGCACGACGGCTTCACCCTGCGCGACCTGGTCTCGTACGAGCGCAAGCACAACGAGGACAACGGCGAGGGCAACCGGGACGGCACCAACGACAACCGGTCGTGGAACTGCGGGGCCGAGGGCGAGAGCGACGACCCGCGGATCGCCGCGCTGCGACGGCGGCAGCTGCGGAACCTGCTGACCACGCTGCTGCTGTCGACGGGCGTGCCGATGCTGGTGGCCGGCGACGAGTTCGGGCGGACCCAGGGCGGCAACAACAACGCGTACTGCCAGGACAACGAGACGGGCTGGGTGGACTGGTCGCTGCTGGACGATCCGGCGTGGAGCGGGCTGTTCGCGCTGGTCCGGCGGCTGGTGGCGCTGCGCCGGTCCCACCCGGTGCTGCGCCGCAGGGCCTTCTTCTCGGGACGGGCGCAGGGCTCGGACGGGCTGCGGGACCTGGCCTGGTTCACCCCGGCGGGGGCGGAGATGACGGAGCGGGACTGGTACGCGCCGTCGGCCGCGCTGGGGCTGTACCTGTCGGGGCGGGACATCCCGGGGCGGGACGAGCGGGGCCGGCAGGTGACGGACGACAGCTTCCTGGCTCTGCTGCACTCCGGGGACCGGCCGGTGGAGTGGGTGCTGCCGGGGCCGCCCTGGGCCGGGGAGTACGAGCTGGTGCTGGACACCTCGCGGGAGGAGCAGGAGGACGCGCCGGGGACGCGGTACCGGGCCGGGCAGCCGCTGACGGTTCCGGCGCGGTCGGTGCTGCTGCTGCGGGTGGCGGGCTGAGGGGCGCGGCGGGACGGCGGGTCCGGTCGCGGGCCCGGTCGCGGGTCAGCGGCTCCGTCGCGCGTCAGGAGGTCCCGTCGCGGGTCTCGACCTGGAGCAGCATCCGCTTGAGGAGGGCGGCCAGGGCCCGGCGGTCGGTGTCGTCGAGCGGGTGGATCATCTCGGCCTCGGCGATCCCGCGCCAGCGCATGGCCTCGCTCCAGCGGCGGTGGCCCTCCTCGGTGAGCTCGACGTCGACCCGGCGCCGGTCCCCCGCGGCACGGGTGCGCCGGACGAGGCCGGAGCGCTCCAGGGTGTCGAGGCGGCCGGTCATCCCGGCCGGGGAGAGCAGCAGTTCGGCGGCGAGCTGGGAGGACGGGGCGCGCCAGGGCGCGCCCCGGGAGGCGAGGCGGTGCATGGTCTCGAACTCGAAGGCCTGGAGGCCGGTCTCGGCGAGGGCGCGTTCCTTGCCGTGCGCGACGTGCTTGGCGAGGAGCTGGATGCGGGTGATCACGGCCTCGGTGGTCACGTCGAAGGGCACCTTGCCGGTCCACCGGGCGATGTGCCGGTCAACGGAGTCCTCGGCCGGTGCCGGCGTCGTCGCAGGTGGAGTGACCGCTTCTGTGCCCATGGGCGCATTATCCCGTCCACCGGCCATGACAAAGTATTTCGTTGACGAATGATTCGCTGGCGAAATACTGTCGCGATCATGACCCCCACGCTCTGGCGGCTGCTCGCCGGCCGCACCTTCGCCGCCTTCGCCACCGCCCTGATCCCCACCACCCTCACCCTCGCCGTGGTCCGCACCGGTTCCGCCGGGGACCTCGGACTGGTGCTCGCCGCCGAGCTGCTGCCGATGCTGCTCCTGCTGCCCGTCGCAGGCGTGGCCGCCGACCGCTTCCCGGCGCGCCGCGTGGTGCTCGCCGCGGATCTGGTACGGGCCGCCGCCCAGCTGGGCATCGCGGCGCTGCTGCTGTCCGGGCCGGTACGGATCCCCGCGCTCGCGGCCCTGTCGGCCGTCACCGGCGCGGCCGTCGCCTTCGGCGGCCCCTCGGCCCGAACCCTGGTCGCCGCCGTGACCGACGGGGCCGAGCGGCTGCGGGTGAACTCCCGGCTGATGGTGGCCCAGGGGCTCGCGAGCGTCGCGGGTCCGGCCGCCGCGGGCGCCCTGATGCTGGCCGTCGGGGCAGGCTGGTCCTCGCTGCTGACCGGGGCCCTGTTCACCGCTTCCGCCCTCACGCTGGGCGGGCTGCGCACCCCGGGTCCGGCCGGCGCGGGCGGGGCCCGGCCGGGGTTCGCGGCGGAGCTGCGCGCCGGGTGGGCGCAGACCCGTGCGCACCCGTGGTTCCTGGCCAACGTCATGGCGCACGGCGTCTGGCACCTGACCGCCGGACTGCTCCTCACCCTCGGACCGCTGATCGCCGTGGAGTCCCTGGGCGGCGAGGGCACCTGGGTGGTGGTCGCCCAGGCGGGTACGGCCGGGCTGCTGGCCGGGGCATGGACGGCCGGGCGGCTGCCGGTGCGCCGGCCGCTGGTGTGGGTCGCGGTGTCCTCGGCGGCGTTCGCCCTCCCGCTGGCGGCGTTCGCGCTGCGGCTGCCCGCGGCAGCGGCGGCGTTCGCGTACCTGATCGGCATGGGCGGGGTGGGCCTGCTGAGCCCGCTGTGGGAGACGGAGATCCAGCGGCGGGTGCCGGCCGAGGCCCTGGGGCGGGTCGGCTCCTTCGACTCCCTGATCTCCTTCGCGGCCCGCCCCCTGGGGCTCGCGGTGGCGGCCCCGCTCGCGGCGGTCACCGGGACCACGGCCCCGCTGCTGGTGGCCGCTGTGCTCGTGGCGGCGGCGAACCTGTCCGTCCTGCTGGTCGCAGACGTGCGCGCGCATCCGGAGCGGAAGCCTTCGCCCGCCCTGCGATGATGTGCCCTTCCGTGCACACACGAACACACGGGCACACGAACGGGAGTACGCATGTCGAGGGTGGGGACGGCGCTGCGGGAGCTGCGCGGGGCGCAGAAGTCGGCGAAGGGCGTGTCGCTCTACTCCCGGTTCGTCAACCGGCCCGCCGGACGGTACCTGGCCGCCGGTTCCTACGCGCTCGGGCTGACCCCGAACCAGGTGACGCTGGTCAGCGCCGCGTTCAGCTTCGCCGCCGTCGCGGCGGTGGCCCTGGCCGCGCCGTCGTGGGGGCTGGGGGTCGCCGTGTGGGCCGCGCTCGCGGTCGGCTTCGCCTTCGACTCCGCCGACGGGCAGCTGGCCCGGCTGCGCGGGGGCGGCAGCGCGGCGGGCGAATGGCTGGACCACGTCGTGGACGCCGCCAAGCTGACCGCGCTGCACGCCTGCGTGCTCATCGCCTTCTTCCGTTTCCCCGACGCGTACGGGACGGGTGCGCACGGCTGGCTGCTGGTGCCGCTGAGCTTCCAGTTCGCCGCGGTGGTGACCTTCTTCGGCGGGCTGCTCACCGAGAAGCTCAAGCCCAAGGCCGCCCCGGGGAGCCCCGCGGCGGCGCCGTCGACGCTGCGCGCGGTGGCGCTGCTGCCCGTGGACTACGGGGTGTTCTGCCTGGTGTTCCTGCTGCTGGGCGGCGGGGCGCTGTTCCGCTGGGCGTACGCGGGGCTGGGCGCGGTCGCCGCGCTGTTCCTGCTCGCCTTCCTGGCGAAGTGGTTCCGGGAGCTCAGCGCCGTTCGGCGGTGAGGGGCTCGGCCAGCGGCTGGTGCAGGGGCACGGGCTGCGGCTGGGCGAGGGCGTCCAGGGCCCGGCGCAGCTGGGTGCTGGAGGTGTGCACCGTGTAGGGGAAGTAGACGACGTCGACCCCGTGGGCGGCGAAGTCCCGTTCCAGCTTGGCCCCCTTGGGCGTGCCGCGCCAGTCGTCGCCCTTGAAGATGACGTCGAAGCGGACCTGCTTCCACGTCTCCACCTTGTCCGGGACCGTCTCGACGAAGGCGGCGTCGACGTACTTGACGCTGCGGACGATCTCCAGCCGCTCGACCAGGGGGATCATCGGGCGGCGCCCCTTGGCCAGTTCGGCCATCTCGTCCGAGACCACGCCCGCCACCAGGTAGTCGCACTGGCTGCGGGCGTGCCGGAGGATGTTGAGGTGGCCTATGTGGAACAGGTCGTAGGCACCGGGCGCGTAGCCCACCCGGTACGGCCGGCGCGCGGACGGCACGGCATCGGACATGTGGTGCTCCGTCATCAGTTACCCCCCACAGGCCGCGCCCCCCGGCGCGGCGGATTAGCAGACAATAGCGCGCACGTTCCACAGCCTGTCGGTGAACGCATAGGGTGACGTGCGCATCATCCAGGGGAGAAGGGGACGTTCAGTGTCCACATCCGGCCACCGGCGGCTGTTGCTGGTTTCCACCAACTACGCCCCGGAGCACGCGGGTATAGGCCCGTACGCCACCCAGATCGCGGAGCACTGGGCGAGTTCCGGCCATGACACCCACGTTCTGGCCGGTATGCCGCACTATCCGGCCTGGTCCCTGGAGCCCGAGTACAAGGGAGCGCTGCGGCGCACCGAACGGCGCGCGGGCGTCACCGTGCACCGGCGCGCGCACACCGTCCCGGCCCACCAGACCGCCGTGAAGCGGGCCCTGTTCGAAGGATCGATTCTGCTGCACGGGGCGGTGGCCCCGCCCCGGATGCCGAAGCCGCACGCGGTGATGGCCCAGATGCCCAGCCTGGCCGGCGGGGTGCTGGCCGCGCGGCTCGCCGCCCGCTGGAAGGTCCCGTTCGTCCCGGTGGTCCAGGACCTGATGGGGGCCGCCGCCGCGCAGAGCGGCATCAGCGGCGGGGACAAGGCGGCCGCGCTGGCCGGACGGGCGGAGGCGTACGCCCTCAAGCGGGGCGCCCTGGTCGGCGTCATCCACGAGACATTCGTGGACCGGGTCGTGGGCATGGGAGTGGACCCGAAGCGGATCCGCGTGGTGCCCAACTGGTCGCACGTGCCCGGGCCCACCAAGCCCCGCGGGGAGACCAGGCGCCACCTGGGCTGGGCGCCGGACCAGACCGTGGTCCTGCACTCCGGCAACATGGGCCTCAAGCAGGGCCTGGAAGTCCTCGTCGGCGCCGCCCGGCTCGACCCGCGCGTCCGCTTCGTCCTCATGGGCGACGGCAGCCGGCGCGCGGCCCTCGCCGAGCTCGCCGCCGACGTGCCCAACCTGGACATCATCCCCCCTGCCGCCGACGGGGAGTTCCCCGATATCCTCGCCGCGGCGGACGTGCTCGCGGTCACGCAGCACGCGGCCGTGCTGGACATGAGCGTTCCGTCCAAGCTCACCTCCTACTTCCAGGCCGGCCGGCCCGTCGTCGCCTCCGTCGCGGCGCAGGGCGGGACCGCCCAGGAGGTGGAGCGTTCGGGCGCCGGCGTCCTCGTACCGCCGGAGGACCCCGAGGCCCTCCTGAAGGCCGTCCGGGCCCTGGCGGAGGACCCCGGGGGCGCGGACGCGCTGGGCGCGGCCGGGCCCGTCCACGTGGCGGCCCACCTGAGCCGTGAGGCGGGCCTCGCCCGCATCGACGCACTGATCGACGAAGCACTTGGGGGTCCCCAGTCGTGACCGAGACGAACCGCCCGGCAGCGGCCCCGCCCGAGGACGAACCGGACCTCCTCAGGGACCAGTTCAAGCAGCTGCTCCGCTACCGCAGGCTGCTCGGCGCCGGCGTGGGCATCGGCCTGCTGGGCGGCGTCTACCTCGGCATCTCCACCGCCGACACCTACGTGTCCGTCGCGGACGTGGTGCTGCGCGCCCCCACCGACGACCCGTTCAACCCGAGCCTGGCACCCGACAAGGCCATCAACATCGGCTCCGAGCGGCAGGTCGCCCTCTCCAGCTCCATAGCCGAGCAGGCGGCGAAGAAGCTCGGGGTCGCGGACAAGGACGTCGCCGCGCTGCGCGCCGGCCTCCAGGTGACCAACCCGCCGCAGACGATGCTGCTCCGCTTCACCTACACCGCCTCCTCCCCCAAGGAGGCCGCCAAGCGGGCGAACGGCATGGCCCAGGCCTACCTGCTCAAGCGGCAGGAAGCCCTCGACGTCACCCGCGACACGATGGTCAAGGGCTACGCGGACCAGCGCGACCCCGTCGCCAAGCAGCTCGACGACCTCGCCAAGCAGATCAACAACATGCCGGCGGGCACCGCCCGCGACGCGGCGCTGGGCTCCAAGACCGACCTCCAGAGCAAGGTCAACACCCTCAACAACAACATCAGCAAGCTCCAGGCCCTGGACATGACGCCGGGCCGGATCACCAGCCCGGCCGCCCCGCCCGGCGCACCCGACGGGCCGGGCATCCCCATGTCCCTCGCACTCGGCGCGGCCACCGGCCTGGCCCTGGGCCTGCTCGCCGCCTGGGTGCGGCTGGTCTTCGACCCCGCGCCGCGCTCCGAGGGGGACGTGGCCCGGGCCCTGCGGGCGCCCGTACTGGGCTACCTGCCCCGGGACAAGACGGGCGGCGGCCCGCTGCTCGCGGCCGGCGAGGCGGATCCCCGGCTCGCCGAGGAGTACCGCTCGGTGGCCTTCCGGCTGGCCTACGACTCCCGCTTCGCCGACCGGCGCCGGCTGCTGGTCGTCGCACCGCGCGGCAGCAGCGTCACGGCTGCCGCGGTGGCCGTGAACCTGGCCGCCTCCTTCGCCGAGACCGGCAAGGACGTCCTGCTCATCGAGGCCGACCTGCGCACCCCGGTACTGGCCAGCCAGCTGCCGACGGACGCGGGCGGACGGCCGCGCTGGAGCCGGCTGCCGGGCGGGGCCGGGAGCACGGCCGGCACGGGCCTGCTGGGCGACGGTTTCGGCGGCGGAACCGGGGAGAGCGACTGGCCGGACGGGCGGCAGCTGGTGGTGGACGCCGGGGAGTCGGGCGCCTTCGACCTGATCCCGGGCGACCGGGTGCGCAACGTGGCCCGCGCGCTGACCTCCCCGCGCGCGACCCGGCTGATCTCCGAGGCCGACTCCCCCAACTCCACCGTCGTCGTGCTCGCGCCGCCGGTGCTCTCGTACGCCGACGCGCTCGCGCTCGTCGACCGCGTCGACGGGGTCCTGGTCGTCTGCGACCCGCGGGCCGTGCACCGCAGCGACCTGGCCCGGATCCGCGAGCTGATCAGCGGGGCCGGCGGGACCGTGCTGGGCGCGGTGCTGCACCACCCGCTGCCGGGCCAGAGGTCCAAGCGGGACACCTCCCCCGGCGCCTCCGCCGCCCCCGCGCCGGGCTCCGCGCAGCCCGGTCCGGCGCACGGGCCGGACGCGACCGGCGGGCGGCTGCCGGGTGAGGGCGGCGACACCGTCGCCCTGCGCACGGTCCGCACGGGCCGGAGGTGAGCCGTCGGGGCCTCGCCGCGGTCGCCTCGGTCCTGGACCAGGCCGCCTCCAGCGCCACCAACATCCTGGTGCTGGTGCTGGCCGCCCGGCTGTCCTCGGCGTCCGGCTTCGCCGACTTCTCGATGGTGTACGTGACCTTCAGCGTGCTCCTCGGACTGAACATGGCCTATGTCGGCCAGACCGTGGTGCTGGAGAAGGAGGCGGCCGGCCGGCTGGGGACGGTGTGCCGGTCGTCGGTGCTGTTCACGGCCGGGGCGGCGGGGGTGGCCGGGCTGGTGCTGGCGGTGGCGGGTCTGGTCGTGCCCGGCGACGCCGGGTGGGCGTTCCTCGCGCTGGGACTCGTCCTGCCGCTGGTCCTCGTCCAGGACGGGCTGCGGTACTGCTTCTCCACCCTGCGGGTGCCCGGGCGGGCGCTGGCCGCCGACGCGCTGCGGCTGGTGTGCGTGGTCGCGGCGCTGGCCGTGCAGCCGCAGGGGGCTTCGGCCGCGCGGCTGGTGCTGGTGTGGGGGGTGTCCGCGCTGCCCGCGCTGGGGCTGGGGGTGTGGCTGCTGCGCCCGTACGTCCGCGGGGCGCGCGGGGACGTCCGCCCGTACCTGCGCCGGGGGCACCTCGGGCAGCGGTTCGTGGTCGAGTTCGCCGTCGGCAACGGCTCCAGCCAGCTCGCGGTGCTCGGGCTGGGCGCCTTCGCGACCCCGCTGGCGGTGGGCGCCCTGCGCGGGGCCACGACCCTGTTCGGGCCGCTGAACGTGCTGTTCAACTCCGCCAACGCCTTCGGCCCGCCGATCGTGGGCCGGGCGTCCGGCAAACGGGGCGTGGTCCGGCTGACCGCCCTGATGGGCGCCGCCCTCGCGGTGCTCGGCGCCGGCTGGGCGGCGGTCCTGTACGCCCTGCCGGACCGGCTGGGCCGGCACCTGCTGGGCGACACCTGGGCGGCGGCGTCCGCCCTGCTCCCGGCGACGGGCGCCCAGTACGCGGTGATGGGCCTGGGAACCTGCGCACTGCTGACCCTGCGGGTGCTGAACCCGAGGGCCACGCTGTCGCTCCAGGTCGTCTTCTCCCTGCTGTCGGTGGCCCTGCTGCTGGGCGGGTACGCGGCGTGGGGCGTAACGGGCGCCGCCTGGGGCCTGACGGCGGGCTCGGCGGCAAAGGCGGCGGCGGCGTGGACCCGGGTGGGCCGGGTACGCATGGAGGCACCGGCGGAGGTGGGCACGGCGGCGTGACGGGCCCGCCATCTCCCCCTCAAGGGGCCGGGCGCTGGGCGGCGCCTGACCGGCCCGGAACGGGACAGCGGACCGGCACCCAGGAGGGTCGGGGTTTCACTCGGCGGTCTCAGAGATCGGTTGGGGGTTTCCCGTCAGTCTCATCGTCCTTCCGCGTCGGGCCACCCTGTCAAGGGCGCTCCTTCGTCGCGTCGCTTCGCGATCGCCTGCGGCGACCCTTGACAGGCCGTCCCGCCGCGAAATGCCGAAGACTGCCGGGAAACCCCCAAAGGAACGGGACGGACGTTCATAGGACATGCGGCGGGATCAGCGACCAGGCGGGTAGGTCGGGGGCCGCCTCGCCAAGCATCCGGGCCGATGAGCCGGTGAATCGGGGCCGCGATTCGCGACAGATCGCTACGCGCTCCTCATTTCTCAGCGTCCGACGACCGCCTGGAGCCGCTGCCCGCAGGGAAGGACGACGGATCCGGCATCCGGGGCCGGTGGGCGCATCAAATCGCTACGCTCTCCTCTGATTTCAGTGCTGGCACGCCAGGTCTGCCGCGCGACCCGGTGGGGCAGGAACAGATTCGCCACGGGCACGAACCAGGCGGCAGCGAATCCCTCGGTGAAGATCGCGTCCTCCTTAGATCATCTTCTCGATAACAACATGAAATAGTTCACGGATGCGCAGGCAGCCTTCCAATTCACCTGGGCTCGTGGGCGCCCGCTTGCTGGAAAGCCTTGGCAGACGCAGGCGTCAGACGGACAGCAAACGGCTTGGGAGTTGGGCGTCATCATGAGGAAGTTGACACCTGGTTCGGTTTCCGAGCAAAGCTGGGGATCGGTCAAGTTCTACTGGAAGGGTGAAGAGGCACGCATCGACGACCCGTTTAAGGAATTCCAATAGGCGGCTGAAAGATTGGGCTCACATAGGAGTCTCGAGCCCGTCATTCTCGGGTTTCCTGAAAATATGCATCCCGGTGCGTGCTGGCTAGCACGCACCGGGATCGGATCGTATAGTTTGAGATTTTTATTGTGCGGGGTGGAGGGCGACGTTATGAATGATGGAGTGATGAAACCGGATCCCAGTCTGTATCCGGAACTGGCAGCTGAGGACGGGAGTCTGGTCGCTGCCCTACGGGTGACGAGTGGGCGGTTGGGGCTTTCACTAGTCGACCTCAATGAGGCACATGCGCCAGAAGGTCTGTCAACTCATTTCGCCGCCGCCGTTGAGGCGGAATTTGGAGATGCCCGACTGGAGCTGGCCCCAGAGCATCGAGAAGTAAAGATCGCGATTGAGATGCCCCTGATTGGAGTCGCGGCTTTCGGTTCCACTGCATCCCTGGACGTTGCCGTCGAGATTGCTCACGCTTGGCAATCAGGAACCCCGCTCGCCGATATGTCCCTCCGCTGGAAATTTTTGAGGGTGTCCCCCGAAGCAGTGGCGCATGATCAGGGAAGAGGTGTGGAATACGAATGGGCGGCGATCCGCCGCATGTCACCCGATCTGATTGACCAGGAGTTGGTGGAAGCCGCTTACGCCACACCCGAATTGCGCTCACTGTTCCCCAGGGTCACCCACGGCTCCCTGCAATTCCGTCGCCGCACGATCTCGACTCCCGGAAGTGACGTTCCCAGCATCTTCCCAGCTGGAGAGGGAATCTGGAGGGTCATCAGGCTGTATGATCCGAGTTTTCCCATAAGCATCGTCGACACAGCCGAGGAGGCCGTAGGGCTTGTGGTGGCAGGGCTGCCGGCAGGGTGCGGTCCAGCCGTTGAAGTGATCTACGCTGCCCGGCACGGGTCGTGAACGAACCGCCTACTGACCAGCCCAGAAGCACTTACCTGGACTTGCCCCATGGGTTGCGCTGCGCGATGCCCGTCCGGCCAGGCGCCAGGCCTCTGCCCCAAGGGGTCGTTTTCACCTGGACTGGTCGTGTACGTACTGATTCCCCGGGTATCGGATCATGGTGCCGGCGACGTCGTGGAGGCGGTCGATGTCTTTGGCGCATGTGAGGTGGCCGATGGGATGGAAGACGGCCTAATCCTGTCTCATCCCAGGATGTCTGGCCTTGCGGTCGTGTGCTTCCACCGTCGCGGGTGTGCGCCCGGGTGCACTCGGTCTGTCGCGGTACGCCGGAAGCATGGCGAAGCGACGTCCGTATCCGAGCGATCTGTCCGATGTCCGTTGGGAGTTGATAGAGCCGGTCCTTGCTGCCTGGCGTTTCGAGCGCCGGGGTCGGGCCTTGGACTTCGGCCAGCCGCCCGAGCACGACCTGCGGGACATCATGGACGCGATCTTGTACGTGGACCGCACCGGCGTGCAGTGGCGCTACCTCCCGCGCGGCTTCCCGCCCTGGAACACGGTCTACGGCTACTCGCCAAATGGGCCGACGAGGGCATCTTCGCCCAGCTCAAGGCCTGCTCAGGCAGCTGCTGCGGGAGAAGGAGGGGCGGGGCGGCGAACCGTCGGCCTGTGTGATCGACGCCCAGAGCGTCAAGACCTCCACCAGCGTCCACGCCGCCGGACAGGGTATCGACGCGGGCAAGAAGATCGTCGGACGTGAGCGGAGCATCGTTACCGACACGCTCGGTCTCCTGCTGGCCGTGCTGGTCACCGCGGCCAGCGTGCAGGACTCGGACGCCGGCACCCGGCTCCTGGACCAGGTCGCTGCAGAGCACCCCACCGTCCGCAAGGTGGGGGTAGACGGCGGCTACCGCCAGCACGTCGTCAAGCACGCCGCGACCCTGGGCATCGACATGGAGATCACCGTCCGCAGGCCCGAATCAAGGGGTTTCACTCCGATCCCGAAGCGGTGGGCGGTCGAGAGGACCTACGGCTGGCTCATGCTCCACCGCCGCCTGGCCCGGGACTACGAGACCCCGCCCACCCGCTCCGGAGCCCTGATCAACCTCGCCATGACCGACCTCATGGCCCGCCGCCTCGCCGACGAGAACACCCTCTCGTGGCGCGACCCAGCGAAGACCACCAAACGCCCCATCCCGGATGAAACATCGGACGAAAACGACCTCTCAGCGTCCGCGTCCCGCCTGGCGCTGATACCTGCACCAAATGACGAACTGAGCAGCATCCGGGCTTGGGGGCGCGTCAGATCGCTACGCGCTGCCGAAATCCGGCGTCCACGGCCGCCTGGGGCTGGCGACGGTACCAAAAGCCGATCCGGAGAGCATCCCGGCCCAAGACGGCCGCTGGCCGCCGAGGCGGGAGGAGCGCGTAGCGATCTGGCGCGGATCGCGGCCCCGGATGGCAATCCTGGCGGCCCGGATGCCCGGCGAGGCCGCCCCCGGCGTCCCCGCCTGGTCGCTGATACGGCCGCATGGCCCATGAACCTCCGTCCCGTTCCTTTGGGGGTTTCCCGGCAGTCTTCGGCATTTCGCGGCGGGGTGCCCTGTCAAGGGTCGCCGCAGGCGATCGCGAAGCGACGCGACGAAGGAGCGCCCTTGACAGGGCGGCCCGACGCGGAAGGACGATGAGACTGACGGGAAAGCCCCAACCCATCCCTGAGACCGCCCGGCTGGAACCCCGACCCTCCTGGGTGCCGGCCGCTATCCGGTTCCGCCCCGCCCGGACCCCGCCGCGAGGTGGGTGGGCAGGCGCCGTCCAACGCCCGGCCCCTCGAGGGGGAGATGGCGGGCCCCCACCCGGCCTCAGCGCAGGGTGATGTTCCTGTCCGTGCGGTACGTCGCCACCAGGGCCAGGCACATCGCGGCGATGGCGACGCGGCCCGAGGCCTGCAGGAGCGGGCCGCGCAGCAGGATGAACGAGTAGCCCGCGACGAGCGGCACCACCACCGAGATCAGGCTGCCCGGCGGTGAGCGGCGGGTGGCGCGCTTCGCGTAGCGGCGGTCGACGCGGGCGGCGGCGTAGCCGATGGCCAGCAGGCCGGCGCCCATGCCGAGGGGGCCGAAGTCCAGCCACAGCTCGGCCCAGATCGGGGAGGAGAGGTTGGTGTTGACCGTTCCCATCCACTGGCCGACCATCACGCCCGTGTCGCGCGGCTTGCCCGGCCACACCGAGCGGGGCACCGCGAAGAAGACGGAGCCGGCGAGCTGGCGGCCGTAGAAGTGGCCGGGGCCGGATTCGGAGAAGGTGATGGTGTTGGCGAACATGCCGATCTGGTCGTAGTCCTTGAGCGCCATCGGCTCCAGGAACGAGGTCGTCTCGACGGGCTTGTAGTTCTTCTCGTCGTAGCGGAAGCGGTCCGCGAAGGGGAAGACGAGGAGGGCGACGACCACGGCCATGGACAGTGCGACGCGGTACATGGCGGCGCTGACCGGGAAGAGGGTGAACAGCATCGCGAACATGACCGTCAGGAACCAGTAGCGCGGGTTCGAGATCGGGTTGTTGACGACGAGGTTGAGGGCGAGGAGCGCCGCCCAGGTGACGATGACGGACACCTTGCGGCGGGCGTACGTCGAGGTGATCAGCCAGCGTGTGTACAGCAGCATGGCGAGCAGCGCCGGCACCGTGCCGAAGCCGCGCAGCAGGGCCTGGCCGGCCTGGCCGTCGCCGTTGGAGACACCCGCGTCCTGGATGCCGGCGATGATCTCCTGGCGGCTGGAGAAGAAGACGGCGGGCCCGCCCAGCTTGAGGATGAACGCGGCGCTGCACACGAAGGCGATGGCGGTCAGGAGCTGGAGCCGGCGCCGGTGTGCCATGACGGGCCGGGGTTCCTTCGGGGAGCCGCCCGCGCGCCCGGCAGGGCGGTGGCGGGCGAGGAGCACGCCGACGTCGAAGGCGGTGCAGCCGAGGAGGACCAGGCCGATGGCGAGGGTGAGGTCGGAGCGCGGTCCGACGACGGGGGTCGGGACGCGGCCGAGGACGGCCTGGGCGAGCGGGGCCACGCCCATGGCCATGTAGACGAACAGCCAGAAGGAGCCCTGGAGGAGCTTGCGGCGGCTGGTCAGCACCATGGCGGAGAGGCGCGCGCCCGCGTACATGGTGAGCACGAGCTGGAGCCAGAACGCGGCGTCCTCCTGCCCGTCGCCGGACTGTGCGGCGACGAACACCGGCAGGAACACGGTGAATCCGAGCGCGAGCGGCACGGACAGGGCGCGGGAGAGGAGGGTGCGCGGGGTGGTGACCCGCCCCCACTGGGCCTCGTCCACGGATGCCGGGGGCGCCGCTTTCACGCTGGGCGTGCGTATGTCCGTAGCCACCTTTGCCCCCACCCCATGTGCGTGATCCGCGCGCAGTCTAGTCTGAGCGTTCCGCGCCAGGGGAGGCGCGTGGGACGACGGGGGCGACCGGTGCGCAATCTTCCTGCCTTCACGCTGGCCGGATACGACAAGGGGCGGGGGCTGTTGACGCAGGCCCTGTGGTTCGCGGTGATGAACACCCTGTTCATGTCGTGGTTCTGCCCCGCCCGGCTGCGCGTGGCGCTGCTGCGGGCGTTCGGGGCGGAGATCGGCGAGGGGGTGCTGATCCGGCACAGGGTGCGGGTGCTGTGGCCGTGGAAGCTGAAGGTCGGAGACCACACGTGGATCGGCGAGGGTGCCTGGCTGCTCAACCTGGAGCCGGTGACGATCGGTTCGCACGTGTGCCTGTCGCAGGAGTCGATGCTGTGCACGGGCTCGCATGACCACCGGGCCGCCGACTTCCGCTACCGCAACGCTCCGATCACCGTCGAGGACGGCGCGTGGGTGGCGGTGCGGGCGACGGTGCTGGCGGGGGTGACGGTGGGCCGCTGCGCGGTGGCCGGAGCCGGTTCGGTGGTCCACAAGGACCTGCCCGCGCTGACCCTGCAGACCCAGGACGGCCGCCGCCGCCCGGTGGAGGAACCGAATTGAAACCTCCCCTCCCTCATTGAAGGGGATTCCTGACTCACTTCGCCCACCCCCTAGCAGGGGCAGGTCTTACAAGATCAGCATCAGCCGGGTTGAGACCAGCCCGGACGAGCATCACATGGGCGGAGTTCTTGTCCCTCGGGGACACCGTGCCGCACGTGGTGCACGTATACGTTCTTTCGGAGAGGGGGAGTGCGTGCTTGGCTCTCGCTCCGCACCGTGCGCAATCCATGGTGGTGTGCGCAGGGGGGACCAGGTGCACAGTGCGGCCGTGTTTGCGGGCCATCTCGACCAGCGCAGTCTTCGTCGCCGAGATGGCGGCGTCGGCGGCCTTGCGTGTCATCGTGGACTTCGCAAGGAATTTCGGCCGGAAGTCCTCCACCGCGAGCTGGTCGTGGTCGCGTACGACTGTCTTGGCCCACTTGCGGGCGGTGTCTTGCCGCTGCCGGGCCAGCTTCTTCGACTCCCTCGCCGCAGCCCTGCGGGCTTTGCGGTATCCGGCGGTGTCGGGCCGGTTCTTCGGCGTCGCGCGTCGGGCCATCATCCGCTGGTAGCGGGCCAGGCGCTGTGCGGCCCTTCTGCCGTGCTCGGCATGCGGCAGATCGTGGGCCTCGGAGGTGGTGGTCGCAGTCTCCTTCACGCCCCAGTCGATCCCGATCACCTTACCGGTGGCGGGCAGCGGGACGGTGTCGGTGGCGACGACGAACGAGGCGTACCAGCGGTCGAGGCTGTCCTGGTACACGCGTACCGACGTGGGCGTCGCCGGGAGGTCCCGGGACCACACCACCGTCAGCTCGATCCCACCGGCCAAGTGCAGACGGCCACCACGCAGACGGAATCCCCGCTGGGTGTAGTTGAGGGTGGGGGATGGTCTCCGCTTCCGCTTGATACGGGGCATCCCAGCCCCCTGCCGCATCGGCAGCTTCGCCTTGATGTCCCCGAGCGCCTTCGCTCGGGACTTCGCGAAATCCCGGATGGTCTGCTGCTGCGGAACCGAAGCGCCCTCACGCAGCCAGGGCATCGGCCCACGGGCCCGGGTCAGCATTTTGTCCAGCTGCGCCGGACCACACGTGATCTTCCCGCCCCTGGCCTTGTTCAGACCGTGGACCTTGCGGGACATCGCCACGCACTCGTTCCACACCCAGCGACAGCGCGCCCACTCGCCCTCCAGGCGGGTCCGGGCGGTGGACGACACGCGCAGCCGGTAGGTGTACCGGGCGTACCCGGCCCCGTCGCCCATAGCTGCTGTCGTCACCATCCGAAACTAACAGCCCTGACTGAAAACGGAAGAGAGTACAGGTCAGAACATATGTTCAGCGAACCATGCTGCTTCGCAGCTCCGGTACGAGGGCCCGTTCCTCCCCGGCCTGAAGGCCGGGACAGCCGAGGGGACATCCAGTGAAGATCCTGCACGCCGTCACGCTGCACTCCCCCTCGCACGCCTTCGGCGGCCCGGTGCGGGTGGCCCTCAACCTGGCCAAGGGGCTGCGGGAACGGGGCCACGAGGCGCGGCTGCTGGCCCTCGGGGAGGGCTTCGACCCCTGGCCCACGTCCGTGGAGGGCGTCCCGGCGAAGCTCTTCCCGGCCCGCCGTCTGCTCCCCCTCGGCTTCAGCGGGATGACCTCGCCGGCCCTGCTGGCCTCGGCGTCCCGTCTGGTGCGGGAGGCGGACCTGGTCCACGTCCATCTGGCCCGCGACCTGGTGACGCTCCCCCTCGCCCTGGCGGCCCTGCGCGCGGGCAAGCCCCTCGTCCTCCAGACCCACGGCATGGTGGACCCGAGCGACAGGCTCCTGGCGAAGGTCCTGGACGCGGTGGCGGTACGCCGCCTGCTGCGCGGCGCGGACGCGCTCCTGTACCTGACCCCGCACGAGCGGACGGGTCTGGACGCGGTGGTCGGCACCCCGCCCCTCTCCCAGGCGGTCCGGCTGGTCAACGGCACCCCGTCCCAGGAGGAGCGCCCGCCTCTGAGCGGCCCGCCCCGCATCCTGTACTCGGCACGCCTGCAGGCCCGCAAGCGGCCGGTGGACTTCGTGGACGCGGCCCCGGCGGTGCTGGCGGTCCACCCGGAGGCGGAGTTCGTGGTGGCGGGCCCCGACGAGGGCGAACTGGCCGCCGTCCGCGCCCGCATCACCGCCCTGGGCCTCACAGCCCGCTTCACGGTCCCGGGCCCGCTCTCCAGCGCGGAGGTCCTGACGGAACTCCGCCGCGCCCACGTCTACGTCCTCCCCTCGGTGGACGAACCCTTCCCCATGTCGGTCCTGGAGGCCCTGGCGGTGGGCGTCCCCACGGTGGTCACCCACTCCAACGGCCTGGCCCGCGACATCGCGACCTCGGGCGCGGGCCGAGCGGTGGACCAGGGCCCGCAGGGTGTCTCGGAGGCGGTCCTCACCCTCCTGGCCCCGTCCGAAAACGCCGCGGCGTCGGCGGCGGCCCGCGAACTGGCGGCGAAGTCCTTCTCGATGGCCTCGGTCCTGGACACCCTGCTCGGGGTGTACGAGGACATCAGCCGCTAGGGCCTGTCGTCAAACCTTGGCCGCCGGCCACCCAGGATCAGGGCTGATCGAATCCCGGTAGGTTCGCAGTCAGAGGGGTATGTCAGAGTCTGCGCATGCTCGAGATCGTGGTGAAGACGGAGAACTGGGAGCGGTACGTCCGTGTGTCTGCCGAGGAGCTGGCTGGGTTGGTCCGGCGTATCGGTGGCGAGGGTGACCGGTTCCTGGTGGTCCAGCGGATACCTGACCTGCCTGATGTCTTCGCCCAGGTCTGGCACAAGGCCGGTACTGATTACACGCTCGAGTACCGCGACGGTTCAGCTGAACGGCATTTCCAGGCGATGGCCGACGGGCCCGAGGACGTGGTTGCGGCGATTACCGGCTGGGCCCGCCAGGAGGCCGGTTGGGGCGATGGCCTGCCTTGGTCGCTGCTGGACATGGGCCCCGCCCGCGAGGTGCCACCGCTCGACCTCGACGAAGACGAACGCGAGGAGTTGGAGAAGCGCGTCCGCGAAGTGCTGGTCTGCGGCTACGCCTCCCGCGCCGAACTGGCCGAGCTTGCGGAGGACTACCTGGTCGCCAAGGACCGCCGGCCCGTTTCGCGGGAGCAGGCGGAGGCGCTGGCCGACCGGTTGTGGCTGGAGCGGGTCGCAGAGCAGGCCGCATGGCAGGGCGAGACCGACCCTGAACGGCTCACTCGCGCGTTCACCGCCCTGCAGGAGGCCGGAATCACCTCCCGCGAGAACTTCGCCTGCTGCCGTAACTGTGGCCAGGCCGAGATCGACGGTGAAGGAGGGACCGACGCCCGCGGCTTCGTCTATTTCCACACCCAGTGCACAGATTCTGCCGCAGCTGGCCACGGACTGATGCTCCTCTACGGCGGTTTCGACGGCTCGTCCGAGACCACTGCAGCCATCGGCCACGAGGTCGTGGCTGCCCTCACAGCAGTCGGCCTCCACGCCCAGTGGGACCGTGACCCCGGCCGGGCCATCACCGTCAGCCCCCTGGACTGGCGCCGCCGCCTTGTCGGTTAGGGACGGCATCAAAGATCCGCCCACATCAGGATCGATGCGAGGGTGACGGCTGCCCTGTAGGACTGGGCGGTCTTGTCGTAGGGGGTGGCGATGCCTCGCCACTGCTTGAGGCGGTTGAAGCACCGTTCCACGACGTTGCTGCTCAGGGACGTCCCCGCCAGGGAACACCGGCGCGGAACTTCCACACGATCCCGTTGAGGACGATCCGGTCGTCCAGCCGGAGCCGCCCCAGCGCAGGCCGGGGCAGCAACGGACGTATGAGGCCCCATTCGGCATCGGACAGTTCATGGCGGCATATCACCACTCCGTGATCCACAATCCAAGATCACTTTGAAGACGGGCTCTAGGGGCGGGAGGGGCGCAGATCGATACGGTGGATGCCATGGTTCCATCCGCACTGGACTCCGCCCGGGGAGCGGCCGGGCTGGCCGCGTCCCTCCTGCCTCCGCTGGGCGACCGCTGGCTGCACACTCAGGCAGTCGCGGAGCGCGCGCGTGAGCTGGCCGCGGCCGTTCCCTCGGCCCAAGGGGAACTGCTGGTGGCGGCGGCGTGGCTGCACGACATCGGGTACGCCCCTGCGCTCCGTGACACCGGGTTCCACCCCCTCGACGGCGCCAGGTACCTGGCGACGCGGGGCGTCCCGGCACGGCTCGTGAGCCTGGTCGCCCACCACTCGGGAGCCGTGTACGAGGCCGAGCAGCGGGGGCTCTCGGCGGAACTCGACGCGTACGACCGGGGTGATCCGGTGCTCCTGGACGCCCTCACCTGCGCCGACATGACGACCGGACCGGCCGGCCAGCGCCTCGTCTTCGCGGACCGCATCGGCGAGATCCTCACCAGGTACCCGCCGGGCAGTGAGGTCCACACGGCGATCAGCACGGCGGTGCCGGCCTTGGCGGCAGCGGTCGCCCGTACCCACGCCCGTTTGGCCGGTCAGCCGATGTAGGGCTCGGTCCGCCGGGAAAGCCCGTGCTCGATGCGCAACCGCATGGACGGATGGATCCGCATGTCATCGAGGTCGCCGGGGGCGAGGAAGGCGACCTCTCGGCTCTCGCTGCTCGTCCGGCGGACGCCGCCCACGATGCGGGCCGAGAAGCAGATCGAGAACTGCTGGCGGACTTCTCCGTCGTCGTACGCGATGACGTGGCGCGGGTTGGTGTACAGACCGACGAGGCCGGTCACCTCGACCTCGAACCCCGTCTCTTCACGCGTCTCGCGTACGGCGGCCTCCGCGACGGACTCGCCGGTGTCCACACCCCCGCCGGGCAGGGCCCACAGGCCGTTGTCGGTTCTGTGGATGAGCAGGACCCGCCCCTCACCGTCCAGGGCCACGACGGTCACGGACGGGACGATGCTGTTCGCCTCGGGCGCGTTCGGGTCGTTGAAGTAGTCCACTCGGGCCATGCCGACCAGCCTAGGCCGCCGTACCGCGCTCCCAGGCGTAGTCGAAGCTCTTCATGTAGTGCCGGAAGCTCCGGCCGCCCGGGATGTAGCGGAAGTGCAGGACCGGGTTCTGGCCTGCGGGCGCTCCGAGCACGTGGGGGTTGACGAGTACGTCGTCGTCGAAGCGGTACAGCGAGTTGTAGAGGATCGTCTCGTGCAGTCGGACCTCGACTCCGGGGGTCGTCATGGCCGGATCGAGATAGCGCCGCGTCATGCGCGAGCGCGCGGCGAGGTCCGCGCCGATCCCTTCCTCCTCGCCTCGTTGCCGGATCACCTCGGAGGCGGGATCGCCGAGGAGGATGCGCACTTGTGCTCCGGCCCGCGCCTTCCGGGCCAGCCAGTCCGCGAGTTCGGGATGGCCGTCGAAGAGGAACAAGCCCGCGTAGACGAGGACTTCGATGTGGCTCACCGCGTTGTCGATCAACGACGACCACAGGTCGACCGGTACTACACCGCGGTGCGGGTAGTAGGTGACCAGCTCGGAGGCGCTCGCCGTCTCGGCCTGCCGCGCGACCGTCGGCCAGAGGTAGAGCTCGTCGACACCGAGGAACGTCGCGGCCTTCCAGCGATGGGACCGGTGCGGCGTCCGGCCCGTCGTGATCCAGCGCTCCACCGTCTTCGGATCCACCCCGACTTGGGCGGCAACCGACTGGATGGTGGCCGAGCTCGCCGAAATGGCGGCGCGTAGACGCTCGTTGGCCATGGACTTGGCCTTCCCTCCGGGACGCCAGGACGTTTTCACCGTAGATCGAGACGTCCCTTAACGTCCATACGGACCGTGATGCGTCCACTACTTCGAGCGGTTTCCTGCAGTCATGGACGAAACGCGCACGGGCAGCGACGGCAAGGTTCCCCTGCACCAACCCCCTCCCGACCCGAGCCCCCACCTGCTCGCGCGGGCCGCACGCGGCTGGGCACGGTTCCTCGCCTCTGCCGCTCCCCGACCAGGAGTGAGCGGGATGGCTGGTGACTCCCATGACCTATGACGACGCCTTCGGACACGAGTGGCACCCATGGCTCGGGCGGACCGTGATGGACATCCCGAGCAAGGGGACGGGCCGGCTGATGGCCGTCGTGTATGAACAGGTGTGCACCTTCGGAGGGCAGGAGCACTGGGTGCGGCTTGCCTACATCCGGCCCGCCTCCGGGATCGAGTGGTCCACGGCGCTCGGCAACATCTCGCTGCTCTCCTGACGACGCACGGACGCCGCCGACCGGGAAGGGGTGCGGCGGCGTCCGGGGGCGGGTGGGGTTACGCCGGGAGCCAGGCGTAGCAGTTGGTCGAGGTGAAGGTGGCTGTGCCTGCGGGGATCGCGGCCGTGATCCTGTCGCCCGGCTTGGGCGGGGCATCCGGGCCCCAGGCGAGGGCGATGCCGTCCGTGTCCTTGGCCTCCCAGGTGCAGGTGGTGGACTGGGTGACGGCGCGGTAGATGCCCGAGGCTGGGTCCTTGCTGGAGCCGTCGGGGAAGCCCCTTTCCGCCGTCGCCAGGATCGGCTTCTGGTCGGGGCAGAGGTAGGTGATCGCGTCCCTCGCGCCCGTCAGCTCGCCCGAGGCGATCGAGGCGGCCGCGGCGTCCTTGTCGTGCTTGGCGGTGCGTTCCACGCGCTGGCAGGTCTCCTGGCCGGTCTGGAGGACGGCCGCGGGGTCGGTCTTGTCCGGGACGCGGCCGCTCAGGTACTGCTTCTCGTTCGCCTTGAAGCTGCCCGTCTTCGGGGTGAGCTGCGCGTCCGGGAGGACCGGGCCGGTCGGCTTGGCGTTCGGGTCCGCGGTGGCGGGGGGCGTGGTGGCGTCCGCCGGGTCGGGGGCCGGTGATGCGGCCGGCGGCTTCGGCTTGGCCGGGGCGGCGTCGGCCTTGGTGTCGCCGGAGGAGCTGCATCCGGTGAGGGTCAGGGCGGAGGCCAGGAGGAGGGCGGTGGTCGCCGCCGCGGAGCGGAGGTGCATCGGGGCTCCCGTGGAGAGGAGAAGGCGTACGGGGCCCGGCAGCCGAAGCGCCGGGCCCCGTACGTCTCGGGTGGTTACTTCTGGCCGAAGGTGAGGACCAGCTGCGGAGCGGCGTCCGCGGCGGTCGACTCCGAGGACCAGAGCCACAGCGCGTCGGTGCCCGTGCTGGTCAGGCCGAGGCTGTAGCTGCTGCCCAGCACCGCGGAGAGCGCGGCGGTGTCGAGCTCGACGTTCTGGATCGCCGAGCCGTCCGGCACGCCCGCGATGCTGCCGAGCGGGGTGGTGCCGAGGGTGGGCTTGGTGTTGAACGTGGTGCCCGCGCCGCTCCAGGTGCCGGTGACCGGGACCACGGAGACGGTGTCGGCGGTGCCGGCGCCGGTCTGCGTGGAGGTCTTGAACTGGAGGGAGGCGGCCTTCAGGACCTGTCCGGCCGGGGCGGCCGGGAGGGTGAAGCGCAGGTACGACTCGTACGTGGAGGTGCCGCGCACGGCGAGCTGCGTGGAGGTGCCGTAGGCCGTGGCCGGGGCGCCCTGGTTGATGTAGGTGTCCTCGGCCGCGGGGACCTTGGAGACCGTGTCGGCCGGGGCCTTGGCGAGGTCGTAGTGGCTCTTGACCTGGGCCTGGGTGAGGGCCGTCGGGTAGACGGCGGTCTCGTCGATCTGGCCGGCGAAGAAGTTGCTCGTCGGGCGGTTCGGCCAGCTGTTGAGGTTGTCGCCGCCCACGTGCCAGTAGCCGGCGTACGGGGTGGAGGTGGTGGCGCTGTTGGTGCCCTTGTTCTGGCCGTCGACGTAGAGCGTCATGCCGCCGGGGCCCTGGGTGCCGACGACGTGGTGCCACTTGTTGTCGTTGTACGTCTCGAACAGGCCCGTGGTGATGGTGCGGGTCGAGCCGTTGTAGACGCCGAAGGCGAGGCGGCCGGTGTTGGTCATGTACAGCTGCTTGTCGTAGGAGCCGCTGTTGTTGACCGTGTTGTTGCCGAAGCCGATCAGCTTGCCGCCGCGCGTGGTGTTGGTCTTGAACCAGGTCTCGACGGTGAAGCTGCTGCTCACGAACTGGCGGTGGTCGCTGTACACCTGCTGGCTGGTGCCGTTGAAGCCCATGGCCGTGCTGGTGCCGGTGACGGCGCCCGGGCTCTGGTTCAGCGCCGGGGCGCCCACCTGGATGCCGCTGGTGTTGCCGCCGTCGGAGGAGTCGGCCACGTACGGGCTGACGGTGTCGTCGTAGCGCCAGTACAGGCTGGCGCCGTCGGCGCGGACCTTGTCCGGGTAGGCCGCGACGGAGGCCGGGACGGTCACGGAGGCGGTGGCCGACAGGGCGCTGGTGTTGCCGGCGCCGTCGGTGGCGGTCACCCGGTAGGTGTAGGACTGGCCGGCCTTGACGGTGGTGTCGGTCCAGGAGGCCTGGGGCCGCTCGAACTCCAGGGAGTCGGCGGTCATGGTCTGGATCGGGGTGGCCGAACCGTTGCGGTAGATCCGGTAGGTCAGCTTGCTGTCGTCCTGGTCGTAGCTGGTGCGCCAGCGGACCTGGACCTCGCCGGGCTTGATGGCGGCGGCGCTGGCGACCGGGGTGGTGGGCGCGCCGACGTCGCCGGTGTTGGCGAAGCGGGTCAGGCCCGCCTGCGGCTTGCCGTTGATCTGGGTGAACTCGCCGCCGACCCAGAGGTACTTGACGTCGGCCTTCTCCGCGACGGCCATGACGCGCGGGCCGATGCCCTCGCCGATGCCGTCGTTGGCGGTGGGGTGCCAGCCGAGCTTGCGCGGGCCGCGCACGAAGCCGTCCACGGGGGCGGGGGGCGTGCCGGTGTGGTCGGTGGGCTGCGCCATCAGGAAGTTGCGCTTGCCGTCGGGGAACTCCAGCTCGGTGGAGCAGTCGTGGCCGTGCGAGGCGCTGTAGAGGACGCCGTCGTAGGGGAGGACGAACTGGGTCGCGCCGAGGCAGCGGTCGCGCCACTTCTCGTTGAAGTCGAGGCCCAGGCCGATGCGGCCGTCGAAGACGCCGCCGCCGGAGCCCTCGTTGCCGGTGTAGTAGCCGGTGGCGTCGGCGGCGATGTCCTTGACGACCGAGTTCGACGGGATGTTGCCGTAGGTCTTGGTGACCGCGCCGGTGGTGGCGTTGACGACCGCCAGGGCGTGCGAGTTGGAGCCGTTGACCGTGAAGAAGTCGCCGCCGAGGAGGACGTTCTTGCCGTCGTTGCTGACCTTGACGGCCCGGCCCGGCTCGTCCGCGTTGGCGGTGAAGGGCTTGAGGGCGCCGGAGGCGGCGTCGACCGCGGCGAACCGCTCGCGGGTCTGGCCCTCGACGGTGGCGAAGTCGCCGCCGATGTAGAGGGTGTCGTCGGTGACGTCGAGCGCGCGCACGGTGGCGGGGACGGCGGGGTGGAAGGAGGCCTTGGGGGTGCAGGTCTCGATGTCGACGGCCGCGAGGCTGGAGACCGGGGTGCCGTTGACTGCGCCGAAGTAGCCGCCCGCGTAGAGGGTCTTGCCGTCCTTGGAGACGGTCAGCGCCCGGACGGTCGCGGTGCCGTCGCCGACGGTGAAGGCCAGCTTGCAGGCGGTGGGGTTGCCGGTGGCGGCGTCGAGCGCCACGAAGTTCACGGCCTCCTGCTCGGTGCCCGCGGCGCCGTCGGGCGGGCGGACGGCCGAGAAGGTGCCGCCGGCGAAGACGGTGCCGTTCGCCTGGGCCATGGCGAAGACGACGCCGTCCGGCTGCCAGGTGGGCAGTTCGTCGGCGGTGAAGGCCACTGGCAGCGTCAGGGCCGATGCCGAGGGCATCAGCACCACCCCCATGCCGGCGCCGGCGCCGGCCAGTGACAGGACGAGGGCAGCAGTCAGCCCTCTGGATCTACGCATGAGCCCCCCAGGGCAATCGCCCGGTCTGATGGCTGGAACTGTACGAACAGCCGTGTGTATCCGACGCAGACTAGGACTCGGGTGACGTCCCGGTCACCTCACTTGACCCACTGCATACCAACTTGGGGTCAACGGGGGCCGGTTCGGAGGAGTCCACGCCGACATACGGCAGGTTGGCCCCGGTCAGAGCCGCGGAACAACGCAGACATGACCGGGACACGGCAAATCGTAGGCGAATCGTAGGCGAAGGATACGGCCTCAGCGGTCGATGCGTACGGTGGCGCCCGCCAGTTGGTCCTCGACCTGCCGGACGTCCGCGTCGACCATGATGCGGGCCAGTTCGGGCACGAGGACCGTCGGCTTCCAGCCGAGGATCTCGCGCGCCTTGGAGGCGTCGCCGATGAGGGCGTCGACCTCGCTGGGGCGCTCGTACTTGGGGTCGTAGCGGACGTGCTCGTTCCAGTCGAGGCCGGCGTGGGTGAAGGAGGACTCGACGAACTCCCGTACGGTGGCGGCGACTCCGGTGGCGACCACGTAGTCGGTCGGCTCGTCCTGCTGGAGCATGCGCCACATGGCCTCCACGTACTCGGGGGCGTACCCCCAGTCGCGGACGGCGTCGAGGTTGCCGAGGTAGAGGTGGTCCTGGAGGCCGGCCTTGATCCGGGCGACCGCACGGGTGATCTTGCGGGTCACGAAGGTCTCGCCGCGGCGCGGGGACTCGTGGTTGAAGAGGATCCCGTTGACGGCGAACATGTCGTACGCCTCGCGGTAGTTGACCGTCGTCCAGTACGCGAAGACCTTCGCCGCGCCGTAGGGGCTGCGCGGGTGGAAGGGGGTGTCCTCGTTCTGCGGGGGCGGGGTGGAGCCGTACATCTCCGAGGACGAGGCCTGGTAGATCCGGGTGTCGACGCCGCTGGCCCGGATGGCCTCCAGCAGCCGCAGCGCGCCGAGGCCGGTGACGTCGCCCGTGTAGAGGGGGGCGTCGAAGGAGACCCGGACATGGGACTGGGCGCCGAGGTTGTAGACCTCGTCGGGGCGTATGTCGCGCAGCAGGTTCACCAGGGCGACGCCGTCGGAGAGGTCGGCGTGGTGCAGGACGAAGGAACGGTTCGCCGTCTGCGGGTCCTGGTAGACGTGGTCGATCCGCTCCGTGTTGAAGCTGGAGGACCGCCGCACGAGCCCGTGCACCGTGTAGCCCTTCGAGAGCAGGAGCTCGGCGAGGTACGAGCCGTCCTGTCCGGTGACGCCGGTGATCAGTGCGGTCTTGCCCATGGGTCCCCCTGGGGTCCGTTGTTGCTGTTCTTTGTGAGGCTTCGCCTCGGTGTGTGGTCTGTGGGGCGGGTGGGACACCCTAAGCCCGCACCGGCCCGCCGCGGCGGACTGGCATCATCGGCGGTATGACTAATCCGCAGCCGCTCCTGCCCCCGCACGCCCGCGTCTTCGTCGCCGGACACCGCGGCCTGGTGGGCTCCGCGGTCGTCCGCCGCCTGACCGCCGACGGGCACGAGGTGCTCACCCGCGGCCGCGCCGACCTCGACCTGCGCGACGCCGCCGCGACGGAGGCGTACCTGAGGGACGTCCGTCCCGACGCCGTGGTACTGGCCGCCGCCAAGGTCGGCGGGATCATGGCCAACAGCACCTACCCGGTGCAGTTTCTGGAGGACAACCTCAGGATCCAGCTCAGCGTCATCGGCGGCGCGCACGCCGCGGGTGTGGGCCGGCTGCTGTTCCTGGGCTCCTCCTGCATCTACCCCAAGCTCGCCCCGCAGCCCATCACGGAGGACGCCCTCCTGACCGGACCGCTGGAGCCGACCAACGAGGCCTACGCCCTGGCGAAGATCGCGGGCATCGTGCAGGTCCAGTCGTACCGCAAGCAGTACGGCGCCTCCTACATCTCCGCCATGCCCACCAACCTCTACGGCCCCGGGGACAACTTCGACCTCGAGTCCTCGCACGTGCTGCCCGCGCTCATCCGGCGTTTCCACGAGGCCGCCGCCGAGGGCCGCGACGAGGTCACCCTGTGGGGCAGCGGCACCCCGCGCCGCGAGTTCCTGCACGTGGACGACCTGGCGGCCGCCTGCGCGGTGCTGCTGGAGCGCTACGACGGGGACGAGCCCGTCAACATCGGCTGCGGCGAGGACCTGACCATCAGGGCGCTGGCCGAGACGGTCGCCGAGGTGACCGGCTTCGAGGGCCGGCTCGCCTGGGACACCTCCAAGCCGGACGGCACCCCGCGCAAGCTGCTCGACGTGTCCCGCCTGAACGCGCTGGGCTGGAAGCCCGGCATCGGGCTGCGCGAGGGCATCGCCTCCACCTACCGGTGGTGGCTGGAGCAGAACTGACGTCAACGCCGCCGGCCCCTCAGTACGCTCCGCGACCGTCGACGACGGCGCGGAGGGTACGGCCCATGACGTCGACGTCGCTGGTGAAGGACCAGTTGTCCACGTACTGGAGATCGAGCTGAATCGTTTCGTCCCAGGAGAGGTCGGAGCGTCCGCTGATCTGCCACAGCCCCGTCATCCCGGGCCGCACGGTGAGCCGGCGCAGCTCGACCTCGTCGTACTGCGCCACCTCCTCGGGCAGCGGCGGCCGCGGGCCGACCAGGGACATGCTGCCCGTCAGCACGTTGTACAGCTGGGGCAGTTCGTCCAGCGAGGTGCGGCGCAGCAGCCGGCCCACCCGGGTCACCCGGGGGTCGCGGCGCATCTTGAACATCAGCCCGTCGTTCTCGTTGGACGCCGACAGCTCGGCCTTGAGCCGGTCGGCGTCCTCCACCATGGTGCGGAACTTCCACATGACGAACGGGACCCCGTCGCGCCCGATCCGGCGCTGGCTGTAGAAGGCCGGGCCGCGCGAGCCGAGGCGGATGGCGAGCACCAGCCCGAGGAACAGCGGTGACAGCAGGAGCAGTCCGGCCGCGGCCGCCACCCGGTCGAGCGCCGACTTGAGCAGGGGCTGGGCCCCCCGGCGCACGGGCGGGGCGACCCGCAGCACGGCGAGCCCGCCGGCGGACAGGGTCTCCAGCCGCTTGACGGAGACCTCCACCAGGCCGGGGAAGACCGCCATCTCCAGTCCCTCGTCGTGCAGCGCCCACGCCACCCGGCGCAGCCGCTCCCCCGCGATCCGCGCCCCGGGCACCACCAGCACCAGGTCGGCGTGGTGGCTGCGGACGGCGCCGAGCACGGCGGCCGGGTCCTCGGTCGGGGCCTCGGGCATCCGGGCGCCGAGCCGGGCCGCGACGGGCACGCCGCCTTCGGGGGCGCCCTCGCCGACCGGGCACACGCCGACGACCACGTAGGGGTGGTCGGTGCGCGCCGCGAGGTGGGCGATGACGTGGTCGGCCGCCGCCGGTTCGCCGACGACCAGGACCCGGCTGACGGCCTGGGCCTCGCGGCGGGCGGCGTGGAGGTGACGGTAGGTCAGTTTGCGGCAGGCGACGGTGACCAGGAGGGCGGGCAGCAGTGCGCCGAGGGCGGCCAGCCGGGGCGTGCTCTCCCCGGTGAGCACGCGGACGACGGCCAGGACGCCGATGAGAATCAGCCAGTCGTGGACGACGGGCAGCACTCCGCGGGATTCTCCGAGGGCCCGGGTGGCGTAACGTCGCCGCAGGGCCTGTACGCCGGCCCAGGCGAGGGCCGCACCGAGGGCGCAGTACACGGGCCTGGCCTGCTGCGCCGCGTCGAAGACCAGGCCGACGGGCACGGCAGCGCCGGCGAAGTCGGCACCCACGGCGGCGGGCAGGTACCAGCGGGCCTTGTCACCGATGCGCCGCGCGGGGGCGTCCTGGGGCCCGTCCGAACCACCGGCCGCCGCGGCCACTCTTTGCGCAGGAAAATGGACATGCCTCATGGGCCCCCCTGGCACGTGGTCTATGTCGCTGGCGCATGTCCGCTGCTTCCCCGGGCAACGAACATCTGTCGCACCGGGAAACAGTACGACAAACACCCGTACGGTAAATGCCGTTTGGGTGAACGGGGCCTCTTGTTACCCAAGGGTTAGCAACCGGTACCAACCGTTCCACCGCATCCGGAGTTCCTTCGCACGCGAAGGTGAATGGTTCGGATACCGGATACGTCTCTTCGGACAACGAACCGTTTCCAGCCAACCTTTTGATGTGGCCCTGACATTGGACACTCCAGCTGTCACGCTCTGATCCGTTCATCGCACAGCCCTGATCTGCCCGGTGGCCCACCCAGCCATCCGGAACCCCCCTTGCAGAAGGAGTCTGCGTTGAGTCCCACCCCCCAGCGGCGTGCCACCGCGGCCGGCGCACTCGTAGCCGCGGCGGCCCTGGTCGCCGTAGGTATGCAGGCCGGTACCGCCACCGCCGCCGCCGACGCCACCGCGTCGCAGACCCGCACGGCCGCCCAGCCCAACCCGGGCGCGGCCAATGTCGTACTCAGCGCTTCGGAGCGTGCGACGCTCATCAGCGAGGCCAACTCGACCACCGCGCAGGCCGCCAAGGCGCTCGGCCTCGGCAGCGGTGAGAAGCTGATCGTCCGCGATGTGGTCAAGGACGCCGACGGCACCACCCACACCACCTACGAGCGGACCTACGACGGTCTGCCGGTGCTCGGCGGTGACCTGACCGTCCACGCGAAGGGCGGGGTGACCAAGAGCGTCACCAAGGCGACTCAGCACGAGATCAAGGTCTCCGACACCAACGCCACGGTCAGCGCGGCCGACGCGGAGGGCCAGGCGGTCGCCGCCGCCAACTCCGAGGGCTCCAAGCAGTCCAAGGCCGACAAGGGCGCCCGCAAGGTGATCTGGGCCGCGGACGGCGTTCCGGTCCTCGCCTACGAGACGGTCGTCGGCGGGCTCCAGGACGACGGCACCCCGAGCCGGCTGCACGTGATCACCAACGCCAAGACCGGCGCGAAGATCAGCCAGTGGCAGTCCGTCGAGACCGGCACGGGCAACACGCAGTACAGCGGCCAGGTCACCCTCGGCACCACCCTGTCCGGCAGCAACTACACGCTGACCGACGGCACCCGCGGCGGCCACAAGACGTACAACCTCAACGGTGGTTCGTCCGGCACCGGCACGCTGTTCAGCAAGACCACCGACGTCTGGGGCAACGGCCTGCCCTCCAACAAGGAGACGGCCGGCGCGGACGCCGCCTACGGCGCCCAGCTGACCTGGGACTACTACAAGAACGTCCACGGCCGCAACGGCCTGCGCAACGACGGCGTGGCCCCGTACAGCCGGGTCCACTACGGCAACGCGTACGTGAACGCCTTCTGGGACGACTCCTGCTTCTGCATGACCTACGGTGACGGCGAGGGCAACAACAAGCCCCTCACCTCCATCGACGTGGCCGCGCACGAGATGACCCACGGTCTGACCTCGGTCACCGGCAACATGACCTACAGCGGTGAGCCCGGCGGTCTGAACGAGGCCACCTCCGACATCATGGCCGCGGCCGTCGAGTTCTGGGCCAACAACCCGGCCGACGTCGGCGACTACCTCGTCGGCGAGAAGATCGACATCAACGGCGACGGCACCCCGCTGCGCTACATGGACAAGCCGAGCAAGGACGGCGCGTCCAAGGACGCCTGGTACTCCGGCATCAGCTCGATCGACGTCCACTACTCCTCGGGTCCGGCGAACCACTGGTTCTACCTGGCCTCCGAGGGCTCCGGCGCCAAGGTCATCAACGGCGTGAGCTACAACTCGCCGACCTCCGACGGCCTCCCGGTCACCGCGATCGGCCGTGACGCCGCCGCGAAGATCTGGTTCCGCGCGCTGACGGTGGGCTACTTCAAGTCGACCACCAACTACGCCGACGCCCGCGTCCAGACCCTGAAGGCCGCCGCCGACCTGTACGGCGCCGGCTCGGCCACGTACAACAACGTGGCCAACGCCTGGGCCGCCATCAACGTCGGCCCGCGCATCAACGACGGGGTCACCGTCACCGCGATCCCGAACCAGACCACCGTGATCAACACCCCGGTGAGCCTCCAGGTCCAGGCGACCAGCACCAACGCGGGCGCCCTGACCTACTCGGCGACCGGCCTGCCGGCCGGCCTGTCGATCAACTCCTCCACCGGTCTGATCTCCGGTACGGCGACCACCGCGGGCACGTCCAACGTGACCGTGACCGTCACCGACTCGGCGAGCAAGACGGGCACCGCGTCCTTCACCTGGACCGTCGGGACCGCGCAGCAGAACGTGTTCGAGAACACGACCGACTACGCGATCAACGACAACGCCACGGTCGAGTCCCCGATCACCGTCACCCGCTCGGGCAACGCGCCGTCCACCCTCAAGGTGGACGTCAACATCCTGCACACCTACATCGGCGACCTGAAGGTCGACCTGGTGGCGCCTGACGGCAGCGTCTACAACCTGCACAACCGCTCGGGCGGCAGCGCCGACAACATCATCAAGAGCTACACCGTCGACGCCTCCTCCGAGGTCGCCAACGGCGTCTGGAAGCTGCGCGTCAACGACAACGCCAGCCTGGACACGGGCAAGATCGACAGCTGGAAGCTCACCTTCTGACCCCTCGGGGCAGGGAGTGAACCACGGCTGAACCGCTGAAACCACGGGGCCGCCCGGGAGGAAACCTCCCCGGGCGGCCCTGTTCCATGTGCTGCTGCGGGTCAGCCGATCGAGCGGAAGGCCGCGTCGAGGAAGGCCTTGTCGAAGACGACGCGGTCCTTGCCGCGCTCCTGGCGGGGCCGGGCACGGTCCTCGTCGCCCCAGTCGTCGTCGCGGTCGTGGCGGCCGTGGTGGTGGTCGTCGTCGGTCGGCTTGAGGTAGACCGAGCGGGCGTTCAGGTCGTGCGCGCGCTCGCCCGGCCGCAGCACCTCCTGGGCCTCGCCGCCGCAGCTCTCGTCGCGGAAGACGAGGACCAGCGAATCGGTCTCGTTCCACACCGCGTAGGCCGCGCGGTCGCGGCCGGTGCCCGTCAGCCGGTAGCAGGTGTCGTTGTCGGCCGGCTCGATGGTCCGGCTGCCGTCGTCGTCCGGGAGCCGGTAATGGATCTCGCCGAGGTCGTCGTGGCCGTTGGCCAGGGCCTGGCCCGCGGTGGGCAGGACGAGGGCGGCGGAGGCGAGGAGCGTGGCGGCGGCGGTCGCGGTGGGGCGCAGGCGCATGGCGGGGTCCGTTTCTCGCGGGGCGGGGGTCCGCGGGGCAGCCTAGGAGTCGGCGGGGGCTCCGCAGTGGCGCCATGCGCCAGGTGTTCGGAGGTTCACCCTCCTGGTCCGCCGCGCGGGGCCGCCTCCCCGCCCCGCCCTTCACCCGTTCTCCGGGGGCCGCCCCGGACCCCGCGCCTCAGTCGCCGGCGGGGCTGGAAACGCGCTGCGCCTGGGCCGGGACGGCCGCCCCGGACGGGGCGGCGGGCGCCGTCGGGCGGCGGATCAGGAGGAGGACCACCAGGCCTCCGGCCAGGCCCAGCGCCCCCGAGACCACGAACGCCTCCCGCAGCCCGCTCGCGAACGCCGCATCCACCCACGCCCGCGCCCCCGGCACGGAGGCCAGCAGCCGCCCCGCCCCGCCGGAGGCCAGCGCGTCGGCGGTGCTCGCCGGCCGGCCGGCGAGCCCGTCCCTCAGCCCGGCGTGGAACACCCCGCCCAGCACCGCGATGCCCAGGGCCGTACCCAGCTGCCGCGAGGTGTTCAGCACACCGCCGGCCATGCCCGCCCGGGCCGGCGGCACCGCCCCCATGGCGGTGGCCGCCAGCGCCGGCATCGAGACGCCCACGCCGACCCCGGTCAGCGCCAGCCCCGGCACCAGCGCGGGCCAGCTGTCGCCCGCGTCCAGCATCCAGGCCTGGAGCAGCGCGCCCGCGCCGATCAGCAGCAGTCCGCCGCCGATGGTCAGCCGTGCGGAGACCCCGTGCAGCAGCCGCCCGGCCACCGCCGCGACGACGAAGGCCGCCAGGCTCATCGGCACCAGCGCCAGACCGGCGCCCACCGGGGTCATCCCCTCGGCGGACTGCAGCCACAGGGAGACGTACATCAGGTACGAGAACGCCGCCCCGGAAGTCAGCAGTCCCGCGGTCATGACCGCCGCGAAGGCCGGGCTGCGGAAGAGCGAGAGGTCCAGCATCGGGCGGGAGCCGCGCAGCTCGACGAGGACGAAGGCGGCGAACGCCACCGCAGCCAGGGCGAACAGCCCCAGGGCGGCGGGCGAGGTCCAGCCGTCCTCACCGGCCCGGATCAGCGCGTACGTCAGGGCCCCGGCCCCCACGGTGAAGGTGGCCATGCCGGGCAGGTCCAGCCCCTGGGCGCGCGGGTCGCGGGACTCCGCCACCGCCCTGAGGGTCACGAACACCGCCAGGGCGCACAGCGGCAGGTTGATGAAGAAGATCCAGCGCCAGCCGAAGTGCTCGGTGAGCAGCCCGCCGACGATCGGCCCGGCCGCCGCGGCGGCACCGTTGACCGCGCCCCAGACGCCGAAGGCGATCCCCCGGTCGCGGCCCTGGTAGGAGGCGCTGAGCAGGGCCATGGACGTGGCGGCCATCGCCGCGCCGCCGATGCCCTGGACGGCACGGAACGCGATCAGCGCCCCCGGCCCGTCGGCCAGGCCGCAGACGAGGGAGGCGCCGGCGAAGAGCACGAGCCCGCCGAGGTAGACCCGGCGGCGGCCGATCCGGTCGGCGAGCGAGCCCGAGCCGAGCAGCAGGGCGGCGAGGGCGAGGGCGTAGATGTCCATCACCCACTGGAGCCCCGAGAAGCCTGTGTGCATGTCGGCGGCCATGTCCGGGAGGGCGACGGTCACGATCGTGACGTCGACCAGGAGCATGAACGCCCCGATGCACACCGCCGTCAGCGGCAGCCATTTGCGCATGGGTCTTCTCCTCTTGGTTCTTCCGAGCCGGGGTCGTCGGTGCCCGGCGGGATCTTCGCTGTGGTCGCCCCACCGTGGCAGTGGGTCCCCGAATCACCCACCCGGAAGGTCCCTTCCGCAGAATTCCCGTTATCGAGGCGCCTGGAATGATGGAAACCATGCATCCCACACTCCGGGCCGGAAACCGCCCCACCGAGCTGGACGCCTTCGACCGGCTCCTCGCGCACGCCCTGTCCATCGACGGGCGGGCGCCCTTCAGCCGGCTCGCGGAGGTGCTGGAGGTCTCCGACCAGACCGTGGTGCGGCGCTACCACCGGCTGCGCGGCAACGGCCTGCTGCGGGTCGTCGGACTGCCCGTCGGGAGCCGGGTCGGGCTGTTCGAGTCCTGGCTGCGCGTGCAGTGCGCACCCGACGCGGCGGTCGCGGTGGCCGAGGCGCTGGCCCGGCGGCCGGACATCGCGTGGGTGTCGCTGAACTCGGGCGGTACGGAGATCCACTGCATGACCCGGGCCCGGACCCGGGAGGACCGCGACGCCCTGCTCCTGGAGAAGCTGCCCCGCACCCGGCGGGTGACGGCCATCAGCGCGCACACCGTCCTGCGCAAGTACATCGGCGGCCCCGGGGTCTGGGCGGGGCTGGAGGGGCTGCGCCCGGACCAGGTGGCCGCCCTGCGCCCGCCGCCGCTCGCGCCGGAGTACGGGCAGGCACGCTACACCCTCGACGAGGCCGAGCTGGCACTGCTGGGGGTGCTGCGGCGGGACGGCCGGGCGGGCTACCCGGAACTGGCCAAGGCCTCGGGGCTGTCGGAGTCCACGGCCCGGCGCCGGCTGGAGCGGCTGCGGGAGCGCGGGGCGGTCTTCTTCGACGTGGAGATCATCCCCGAGCACCTGGGCTTCGAGACGGACACCTCCCTGCTGCTGACCGTGCCGCCGGCCCGGCTGGCGGAGGTGGGGGCCGCGCTGGCGGGCCATCCGGAGGTGCCGTTCGCGGCGGCCATCACCGGGGCGGCGAACCTGCTGGCCGTGGTGCTGTGCCGGGACACCGACGCGCTGTACACGTACCTGACCGAGCGGATCGGCGCGGTGCCGGGCATCGGGCAGGTGGAGGTGATCCCGAACCTGCGGACCCTCAAGCGGGCCGGGATGCTGGTCGAGGACGGCCGGCTGGTGGACCCGCCGCCCGCCCCCTGACCCCCGGGCGGCGAGGCCCGGCCCTCACCACCCGGGCCTCACCACCCGGCCGTACCCCCGGCCGTCACCACCCGGCTGTCACCGCCCGGGCCTCACCACCCGGCCCTCACCGCAGCAGGACGCCGCCCGCCCGTTCGGCGTCCACCACCGGGCCCGCGACCAGGCCCAGTTCGGCCGGGGTCGCCAGCAGCGGGTGCGTGGGCAGCACCCGTACCGTGTAGCCGAAGGGCCCCGTCCGGTCGAGGGCGAGCGGGCCCTCGTACACCCAGCGCCCCTCCAGGTCGGGACCGGCGGAGGGCTTGAGCGGGAAGGCCCGCCCGTCCTTGATCACGTCCTGGGCGTCCACCCGTCCCGCGACGGCCTGCACCTCCACGTCCTCCGGCGCGAGCGCGTCCAGCGCCACCCGCACCCGCAGCGTGAGGGTGGCCCCCAGCTCGGCGGTACCGCCCACCGGCGTCGCGGCGACGGCCTCCACGTGCTCGACGGCGACCCTCGGCCAGGCCGCCCGGATCCGGCCCTTCCACCAGGCCAGGTCCCGGGCCGCGTCGGCGGTCAGGGCGCGGTGGGAGAGCGCGGCGGGGGCGTAGATCCGTTCCACGTACTCCCGTACCATCCGCCCCGCGAGCACCTTCGGGCCCAGGGACACCAGGGTGCGCCGGACCATCTCGATCCACCGGTCGGGCAGCCCGCTGCGGCCCGACCGGTCGTAGAAGCGGGGGGCCACCCGGTTCTCGATCAGCTCGTAGAGGGCGGCCGCCTCCAGGTCGTCGCGCCGCTCCTCGTCCGTGCCGAGGCCGTCGGCGGTGGGGATGGCCCAGCCGAAGTCGGGCTCGAACCACTCGTCCCACCAGCCGTCCAGGACGGACAGGTTGAGGCAGCCGTTGAGCGCGGCCTTCATCCCGCTGGTCCCGCAGGCCTCCAGCGGCCGCAGCGGGTTGTTGAGCCAGACGTCGCAGCCCGGGTACAGCTTCTGCGCCATGGCCATGCCGTAGTCCGGCAGGAAGACGATCCGGTGGCGCACGCGCGGGTCGTCCGAGAAGCGCACCAGCTCCTGGACGAGCCGCTTGCCGCCGTCGTCCGCCGGGTGCGCCTTGCCCGCGACGACGATCTGCACCGGGCGGTCGGGGTCCAGCAGCAGGGCGCGCAGCCGATCGGGGTCGCGCAGCATCAGCGTGAGCCGCTTGTACGAGGGGACGCGGCGGGCGAAGCCGATGGTGAGCACGTCCGGGTCGAGGACGCCGTCCACCCAGCCGAGTTCGGCGTCGGCGGCACCGCGCTGCTTCCAGGAGGCGCGCAGCCGGTCGCGCACCTCCTGGACGAGTTGCTCGCGCAGGGAGCGCCGTACGTCCCACACGTCCTGGTCGGCGATCTGCGCGACGGCGTCCCAGCGGGTGGAGCCGCCGACGGCGAGGGCGTCCTCGGTACGCCCGGCGCCGATCTGACGGGTGCCGAGCCGCATCACCTCGGGGGCGACCCAGGTCGGGGCGTGCACCCCGTTGGTCACGGAGGTGATGGGCACGTCGGCCGCGTCGAAGCCCGGCCAGAGCCCGGCGAACATGCCGCGGCTGACCGCGCCGTGGAGGGTGGAGACCCCGTTGGCGCGCTGGGCGAGGCGCAGGCCCATGACGGCCATGTTGAAGACCCCGGGGTCGCCGCCGGGGTAGGACTCGGCGCCGAGTTCCAGGATCCGGTCGACGGGCAGGCCGGCGAGTTCGCCGCCGTCGCCGAAGTGGCGGGCGACCAGGGAGCGCTCGAAGCGGTCGATGCCGGCGGGGACGGGGGTGTGGGTGGTGAAGACGGTCCCGGCGCGGACGGCTTCGACGGCGGCCTCGAAGCCGAGGCCGCGCTCCCCTTCCAGTTCCCTTATGCGTTCGAGGCCGAGGAAGCCGGCGTGTCCCTCGTTGGTGTGGAAGACCTCGGGGGCGGGGTGGCCGGTGATGCGGCAGTAGGCGCGGACGGCCCGGACGCCGCCGATGCCGAGCAGCATCTCCTGGAGGAGGCGGTGGTCGCTGCCGCCGCCGTAGAGGCGGTCGGTCACCTCGCGGGCGCCGGCGTCGTTGTCCTCGACGTCGGAGTCGAGCAGGAGCAGCGGGACGCGGCCGACGCGGGCCTGCCAGATGTGCGCGTGCAACGACCGGCCGCCGGGGAGGGCGAGGGTGACGCGGGCGGGGGTGCCGTCCTCCTGGCGGAGCAGGCTGAGGGGCAGCTCCTGGGGGTCGAGGACCGGGTAGTGCTCCTGCTGCCAGCCGTCGCGGGAGAGGGACTGGCGGAAGTAGCCGTGCCGGTAGAGCAGGCCGACGCCGACGATGGGGACGCCGAGGTCGCTGGCGGCCTTGAGGTGGTCGCCGGCCAGGATCCCGAGTCCGCCGGAGTACTGGGGAAGGGCTGCGGTGATGCCGAATTCGGGGGAGAAGTAGGCGATGGCGGCGGGGAGGCCGCCGTTGTTCTCGTGGGTCTGGTACCACCTGCCGCCGTGGAGGTAGTCGTCGAGGTCGGCGACGGCGACGGCGAGCCGGCGCAGGAAGCGCCGGTCGGCGGCGAGTTCGGAGAGCCGGGCGGCGGAGACGGAGCCGAGCAGTCGGACGGGGTCGCCGCCGGCGGCCCGCCAGCCCTCGGGGTCGACGGATTGGAAGAGTTCGCGGGTTTCCGTATGCCACGACCAGCGCAGGTTGCGCGCGAGTTCGGCGAGTGGCATGAGGGGCTCGGGGAGGACGGGGCGCACGGTGAATCGACGGATAGCCTTCACGTGTTCCACCTTCGCAGGGGATGACGGATCGGAGCGGCCGCACCACGCTGTGCAGGCACGCAACGCCCCCGGAAGGCTACTGCCGGACCCGGTCGCCGGGTGGCCGTTCGTCCAACAGGTCGTCCAGGTAGGGGCGCAGCGGGGGCGGAACGAGGCGGCGTTCGAGGCCGCGCAGCAGGGTCAGGACGGCCGCGGAGGCGAAGTGGCCGAGCCGCAGCAGGGCGTACAGCTCTCCCTCGCGCGCCTCGGGGTCGGTCTCGGTGACGGCGGCGCGGGCCAGGGCGGTGCACAGCCGGCGGCCGTCGTCCCCGTCCCAGGCGTCGGGCCAGTCGGCGGCCTCCTCCGCCGCCAGGCGCCGTACCCGCGGGTCGGGGTCGCCCATCCGGCGGACGCAGTCGCGCGCGCGGGGGTCGGCTTCGAGCCGGTCCCACTCCTCCAGCCCGCGCGCCCCGGCCCCGGACAGCAGGACCCGGGCGGTGCTGCCGGCGTCGAGCCGGTCGACGGCCCGCCCGTAGAGCTCGATCCGTTCCAGGACCACCCACGCCCCGCCGGGGGTGCGCAGCCGCGACCCGGTACGGGGTGCCCCGCGCAGGCAGCGCACCACGGCGAGGGTGGCGGCCCCGCCGGGGGTGACGGGCGCGGAGACCTGGAGCCGGCCGGCCCGGGCGAGGAGCCGTTCCAGCACGGGCGGCGCGGGCCAGACCAGCCCGAGCCGCTGGAGCCCGAGGTCGCTGATCCCGCCTTCGACGGCGACGAGCGCGCCGGTCTGGGCCTCCAGGGCGCCGGGGTCCTCCTCGGCGCAGGCGGCCTCGACGAGCACCCCGGCCAGTTCCGCCTCCGCCCCGGGGTCCCACACCGCCCCGCTCACCCGTCTCGCGGCTTCCGCGCGCTGCCGGGGGTCGGGATGCACGAGCTGCTCGGTCAGGCCCATGCCGCGCATTCTCGCGCGGATCAGGCGCCCGGGTGACCCCTTCCGAAGTGCTGAAACACCGTCAGTCCGAGGGGTGTGCGGCCAGCGCCCGCGCTGCGGTGCGGGGCGTGCGCATGGGGAGTGAGGGGGTCAGCGGGACGAGGGTGGAAGGGGTGACACGTTGGACGTCACCTGGTCCTCGCCGACTTGACGGAGCCTCGACCGATGTCGAGCGGCCCCTTGGGGAATGGGGCGCTCCCTACGTACGAGTAGTTGACCCACAGCACGGATTGGGCGCTGGAGGATTGGGAAGGGCTCAGCGGGTACACGCGGTACGCGCACGGCAAACCCCCGACCTTCTCCCGCCACCCGAGTGAACGCGGACAGGAGCGGCCATGCCCGCAGCCCAGCCGTCTTCCGAGCGGCTAGAAACAGAGCGAACAGAGCGTGCACTACCGGCCGCGGTCCCGGCCGGCCCGTCACCGAGCCCTGCGAACTGCCCCCAGGTGATCCCATCATGATCGGTCGCATTCCCGTGCTGGACGTCCTCCCCGCCGTCGACTGCGGCGCCAGACCCGCCAAAGCGGTGGTGGACGAGGTCTTCGAGATTTCCGCCACCGTGTTCCGGGAGGGTCACGACGCCGTTTCCGCCCATGTGGTCCTGCGCGATCCGAGCGGGCGGCTGCGCCCGCCGGTGCCGATGCGCGAGCTGGCCCCCGGTACCGACCGCTGGTGTGCCCGGGTGTCCGCCGAGGTCGAGGGGAGGTGGACGTACACCGTCGAGGCGTGGAGCGATCCGGTCGCCACCTGGCGGGCCCATGCCGCGGTCAAGGTCCCGGCGGGCATCGACACCGGGCTGCTGTTCCTGGAAGGCGCCGAGCTCTACGAGCGGGCGGCCGCGAAGGTTCCCAAGCGCGACGGGCGCGAGGCCGTGCTGGCCGCGGCCGATGCGATGCGCAACGAGGACCTGACCGTGGAGGCGCGCCACGCGGCGGCGCTCGCCCCGGCCGTCGACGCGGCGCTGGCCCGGCGCCCGTACCGGGAGCTGGTGACCTCCGCGAAGGCGCTGCCGCTGCTGGTCGAGCGCAAGCGGGCCCTCTTCGGCTCCTGGTACGAGATGTTCCCCCGCTCCGAGGGAGCGGTGGTGGAGCCCGGCTCGGCCCCTGTCAGCGGCACCTTCCGGACCGCCGCCGACCGGCTTCCGGCCATCGCCGCGATGGGGTTCGACGTGGTGTACCTGCCGCCGATCCACCCGATCGGGTCGACCTTCCGCAAGGGCCCCAACAACACGCTGTCAGCGGGTAGTTGGGATCCCGGAGTGCCGTGGGCCATCGGTTCCCCGGAGGGCGGGCACGACGCCGTCCACCCGGACCTCGGGACGCTGGAGGACTTCGACGCCTTCGTGGCGCGCGCCCGTGAGCTGCGGATGGAGATCGCCCTGGACTTCGCCCTCCAGTGCTCCCCGGACCACCCCTGGGTGGAGAAGCACCCGGAGTGGTTCCGCCACCGGGCCGACGGGACGATCGCCTACGCCGAGAACCCGCCGAAGAAGTACCAGGACATCTACCCGGTCCACTTCGACAACGACATGGCCGGGATCGTGGAGGAGACCTGCCGGATCCTGCGCCACTGGATGGACCACGGGGTCCGGATCTTCCGCGTCGACAACCCGCACACCAAGCCGGTCGTCTTCTGGCAGAAGGTGATCGCGGACATCAACAAGAGCGATCCCGACGTGATCTTCCTGGCGGAGGCCTTCACCCGGCCCGCGATGATGCGCGCGCTCGCCTCGGTCGGCTTCCAGCAGTCGTACACGTACTTCACCTGGCGCAACACCAAGGCCGAGCTGACCGAGTACCTGACCGAGCTGTCCGGGACCCGTTCGGCCTCCGTGATGCGGCCGAACTTCTTCGTCAACACGCCCGACATCCTCCACGAGTACCTCCAGAAGGGCGGCCGCCCCGCCTTCGAGGTCCGCGCGGTCCTCGCCGCCACCCTCTCCCCCACCTGGGGCGTCTACGCCGGCTACGAGCTGTGCGAGAACGAGCCGGTGCGCGAGGGCAGCGAGGAGTACCTGAACTCCGAGAAGTACGAACTGCGCCCCCGCGACTGGGCGGCGGCCGACCGCGAGGGCCGTTCCATCGCCCCGCTGATCACGGCCCTGAACCGGCTGCGCCGGCGCAACCCGGCCCTCCAGCAGCTACGGGACATCCACTTCCACGCGACCGACAACGAACAGGTGATCGCCTATTCGAAGCACGCGGGAGGAAATTCCGTACTGGTGGTCGTCAACCTCGACCCGCACCACACCCAGGAGGCGACGGTCTCGTTGGACATGCCGGTACTCGGCCTCGACTGGCACGGGTCCCTCGCGGTGCGCGACGAGCTCACCGGCGAGACCTACCACTGGGGCAGGGCGAACTACGTACGCCTGGAGCCGGGCCGCACGCCCGCGCACGTACTGGCCGCCCTGCGACCGTCCCCGCCCACCGGAGGGTCACCCACCACATGATGATCAACGATCCCGTCCCCGACACCTTCGAGGACACCCCCGCCAAGGACCGCGACCCCGACTGGTTCAAGCGGGCCGTCTTCTACGAGGTCCTGGTCCGCTCCTTCCACGACAGCAACGGCGACGGCGTCGGGGACCTCAAGGGGCTCACCCAGAAGCTGGACTACCTCCAGTGGCTGGGCATCGACTGCCTGTGGCTGCCGCCGTTCTTCGCCTCGCCGCTGCGCGACGGGGGCTACGACGTCTCCGACTACACCGCCGTGCTCCCCGAGTTCGGAGACCTCGCCGACTTCGTGGAGTTCGTGGACGCCGCGCACAGCCGCGGCATGCGGGTGATCATCGACTTCGTCATGAACCACACCAGCGACCAGCACGAGTGGTTCCAGCAGTCCCGCAAGGACCCGGACGGGCCCTACGGGGACTACTACATGTGGGCGGACAACGACAAGCAGTACCAGGACGCCCGGATCATCTTCATCGACACCGAGACCTCGAACTGGACCTACGACCCGGTCCGCAAGCAGTACTACTGGCACCGCTTCTTCTCGCACCAGCCGGACCTCAACTTCGAGAACCCGGCCGTGCAGGAGGAGATCATCTCCGCGCTGCGGTTCTGGCTCGACCTCGGCATCGACGGCTTCCGCCTCGACGCCGTGCCCTACCTGTACGCCGAGGAGGGCACCAACTGCGAGAACCTGCCCCGCACCCACGCGCTCCTCAAGCGGGTCAGGGCGGAGATCGACGCGCACTACCCGGACACCGTCCTTCTCGCCGAGGCCAACCAGTGGCCCGAGGACGTCGTGGACTACTTCGGGGACTACGCGGCCGGCGGCGACGAGTGCCACATGGCCTTCCACTTCCCGGTCATGCCGCGCATCTTCATGGCCGTGCGCCGCGAGTCGCGCTATCCCGTCTCGGAGATCCTGGCCAAGACCCCGGCGATCCCGGACCGCTGCCAGTGGGGCATCTTCCTGCGCAACCACGACGAGCTCACCCTCGAAATGGTCACGGACGAAGAGCGCGACTACATGTACTCCGAGTACGCCAAGGACCCCCGGATGCGCGCCAACATCGGCATCCGGCGCCGGCTCGCGCCGCTCCTGGACAACGACCGCAACCAGATCGAGCTGTTCACCGCCCTGCTGCTGTCCCTGCCCGGCTCGCCGATCCTCTACTACGGCGACGAGATCGGCATGGGCGACAACATCTGGCTGGGCGACCGCGACGGCGTGCGCACGCCGATGCAGTGGACCCCCGACCGCAACGCCGGTTTCTCCTCCTGCGATCCGGGAAGGCTGAACCTGCCGGTCATCATGGACCCCGTCTACGGGTACCAGGTCACCAACGTCGAGGCGGCCATGGCGTCGCCCTCCTCACTGCTGCACTGGACCCGCAGGCTCATCGAGATCCGCAAGGTGAACCCCGCCTTCGGACTCGGCTCGTACACCGAACTGCCCTCGTCCAACCCGGCCGTCCTCGCGTTCCTGCGCGAGTACGGGGACGACCTGGTGCTGTGCGTGCACAACTTCTCGCGCTTCGCGCAGCCCACCGAGCTGGACCTGCGGTCCTTCAACGGGCGGGTACCGGTGGAGCTCACGGGTGACGTGCGCTTCCCGCCGATCGGTGAATGGCCGTACCTGCTGACCCTGGCGGGCCACGGCTTCTACTGGTTCCGCCTGCGCCGGGAGTAGGCGCCGGCCGAAGGCCGGCCGCGCGAACCCGCGCGGCACCGGAACGGGGCGGGCACTCCAACGGGTCAACGCCCGCCCCTGTACGGAGCATCCTGACCCGACACTCGCACTTACCGGAGAAGCAACTGCCGCACATCCGGGACACTCTGCGCATTCTGTGACGGCCCGGGGAAAGGACGCGACGCCATGTCGGAGGCTGCATCCGCCCGGAGCCGGCTGACGGCCGACCCGGCCGCCGGGATCGGCCCGCTCGAACCGATGCTGCGGGAATGGCTGCCCGCGCAACGCTGGTTCGCGGGAAAGGGACGCGGGATCGGCCGGCTCAGGCCCGTCTCGGCCGCCGAGCTGCTGCCGCCGGGCTCCGTCCCGGGCCTGCTGCACCTGCTGCTCGACGTGGACGGGGACTGCTACCAACTGCTGCTGGGCATCCGCCCGTCCCCGCTGCCCCCCGCCCTCGCCCCCACCCTGATCGGCCACCCCCGGTCCGGCCCGTACGCCGGGATGGCCGTGTACGCCGCCCTGGGCGACCCCCGGCTCGCCGCCATGCTGCTGGAGCGGCTGCGCTCCCCCGGAACCCTGGGGCCGCTGCGCTTCGACCGGGACCCGCACACCCCGATCGAGGCCGGGCTCACCCCCCGGCCGCTGTCCGGGGAGCAGACCAACTCCTCGCTGATCTACGGGGATTCGTACATCCTGAAGGTGTTCCGCCGGGTCGGCCCCGGGATCAACCCGGACCTGGAGCTGCCCAGAGCCCTCGCCGCCGCCGGCTGCGCCCGCGTCCCCGCCCCGGTGGCCTGGTACGAGGCCGCGCCGGGCGGTGGAGAACCGTTGACCCTGGGCGTGCTCCAGCCCTACCTGCGCGGTTCCGACGACGGCTGGCAGCTGGCCCTGCGCCGGCTCGGCGCCGGCGCCGACTTCACCGCCGAGGCACACGCCCTGGGCCGGGCCACCGCCGAGGTGCACAGCGCCCTGGCCGACGCCCTGCCCACCCTGGCCCTCGGTCCCGAGCAGACGGCCCGGCTCGCCGCCGGGATGACCGCGCGGCTGGCCGCCACCGCCCGCGAGGTGCCCGCGCTGCGGCCCTTCGAGGCCGGGCTGCGCGGCGCCTTCGACGCCCTGGCCGCCTCGCGGGGGGCCGGGGTGCCCGCCCAGCGCATCCACGGGGACCTGCACCTGGGCCAGACCCTGCGCACCGCCGACGGCAGCTGGGCGCTGATCGACTTCGAGGGCGAGCCGGCCCGCCCGCTGGCCGACCGGCGCCGGCCCGAACCGGCCGTCCGCGACATCGCCGGGATACTGCGCTCCTTCGACTACGCCGCCCGCTCGCACCGGCCCTTCGCCCCCGCCTGGGCGGACGCCTGCCGGGCCGCGTTCTGCGAGGGCTACGCCCGCACCACCGGCCGCGACCCGCGCGAGGACCCGGTCCTGCTGCGCGCGTACGAGACCGACAAGGCCGTGTACGAGGCCCGCTACGAGTTCCGGCACCGCCCCGACTGGCTGCACGTCCCGATGGCGGCGATCCGCCGGCTGTCGGCGCCCGAACGCCCCGCACACCGCATGCCCCCGCCCCTTCCCGGCACCGCCCCCCACCCGAAGCCCCCGAGGAGGCCGCTCGCGTGAGCGCCGCACGACAGCCGTCACCGACCGTCCGCGAGGAAGCCGCAGCGGTCCCGGAAGCCGCGAAGCGCCCCCGCGCCCCGCGTGCCCGCCGCACCGCCCCGCCCCACGGGGTCCGGCCGGCCCCCGCGCTGGACCCGGGGGAACGGGCCCGGCTGCTGGAGGGCCGCCACCACGACCCGCACGCGCTGCTGGGCGCCCGCGCCCAGCGGGGCGGGGTGGCCTTCCGGGTGCTGCGCCCGTACGCGAAGGCCGTCACGATCGTGGCGAAGGGGCTGCGGGCCGAGCTCCTCGACGAGGGCGACGGGCTGTTCTCCGGGCTGCTGCCGCTGACCGGGGTACCGGACTACCGGCTGCTGGTGGCGTACGAGAAGGACGAGATCGAGGTCCACGACCCGTACCGGTTCCTGCCCACCCTCGGCGAGCTGGACCTGCACCTGATCGGCGAGGGCCGGCACGAGGAGCTGTGGACGGCGCTGGGCTCGCAGGTCATGGAGCACCAGGGGGTGGCCGGCACCCGGTTCACGGTGTGGGCGCCCAACGCACAGGGCGTCCGGGTCACCGGGGACTTCTCGTACTGGGACTCCGTGGCGTACCCGATGCGTTCGCTGGGCTCGACCGGGGTGTGGGAGCTGTTCCTGCCGGGGATCGGCGAGGGGACCCTGTACAAGTACGACATCACCCGCCCGGACGGCGGCCACACCCTGCGCGCCGACCCGATGGCCCGGTACGCGGAGGTCCCGCCGGCCAACGCCTCGGTGGTCACGGCGTCCCGGTACGAGTGGGGCGACGCGCGGTGGATGGCCGCGCGCGGGGGCCGGCCGGCGCACCAGGCGCCGATGTCGGTCTACGAGCTGCACCTGGCGTCATGGCGGCCGGGGCTGAGCTACCGCAGCCTGGCCGAGCAGCTGCCCTCGTACGTCAAGGAGCTGGGCTTCACGCACGTGGAGTTCATGCCGGTCGCCGAGCACCCCTTCGGCGGCTCGTGGGGCTACCAGGTCACCGGCTTCTACGCGCCGACCTCGCGGCTGGGCACCCCGGACGACTTCCGGTTCCTGGTGGACTCGCTGCACCGGGCCGGGATCGGGGTGATCGTCGACTGGGTGCCGGCGCACTTCCCGCGCGACGCGTGGGCGCTGGCCGAGTTCGACGGGCGGCCGCTGTACGAGCACCAGGACCCGCGGCGGGCGGCGCACCCGGACTGGGGGACGCTGGAGTTCGACTACGGGCGCAAGGAGGTCCGCAACTTCCTGGTGGCCAACGCCGTGTACTGGTGCCAGGAGTTCCACGTGGACGGGCTGCGCGTGGACGCGGTGGCCTCGATGCTGTACCTGGACTACTCGCGCGGCGAGGGCGACTGGTCGCCGAACGAGCACGGCGGCCGGGAGGACCTGGACGCGGTGGCGCTGCTCCAGGAGATGAACGCGACGGTGTACCGGCGCTGCCCGGGCGTGGTGACGATCGCGGAGGAGTCCACGGCCTGGGACGGGGTGACGCGGCCGACGGACTCGGGCGGGCTGGGCTTCGGGCTGAAGTGGAACATGGGCTGGATGCACGACACGCTGCGGTACGTGTCGAAGGAGCCGGTGCACCGCAAGTACCACCACCACGACATGACCTTCGGGATGGTGTACGCGTTCAGCGAGAACTTCGTGCTGCCCATCTCCCACGACGAGGTGGTGCACGGCAAGCGCTCGCTGGTGTCGAAGATGCCGGGCGACTGGTGGCAGCAGCGGGCCACGCACCGGGCGTACCTGGGGTTCATGTGGGCCCATCCGGGCAAGCAGCTGCTGTTCATGGGGCAGGAGTTCGCGCAGGGTTCGGAGTGGTCGGAGACCTACGGGCCGGACTGGTGGGTGCTGGACTCCTCCTACCCGGCGGCCGGGGACCACCGGGGGGTGCGGGAGCTGGTGCGCGACCTGAACCGGGCGTACGCGGCGGCGCCGGCGCTGTGGGAGCGGGACTCGGTGCCGGAGGGCTTCGCGTGGGTGGAGGCGGACGCGGCCGACGACAACGTGTTCGCCTTCCTGAGGTACGGAAACGACGGCTCGCCGCTGCTGTGCGTGTCGAACTTCTCGCCGGTGGTCCGGCACGGCTACCGGATCGGGGTGCCGGAGGAGGTTCCGGTGTGGCGGGAGGTCCTCAACACGGACCGGGAGGTGTACGGCGGGAGCGGCGTCCACCACGACCGCCCGCTGTGTCCGGAGCCGGTCCCGGCCCAGGGCCGCGCGAGGAGCCTGCGGATGACGCTCCCGCCGATGGCGACGGTCTGGCTCAGGCCCTGACGAGCGCCTCCTCCAGCTCCTGGAGGAGGCGGCGCTTGGGCCGGGCGCCGACGAGCTGCCGGACGGGCTCGCCGTCGCGGAAGAGGAGCAGGGTCGGCATGGACAGCACCCCGTAGCGCGTGACGGCGCCGGGGTTGGTGTCCGCGTCGATCTGCACGACCTTCAGGCGCCCGGCCTCCTCGGCCGCCACGGCGGAGAGCACGGGGGCCAGCTGGCGGCAGGGGCCGCACCAGTCCGCGGTGAACTCCACCAGGACCGGGCGGTCCCGCTCGGCCAGCACCTCCGCCGCGAAGTCCGCGTCGGTCACCTCGGCCACACCCTTGGCGTGGATCATCGTGTTCCCCTCTCCCAGCCGGCCATCTCGCAGCGCGGCTGTACCTGTCCGGCGGCCTCCTCGGCCGCCGCCAACTGGTGCGCGACCTGCTCGCGTACGTCCGCCAGCCGGCCGATCAGCCCGTCGAGCTCGGCGAGCTTGCGGCGGTAGACGGCGAGCGAGGCGGGGCAGCTGTCGCCGGCCGGGTGGCCGTCGCGCAGGCAGTCGACGAAGGGGCGGGTGTCCTCCAGGTCGAAGCCGAAGTCCTGGAGGGTGCGGATCTGGAGCAGGAGCCGCAGGTCGTCCTCGTCGTAGTCGCGGTAGCCGTTGCCGGTCCGCCGGGCGGTCAGCAGACCGCGCGACTCGTAGTACCTCAGCGTGCGGGTGCTGGTCCCGGCCCGTTTCGCCAGTTCGCCGATGCGCATGGGCCGACCGTATTCCTTGACGCCGACGTCAGGGATAGGGGCTGCGGGGCGGGACGTGCGGGGGCCCTCGCCACCCCCGTATGCGAGGGCCCCGATATGGATCACGTACGGCGTGGGGGTGCGGTTCACGGTGTGTGGCGGGGATCACGCGGCGGGTCCGGGAAAGGCGCCCACATCGCAGTGGCCGGATCCGTACGCTGTCAATGGATCTTCCTGCATCCGATTACCGGACAGTCGCCGGGAAAACCGCATAAAGTCATGAACTCCATAGGACTTTCCTACGAGTTATTGGCTTGTTTGAATAGTCTGTAGTCGGCGAGGCTCGGCCACTCCTACCGTGTGCCGTGTGCACTCCAGCCCACCTTTCAATGCCCCCGCCGCGCGCCGCCTGCGCGCGGCCCTGGGCATGGCGCCCGGTCATGTCGCCTACGGCCTGCGGGCGCAGTACGGCCTGCTCGTCGCACCCGAGACCGTGATGGCCTGGGAGCAGGGCGAGCAGTCGCCCAGTTCCGCCGAGCTCACCGCCCTCGCCGGCGTGCTCTGGTGTTCCCCCGGGGAGCTGCTCGCCGAGCCCGTCACCCTGCGGGAGCACCGGCTGGCCCGGGGCATGGACCCCGAGGACCTGGCCCGCCGGGTCGGAGTGGAGCCGGGCGCGTACCTGAAGATGGAGGAGAGCGGGCGCTGGAGGGGCAACGAGCGCCAGTCCGCCGCCCTCGCCTCGGTGCTGAAGCTGAGCCTGGCCCAGTTCGTGGGGGTGAGCGGCAGGCAGGACGAGCTCGACGGGCTGCTGCGCAGCGCGGCGACCACCCGCTGGCAGGCGTACGTGAAGCCGCTGGCCAAGCTGCTGCCGGTACCCAAGGCCCATCTGGAGCGGATCCTGGAGCTGCTCTACAACGAGTACCAGCAGCGGATGGTGGCCACGGTCAGCTGGGGCGGCGGCGACAGCGCGACCTGGACCGGCGACGCCGGCCGGGAGTACCTGGAGGCGATCTCGGAGCGGTTCTGGTCGCTGGCCGGCGGCGGTGCGTGAGGCGGCACGTCCGGCGGCACGCGCAACGGCACGTCCGGCACCCCGCGCCCGTACGCGACGGCCCCGGTCGTCCCTCTCACGGGAGGGCGACCGGGGCCGTCCGGCGCGGAACCGGGGACGAGGGTCCCGGCGGGCCGGGACGCAGGGCCCGGTCAGAAGACGGACTCGGCCTCGTACATGCGGTCGTCGGGGACCCTCTTCAGCTCGGCGACGGCATCGGCCAGCGGGGCCATGACGACCTCGGTGCCGCGCAGGGCCGTCATGTTGCCGAAGTCCCCGCGGTGCACGGCCTCGACGGCGTGCCAGCCGAAGCGGGTGGCCAGGACGCGGTCGTAGGCGGTGGGCACGCCGCCGCGCTGGACGTGGCCGAGGATGACCGGGCGGGCCTCCTTGCCCAGCCGGTGCTCCAGCTCGACGGCCAGGCGGTTGCCGATGCCGGCGAAGCGCTCGTGGCCGTACGCGTCGATGGCGCCCTTCTCGTAGGGCATGGAGCCCTCGGCGGGGTGCGCTCCCTCGGCGACGCAGACGACGGCGAACTTCTTGCCCCGGGCGAACCGCTCCTCCACCATCTTCACCAGGGCGTCCACTTCGAAGAGCCGCTCCGGCAGGCAGATGCCGTGGGCGCCGCCGGCCATGCCGGACTCCAGGGCGATCCAGCCCGCGTGGCGGCCCATGACCTCGACGACCATCACGCGCTGGTGGGATTCCGCGGTGGTCTTGAGGCGGTCGATGGCTTCGGTGGCGACGGTGACGGCGGTGTCGAAGCCGAAGGTGCGGTCGGTGGCGGAGATGTCGTTGTCGATGGTCTTGGGGACGCCGACGACCGGCATCCCGGCGTCGGCGAGCATCCGCGAGGCCGTCAGGGTGCCCTCGCCGCCGATCGGGATCAGGGCGTCGAGCTGGTAGCGCCGCGCGAGTTCCGCCGCGTTCTCGGCGGCTTCGTGCAGCCGGGCGCGCTCCATGCGGGCCGAGCCGAGGATGGTGCCGCCGCGGGCCAGGATGCCGCTGACGGCATTGATGTCCAGGGGGCGGTAGTGGCCGTCGAGGAGTCCCTTGAACCCGTCCTCGAAGCCGATGACCTCGTCGCCGTGGCCGACCAGTGCGCGGTGTACGACCGACCGGATGACGGCGTTCAGGCCGGGACAGTCGCCGCCTGCGGTGAGAACTCCGATACGCATCGTCCTGTGTCTCCTGCTCCTGGTCCTGGTACTGGCCGCACCTGGTGGGCGTATTGATCCCACCTGTCCGATTGTTCCACGGCGGCGGGGTGCCGCACCCTCCGCACCACTGCGCCACCAGGCCTTTGGTCCCGGCCTCCCGGGCCTTTGTTCCGGCGGGCGCTTTATCCACTGACCGGGGTATTGTCAAGAGGTCGAGCCACACCAAAACCGCCAGACCAAAACCGACAGCCACAGCATGGACGGAGAGCACGCGTGACGCGCAGCGTGTATGTGACCGGGATCGAGCGGGGGGACGGCCGCCAGGTCGTCGAACTGGGGATCATGGAGCTCCTGACCCGGCAGACGGGCCGGGTCGGCGTCTACCGTCCGCTGCTGCACGACGCACCGGACCGCCTCTTCGACCTGCTCAAGGCCCGCTACCGGCTCGACCAGGACGCCTCGGCCGCCTACGGCATGGAGTACGGGGAGGCCGCCGCGGTCCTGGCCGAGAAGGGCACCGACGAGCTGGTCTCCACGCTCGTGGACCGCTACCACCGGGTGGCCCGCGACTACGAGGTCATGCTGGTCCTCGGCACCGACTACGCCGACACCAACCTCCCCGACGAGCTGGCCCTCAACGCCCGGCTCGCCAACGAGCTGGGCGCGGTCGTCATCCCCGTGGTGGGCGGCACCAAGCAGCCCGCCGGCGCCGTGAGCGCCGAGGCCCAGGGCGCCTACCGGGCCTACGAGGGCCTGGGCTGCCACGTGGTGGCGATGGTGGTCAACCGGGTCGCCGCGGCGGACCGGGACTCCATAGCCGAGCGGCTCGCCGCCCGTCTGCCCGTGCCCTGCTACGTCCTGCCGGACGACAAGACCCTCTCCGCGCCGACCGTCGCCCAGATCACCCGGGCCCTCGGCGGCGAGGTGCTGCTCGGCGACGACGCCGGGCTGGCGCGCGACGCCGTGGACTTCGTCTTCGGCGGTGCGATGCTGCCGAACTTCCTGGCCGCCCTGACCCCCGGCTGCCTGGTGGTCACCCCCGGGGACCGCGCCGACCTGGTCGTCGGAGCCCTGGCCGCGCACACCTCCGGCACCCCGCCGATCGCCGGCGTCCTGCTGACCCTGGGCGAGCGCCCGGGGCAGGACATCCTCACCCTCGCCTCGAAGCTGGCGCCCGGCACCCCGGTGGTCTCGGTGGCCGGCAACAGCTTCCCGACGGCTGCCGAACTCTTCTCCCTGCAGAGCCGTTTGAACTCCGCGACCCCGCGCAAGCTGGAGACCGCGCTCGGCCTCTTCGAACGCCACGTGGACACCGCCGAGCTGCGCGGCCTGCTGTCGGTGGCCCGCTCCGAGCGCGTCACCCCGATGATGTTCGAGCACGAGCTGCTGGAGCGGGCCCGCTCGGAGCGGCGGCGCGTGGTCCTGCCCGAGGGCACCGAGGAGCGGGTGCTGCGCGCCGCGGACGTGGTGCTGCGCCGGGGGGTCTGCGACCTGACCCTGCTGGGCGAGGAGCAGGCGATCCTCAAGAAGGCGGCCGACCTCGGCGTCGACATCTCGGGCGCGCAGCTCATCGACCCGGCGGACTCGCCCCTGCGGGAACGGTTCGCCGAGTACTACGCGCAGGCCCGCGCCCACAAGGGCATGACCGTCGAGCTGGCCCACGACGTGGTCACCGACGTCAACTACTTCGGCACGCTGATGGTCCAGGAGGGCCTGGCCGACGGCATGGTCTCCGGCGCGGTGCACTCCACCGCCGCGACCATCCGCCCGGCCTTCGAGATCATCAAGACCAAGCCGGAGGCCTCGATCGTCTCCTCCGTCTTCTTCATGTGCCTGGCCGACCAGGTCCTCGTGTACGGGGACTGCGCGGTCAACCCGGACCCGAACGCCGAGCAGCTCGCCGACATCGCCGTCCAGTCGGCGGCCACCGCCGCGGCCTTCGGCGTCGAGCCGCGGATCGCGATGCTGTCGTACTCCACCGGCACCTCCGGCTCCGGCGCGGACGTGGAGAAGGTCCGCAAGGCCACCGAGACCGTCCGCGAGCAGCGCCCGGACCTGCTGATCGAGGGGCCGATCCAGTACGACGCGGCCGTGGAGCCCTCGGTGGCGGCGACCAAGCTGCCCGGCTCCGAGGTGGCCGGCCGGGCGAGCGTGCTGATCTTCCCGGACCTGAACACGGGCAACAACACCTACAAGGCCGTGCAGCGTTCGGCGGGCGCCGTCGCGGTCGGCCCGGTCCTCCAGGGCCTGCGCAAGCCCGTCAACGACCTCTCGCGCGGGGCGCTCGTCCAGGACATCGTCACCACGGTGGCGATCACCGCGATCCAGGCGCAGTCCCAGGGCGCGGCAGCGCCCACCGCCTGACCCCGCCCCGCCTCCCCCGCATCCCTCCGTCCGAAGGAAAGACTCCCGCCGTGACCGCAACGCGCGTACTCGTCCTCAACTCCGGCTCCTCGTCGGTCAAGTACCAGCTCCTCGACATGGCCGACTCGTCCCGGCTGGCCGTGGGCCTGGTGGAGCGGATCGGGGAGGACGGCTCGCGCCTGGTCCACGAGCCGCTCGCCGGGCCGGGCGCCGCGGGCGGCAAGCGCGAACGGACCGGCGCGATCGCCGACCACGCGCAGGCGCTGCGGGCGGTGGCCGAGGAGCTGGCGGCGGACGGCCTGGGCCTGGACTCCCCCGAACTGGCCGCCGTGGGACACCGGGTGGTGCACGGCGGGACCCGGTTCACCGCCCCGACGGTGATCGACGACGAGGTGCTGGCGGAGATCCGCAGCCTGATCCCGCTGGCCCCGCTGCACAACCCGGCGAACGTGACCGGCATAGAGGTGGCCCGCGAGCTGCGCGCGGACCTCCCGCAGGTGGCCGTCTTCGACACGGCCTTCCACTCGACGATGCCGGAGCACGTGGCCCGGTACGCGATCGACGCGGCGACCGCCGAGAAGTACTCCATCCGGCGGTACGGCTTCCACGGCACCTCCCACGCCTACGTCTCCCGGGCCGCGGCCGCGCTGCTGGGCAAGCCGGTGGAGGAGGTCAACGTGATCGTGCTGCACCTGGGGAACGGGGCCTCCGCCTCGGCCGTGCGCGGCGGGGTGTGCGTGGAGACCTCGATGGGGCTGACCCCGCTGGAGGGGCTGGTCATGGGGACCCGCTCCGGGGACCTGGACCCGGCGGTGGTCTTCCACCTGGCGCGGGTGGGCGGGCTCTCGGTCGACGAGATCGACTCGCTGCTCAACAAGAAGAGCGGTCTGCTGGGTCTGTGCGGCGACAACGACATGCGCGAGGTGACCCGGCGGGCGGGCGAGGGCGACGAGTCGGCGCGCCTGGCGCTGGCGGCGTACGTGCACCGGCTGAAGAAGTACATCGGCGCCTACACGGCGGTGCTGGGCCGGGTGGACGCGGTGGTGTTCACGGCGGGCGTCGGCGAGAACGCCTCGGTGGTGCGGGAGGCGGCGGTTTCCGGACTGGAGGAGCTGGGGCTCGCGCTGGACCTGGAGGCGAACGCGGCGCGCTCCCCGGAGCCCCGGCTCATCTCGACGGACTACGCGCGGGTGGCGGTGGCCGTGGTGCCCACCGATGAGGAGCTGGAGATCGCCACCCAGGCGTACGCGCTGGTTACCAGGTAGTCACTTGGACTTTCCACCAGACGGAATATTCCGCTACGAAACAAACGGATAGGATCCGCTTCATGCGCCGTTCCAAAATCGTCTGCACGCTGGGCCCCGCCGTCGACTCGCTTGAGCAGCTGAAAGCACTCATCGAGGCAGGTATGAACGTGGCCCGATTCAACTTCAGCCACGGTTCCCAGGCAGAACACCAGGAGCGGTACGACCGCGTCCGGAGGGCTTGCGAGGAGACCGGGCGCGCGGTCGGCGTACTCGCCGACCTCCAGGGTCCGAAGATCCGTCTGGAGACCTTCGCCGAGGGTCCCGTCGAGCTGGTGCGCGGTGACGAGTTCACCATCACCACCGAGGACGTCCCGGGCGACAAGTCCATCTGCGGCACCACCTACAAGGGCCTCCCGGGCGACGTCGCCAAGGGTGACCAGATCCTGATCAACGACGGCAACGTCGAGCTGCGGGTGACCGAGGTCGAGGGCCCGCGGGTCAGGACCATCGTCATCGAGGGCGGTGTCATCTCGGACCACAAGGGCATCAACCTGCCGGGTGCCGCCGTGAACGTCCCCGCCCTGTCGGAGAAGGACGTCGACGACCTGCGCTTCGCCCTGCGGATGGGCTGCGACATGGTCGCCCTGTCCTTCGTCCGCGACGCCAACGACGTCAAGGACGTCCACCGCGTCATGGACGAGGAGGGCCGCCGGGTCCCCGTCATCGCCAAGGTGGAGAAGCCGCAGGCCGTCGAGAACATGGAGGCCGTGGTCGCGGCCTTCGACGCGGTCATGGTGGCCCGCGGCGACCTGGCCGTCGAGTACCCGCTCGAGAAGGTCCCGATGGTCCAGAAGCGGCTCATCGAGATGTGCCGCCGCAACGCCAAGCCGGTCATCGTCGCCACCCAGATGATGGAGTCGATGATCACCAACTCCCGCCCGACCCGCGCGGAGGCCTCCGACGTCGCCAACGCCATCCTCGACGGCGCCGACGCGGTCATGCTCTCCGCCGAGTCCTCGGTGGGCGCGTACCCGATCGAGACCGTCAAGACGATGTCGAAGATCGTCACGGCGGCCGAGGAGGAGCTCCTCTCCAAGGGCCTCCAGCCGCTGGTCCCGGGCAAGAAGCCGCGTACCCAGGGCGGCTCCGTCGCCCGCGCGGCCTGCGAGATCGCGGACTTCCTCGACGGCAAGGCCCTGGTCGCCTTCACCCAGTCCGGCGACACCGCCCGCCGCCTGTCCCGCTATCGCGCCCAGCAGCCGATCCTGGCGTTCACCACCGACGTGAACACCCGCAACCAGCTCACCCTGAGCTGGGGCGTCGAGTCCGCCGTCGTCCCGCACGCGGACAGCACCGACGCCATGGTCGACCTGGTCGACGCCGAGGTGCTGAAGCTCCAGCGCTTCAACCCGGGCGACACCATGATCATCACGGCCGGTTCTCCCCCCGGTGTCCCGGGCACGACCAACATGGTCCGCGTCCACCACCTGGGCGGCACCGCCCGCGACTGAGCCCCCGGGCCGCCCCACTCCGCCGCACAGAGACCGAGGGCGGCACCCCGGTCCCGTCACAGGGACCCGGGGTGCCGCCCTCGGTGCTTTCCGCTCGGATGCGGCGCGGCGTGGCGCGGACTAGCCCTCCGGCGGGCCGATGTAGTTGTGCAGGCCCGGGACCGTGAGGTTGCCGCCGAACTGGCCGGCCTGGACGACCTTGACGTTCGTGAAGAACGCGAAGGGGACGTTCAGGGGCGGCGGGCTGTTCGGGGTGAACTCGATCGGGATGAGCCCGAAGAGGTTGCCCTTGAGGCTCTCCGTGTACATCGTCACCTTGCCGTCGCGGATCTTGGACGTGGAGCCCGGGCGCGACTTCAGGTGGGCGACGTTCCCCGTCTTGCCGACCGTCTGGTAGAGGTCCTTGATGTCCAGCGAGTCCGCCGTGAACTTCAGGACCTTCTTGGTGTGCCCGCCGGCCGTCTTCACCTCGACGATGCCCTCGTAGTCCAGGCCGTAGAGGGTCAGCAGCGAGCTGTCCAGGTACCAGGGCTCGTCGGGCAGGAGCGGGATGCCCTGCTCCAGCTTCGCGTCGGCCAGGGCCTTGGCGTCGAAGGTGGGACAGGGGAAGGGCTGCTTGCCGTTCGGGTCCGCCGTGGTGGAGGGGGAGGGCGAGGCGCCGTCGGCCTTGTCGGTGTCCGCCTTGCCCGCGTCGTCCGCCGTCTTGCCCGTCTCGTCCTTCGGGGTCTTGACGGTGTCCTTGACCGACTGGGGCAGCTCCTCGACCGTGGCGCCGGCCTGGTGGGCGGCGTCGCGGATCGCGTCGGCCTGCGGGTCGGCGGCGGGGGCCTTCGGGGTGCTCGGCGTACTGGGGGCGGGCGCCGGCTTCTGCGCGCCCTGGAGGGGCCTGCCGAGGGCGTCCACCAGGCCCTTGAGGGCGTCGCCGACGCCCAGCGGGTCGAGCGGGTTCGTCGTCTTGGCCGCCGAGGGGGACGGGGAGGCACTGGCGGACGGCTTGGCCGCCGGGGTCTCCTGCTTGCGCTCCTTGGGGGCCTCGGGCTGCTTCGCCGACGGGGTCGCCGCGGGACTCGCACCGGGCTTGGGAGCCTTGCTCGCGTCCGGCGCGGGGCTCGCGCCCGGCGACGTACCGGGCGAGGGCGAGGCGGACGGGGAGCCGGACGGGGACGGCGAGGCCGACGGGGAGGGTTCGTCGGAGCGCGTCACGCACGGGCCGGGCGCGAAGGGGATCTCCTTGTCGTCGGCCAGGGCCAGCTTGGGGGCCATGCCCATCCCGACGAGCACGGCCGTCGGCATCGCCGCGAGCGCCATCGTCTTGCCGACGGGTATCTGGAGCTTGTTCAGCAGCGACTTCCTGGGCGCCGCGTGGCGGCCCCTTCTCTCACGGGACTCTGCACCGGGGGCCACGCCCCGCTGCGTCTCGTCACCCCGCACTGTTCCTCCCGCCATCGGCGTGGGCAGTCTTCTCGGTCACGTACGGCGTTTCCGTCTCACGGGGAGCCGGGATGCCCTGGAAGGGGTCCGGCAGGTCGTGCGCCTGCTCCGCGTCGCCCTCGTGGGGCTCCTCCTCCACGGGCACTCCGGGCGCCCAGGACAGTGCGAGGGCACCGCCGACCAGGGAGCAGAGGAAGCCGATGAAGAAACCGCCGAGGTTGGACACCGGGATCGACACCAGGGCCAGCAGGATCGCGGCGACGCCCGCGAAGACGCGGATGCCCTTCTGGAACCAGACGGCCAGTCCCAGCGTGATCAGCAGGACGCCGATGATCAGCGAACCGGACCCGGCCGTCGTCGCCATCGCGAGGGTGATGTTGCCCAGCCGGACGTCCGCGTAGGGGAAGTAGGCGATGGGTACACCACCGAGAAGGGTGAACAGACCCGCCCAGAAGGGACGCTGGCCCCGCCAGGCGCGAAACCGGTAGTACACGACGGTGAGCCAGTGGTCGTCTGCGGCGCGAACCGGGGCCTCGGGGTTCATGGACAACAGCTCCCTGAAAACGGTGGTACGGAGAACTCTGTGGAGCCCGGACGGGCGCACGACGGCGACCGCCGCCGCCCGCCCGGTCACCTCACAGGACGGAACCGGCCTACTTCTCGTCCTGGTAGCACGGCTGGTTGCCGCTCAGCAGACGCAGCTTGAGGTCGGGCAGGGTGAAGGTACCCGCCGTCGTCGCCCACGCCTTCTGACGGACGTTCGTCAGCGTGGCCGTCTTGGCCCGCTGCGAGAACAGGCCGTTGTCCGCGACCGTGCCGGGGACCGGCTTGGTCGTGTGGCTGCCGTCGCCCACCGCGACACCGATGTCGAGCTGGTCGAACTTGGCGTCCGCGTCCAGCTCGGCCACGTCGAGGTAGAGGTTGGTGGCCTCGGCCGAGCGGCCCTTGTTGCCGGTGCGCAGCTGCAGCGTGATGGCCCCGCCGAGGACCGGCACCGGGGTGACCAGCGACTGGCACATGTTCGTGATCTTGGCGGAGCTGAAGCCGGAGATGGTCACCGGGTGGTGGGCCGTCTCCTTCGAACCCAGCGTGGCACCGTCGGCGACGCTGCCGTACTGGATCAGGTCATGGCCGACGAGCTCGTCGGCCGACACCTTGAAGTCCTGGCCGGAAACGCTGAACGAGGCCGCGAGGGCGCCCTGCGCCAGACCCACACCGACCGCGGCCGTGGCCGCGATGGACGGCACCATGACGAGCGCGAAGCGCTTCCATCTGGTCCCGCCACGAACCTGAGAACTCATTTCGTTCCTCCTTCTCGGACGTACATCTCCGGTCCGGACAGAGCCCGGCCTGGGATGGGAGAAGTGCTACGTCCTCGGGAAGGAGCGCAGGCGGCCGAGCCGCGGCGCAGCCGCGTCCGATACACCGGCGATCACCCCCGAGCGACAACCACTGGGCCACGCGTTCGCGCAACCTGGAGGACAGGCCCTGCCGGTGTGGCAGAGACCCCCCTGTCCACGGCCGGTGTGCGTGCCACCGGCCCACCCGGTGGGGACCCTCCACCGCGGCCGCCGGATGAGCGGCTCTACGGGAAGGACCGAGCGTCGCCGATCGTGGTCCATTCCAGGCCGGGGCACAAGGGGGGTCGTTACTCGCGGGTAACGGCTGGGTAACCGGAGGGCTGCCCTACGGCACACAGCGGCCACACAGGGTGTCACCCTGGGCCACGACAGAAGGGGTGAAGAAGGAACCAACCGGACAGTTCACGGGGCTCCATTTACTGCGAGTAACAGCGGCCACGATTGCCAAGTTTTGGCAAAGCGCGGCCGCTGTTTATCTCTGTGTCAACAAATCGCCGGTCACCCGGCGGTGCGCCGCTCCAGCCGGGGCCCGGCGGCGCTCCAGACGGCGGCCGCGCTCAGAAGAGGACGCGTGCCAGCGCCGTGCGGGCCGCGGTCACCCGCGGGTCGTCGGCGCCGATCACCTCGAACAGCTCCAGCAGTCGCACCCGTACGGAGTCCCGGTCGTCGCCCGCCGTCACCCGCACGGTGTCCACCAGGCGGGAGAAGGCGTCCGCCACGTGACCGCCGGCCAGGTCCAGGTCGGCCGCGGCCATCTGGGCGGCGGGGTCGCGCGGGTTCTCGGCGGCGGCGGCGCGCACCGTCTGCGGGTTCATGTGCTGCACCCGGGAGAGCAGTTCGGCCTGGGCCAGGCCCAGCTTGGCCTCGCTGTTGGCCGGGTCGTCCGCGAGCACGTTCTTGTACGCCTGCACGGCGCCGCCCAGGTCGCCCGCGTCCAGCGCGGCGACCGCCGCCTCCAGCAGCGCGTCGTACGGGCCGGCCGGCACGGGGGCCGGGGCCGCGGGTGCGCCCGCGGCGTCGGGGTCGACCTGGAGGCCGAGGATGCCGAAGCGCTCCTCGGCGACCTGGACCAGCTGGGCCAGGGTCTCGCGGATCTGCTGCTCGGGGGCCACGCCCTGGAACAGCGGCAGCACCTGGCCGGCGACCACGGCGAACACGGCCGGGATGCCCTGGATACCGAACTGCTGCATCAGCATCTGATTGGCGTCGACGTCGATCTTCGCCAGGACGAAGCGTCCGTTCGCCTCGACGGCCAGCCGCTCCAGGAGCGGGCCGAGCTGCTTGCACGGCTCGCACCACTCGGCCCAGAAGTCGAGGACGACCGGGACCTCGTTGGACAGCTGGAGGACGTCGCTCTCGAAGCCGGCCTCGCTGACGTCGATGACGAGAGCGGACGGCGGGACCGCGCCGCCGGGCGCGCCGCCGCCGGCCTGGCGGGCCGCCTCCGCGCGGGCCTGCTCGGCCTTCGCCTTGGCTTCGCCGGCCGCCTTCACCGCGGCGAGGTCGACGACGCCGCTCATGGACATGTTTCTGGGCTGCATGCGTACATCCTCCCCCGTGTGCGCGCGCCGACGAAAAGGATCCCGGAAGATCCCGTGCGAAACCTCGTCCCCGACGGTTTCGCGTGGTGTTGCTCTTGCCCTGCGTTGTGGTGGCGCCGGGTCCCCACCTGGCGCCGGTAGCTCTTCGCGTGGTTGCCGCTCTTACGCTACGAGCCGTAGCGTAACTCCCCCGGGCGCCGGGCGCTCCGTGATCTGAACCACAGCGCCGGGGCCCCCGACGGTTCCGCTACTGACGGGTATGGTCTCGGCCATGCGCAACCCGTGCTCCCGCACCACCCACCGGCCCGGCCGCACCGGCCGCCCCCGCAGCGCGGCGGCGGACGCGGCGATCCTCGCGGCGACGCGGGACGCGCTGGTGGAACTGGGCTGGTCGAAGCTGACCATGGGGGACGTCTCGGCCCGGGCCGGGGTCGCGAAGACCACCCTCTACCGGCGCTGGGCGGGCAAGAACGAGCTGGTCGTGGACGCGGTGGCGGAGCTGTTCGACGCGCTGGAGCTGCCCGACCGGGGCTCGCTGGAAGCGGACATCGAGTACGTGGTCCTGCAGTTCGCGGAGCTGCTGCGGCGCCCGGAGGCCCGGACGGCCCTGATGGCGGTGGTCGCCGAGTCCACCCGGGACGAGGCGCTGCGGGACCGGATCCGGTCGGCGATCGTGGACCGGCAGAAACGTCTCGTCGTACTGGGTCGCGAACGGGCGCAGGCCCGCGGGGAACTCCCGTACGAGGAGGACCAGTCCCTCGCCGGGCACACCACGGACCTGATCTTCGACGTGATCGCGGGCACGGTGGTGCACCGGGCGCTGGTCAGCTCCGAGCCGGTGGACGAGGGCTGGGTGGCGGCCTTCACCGCGCTGCTGATGCACGGGCTGACGGCCCGCGCCTGAGGCGCCCGGAGCACGCGCAGGGCCGGCCGCGGGCTCCCCGTGGGGAACCGCGCGGCCGGCCCTGGGCACCGGCGGACGGGGCTAGAAGCCCGGGGGCTCGGTGTAGGTGCCCCACTCGTCGCGCAGGACGTTGCAGATCTCGCCCATCGTGGCCTCGGCCCGCACCGCGTCCAGCATGGCCGGGATCATGTTCGAACCGTCCCGGGCGGCGTCCAGCATCGCCGCCAGCGCGGCCGTGACCCTGGCGTCGTCGCGGCGCTCCTTGCGGGCGGCGAGCACGCGCACCTGCTCGCGCTCGACCTCGTGGCTGACGCGGAGGATCTCCAGGTCGCCGGTGACCGAGCCGTGGTGGACGTTGACCCCGACGACGCGCTTCTCGCCCTTCTCCAGGGCGCGCTGGTACTGGAAGGCCGACTCGGCGATCTCGCCGGTGAACCAGCCGTCCTCGATGCCGCGCAGGATGCCCGAGGTGATGGGGCCGATCGGGTGCTGCCCGTCCGGGTGGGCGCGCAGGCCGCGTTCCTTGATCTGGTCGAAGATCTTCTCGGCGTCGGCCTCGATGCGGTCCGTGAGCTGCTCGACGTACCAGGAGCCGCCCAGCGGGTCGGCGACGTTGGCGACGCCGGTCTCCTCCATCAGCACCTGCTGGGTGCGCAGCGCGATCTCGGCGGCCTGCTCACTGGGCAGGGCGAGGGTCTCGTCGAGGGCGTTGGTGTGCAGGGAGTTGGTGCCGCCGAGGACGGCCGCGAGGGCCTCGACGGCAGTGCGCACCACGTTGTTGTAGGGCTGCTGGGCCGTGAGGGAGACGCCGGCGGTCTGCGTGTGGAAGCGCAGCCACATCGACTTCTCGTTCTTGGCGCCGTACACCTCCTTCATCCAGCGGGCCCAGATCCGGCGGGCGGCGCGGAACTTGGCGATCTCCTCGAAGAAGTCGAGGTGCGCGTCGAAGAAGAAGGAGAGGCCGGGCGCGAAGTGGTCCACGTCCAGGCCGCGGGAAAGGCCGAGTTCCACGTAGCCGAAGCCGTCGGCGAGGGTGTAGGCGAGCTCCTGCGCGGCCGTGGCCCCGGCCTCGCGGATGTGGTACCCGGAGACGGACAGCGGCTTGTAGGCCGGGATGCCGTTCGCGCAGTACTCGATCAGGTCGCCGATCAGGCGCAGGTGCGGCTCGGGTTCGAAGAGCCACTCCTTCTGCGCGATGTACTCCTTGAAGATGTCCGTCTGGAGGGTGCCGTTGAGCACGGACGGGTCGACGCCCTGCCGTTCGGCGGCGACGAGGTACATGCAGAAGGCGGGGACCGCCGGGCCGGAGATGGTCATCGAGGTGGTCACGTCACCGAGCGGGATGTCCTTGAAGAGGACCTCCATGTCGGCGGCGGAGTCGATGGCGACGCCGCAGTGCCCGACCTCGCCCAGCGAGCGCGGGTCGTCGGAGTCGCGGCCCATCAGGGTGGGCATGTCGAAGGCGACCGAGAGCCCGCCGCCTCCGGCGGCCAGGATCATCTTGTAGCGCTCGTTGGTCTGCTCGGCGTTGCCGAAGCCCGCGAACTGCCGGATGGTCCACGTGCGCCCGCGGTAGCCGGTGGCGTGCAGGCCGCGGGTGTAGGGGTACTCCCCCGGCCATCCGATGCGCTCGAAGCCCTCGTAGGCGTCTCCGGGCCGGGGGCCGTAGACGGGGTCGACCTCATCGCCGGAGAGCGTGGTGAAGTCCGCGTCCCGCTTGCGGGCCTTGTCATAACGGGCCTGCCAGCGGCGGCGGCCCTCCTCGATGGCGTCAGCGTCCATGCCTTTGAATTTACTAGGACGTCCTAGTAAATGTCGATGGCAAACCCCCGGGGAGTCTTCCCCAGGGGTGTGATGTCGAGCGTCGCTGCAGTCCCGCGCGAGCGGGCCCGGACGCCGCTACGCGCCGACGGTGACCGGGGCGTCCGCGACCAGCGGCTCCACCTCGGCGCGCACGCCGCGCTCGACGAAGAAGGCGGCCAGCGGGATCGTGCCCGACGCCAGGACCCACAGCAGCTTGCCGAAGGGCCACTTGGCCTTGGAGCCGAGGTCGAAGGCGAAGACCAGGTAGATCATGAAGAGCACGCCGTGGACCTGCGAGACCGCGAGGGTCAGGTCGGCGCCGGTGTCGAAGCCGTACTTCGCCACCATGCAGGCACAGAGGATCAGGAGCATGACCGCGGTCACGTAGGCCATGACGCGGTAGCGGGTCAGCACGCTTCGTTTCATGCCGTCGAGCGTAACCGCCCGATTTGCTCGATCTTGACGCACCCCGGCGCTCAGCCCTCCTCGAAGTCGCCGGCGGCCACCCGCAGCGGCCTGAGCAGGGCGAAGATCTCCGCGCACTCCTCGGCGTCGTAGACCCCGAGGCCGAAGTCGACCGCCATCAGGTCCTTGGTCGCCGCCTCGACGACCTCGCGGCCCTTCTCCGTGATCGAGGCGAGCGTGCCGCGCCCGTCCTGCGGGTTGGGCCGCTTGGCCACCAGCCCGGACCTCACCAGCCGGTCCACGGTGTTCGTCACCGAGGTCGGGTGGACCATCAGGCGCTCGCCGATCTTCGACATCGGCAGCTCCCCCGCCTGGGAGAACGTGAGCAGCACGAGCGCCTCGTACCGGGCGAAGGTCAGGCCGTACGGCTTGACCACCGCGTCGACCTCGCCGAGCAGGATCTGGTGCGCGCGCATGATCGAGGTGATCGCGGCCATGGACGGCACGGGCCCCCAGCGCTGGCGCCACAGCTCGTCGGCGCGGGCGATGGGATCGAAGGGGAGGCTGAGCGGCTTCGGCATCCACCAGACCCTACCGGGCGGTTCATTTCCGGTGCCGCCCGTCTCACTCTTCGGCCCGCCCGGCACGGGCCCCGGTGGCGCGGAGCTCCGCGAGCAGGACGAGGATGACGAGGGTGCCGAGCACGGCCGACCCGGCCACGACGGCATGGGCGGGGAAGACCTCGGCGGCGGCTCCGGCCAGCGCCATGCCCACCCCCTGGAGGGTCATCACCCCGGTGCTCAGCAGGGTCATCGCCCGGCCCCGCAGCTCGTCGGGGACGGCGTCCACGTACATCCGGTCGACGCCGAGGGCATGGGCGTGCGCCAGCCCGGCCAGGACCAGCGCCACCGCGACGGCGACGGGGCCGGGGCGGAGCGCATACAGGAGGAGGGGGAGCAGGCAGACGGCGGCCAGCGGGGCGGTGATCCGCGCCCGCGTCCGCGCGGTGAGGGCGGAGCCGGCCCAGAGTTCACCCGCGATGGTGCCCACGGGAAGGGCGCACATCAGGATCCCGAGGGTGACGGTCCCGGCGCCGATGCCGTCGGCGTAGGGGGTGAGCAGGGCCTCCGGGACGACGGTGAAGGCGGACGGCATCCAGCACAGCAGGGTCAGGGCGCGCAGCCGGCGGTTCCCGAACACGGCGCGCAGCCCGCCGAGCGCGGAATGCCGGACGGCCCCGGCGCGGGCGGGCCGGGGGCGGGTGCCCAGGCGCAGCAGCAGGGCGGAGGCCAGGAACCCGGCGGCGGTGAGGGCGATCGCCCCGCGCGGGGCCGTGACGGTCAGCAGCAGGCCGCCGAGGCCGAAGCCGGTGAGCTGGGCACTCTGCGCGACCATCCGCAGCAGCGACCGGCCGAGGACGAAGGCCTCGCCGGAGCCGAGGATGTCGGCGAGGGAGGCGCTGCGGGCGCCCTGGAAGAGCGGCGCGACGAAGGCCATGGCGCAGCGCAGGACGAGGATCCCCGCGATCGGCGTGCCCGGCCAGACCATGGCCGCCGCGCAGGCGGCGCACAGCAGGTCGCAGGCGGTGAGCACCCGCCGGGCGGGGTACCGGTCGGCGATCCCGGCGAGCAGAGTGCCGCCGAAGGCGTAGGGGAGGAAGCCGAGGGCGAAGGTGAGCGCGCTCATCAGGGGTGAGCCGGTGGCGCGGTAGACCAGGACGGTGAGGGAGATCTCGGCGACGACGACGCCGAGCACGGACATCAGGTGCGCGGCGAAGACGGCGGGGAACTCGGGGACGCGGAACACGTCCCGGTAACCGGCCCCCGCGGCGGCGGGTCCGGCGTCCCCCGCAGCGGGCGGCGCCCCGGCGGCCGGGGACGCGGCGGGGCGGCGGCCCGGCGTCACGTCGGGCCCGGCACCCGGGGCGCCGGACGCGGCGGGGCGGGGGGCGGTGCGGGGGGCGGGCCCGCCGGCGGGGACTTCGGAGTCGGTCGGCATGCGCCACAGCCTTCCGGGGCCGGGGCCGGGGGTGCAGTGATTCGCGTGGGGACGAATGTTGCGGCAGAGTCCCCCGGTCGGCACCGTCGGCGCGTACACGAGGAAGGCGGCCGGGCATGGGACTGCTCCACCACTTCGGGCACGAGGACCTGCTGCGCTGCCGGTTCGCGCTGTCGCCCCTGTGGGAGACCCAGGAGGCGGTGCGCACCCTCAAGCGCCCCGACCGGCAGGGCTACCACCTGCCCTGGCTGCGCGGGATCCGCGCCGCGGCCGCGGGGCTGGACCTGCGGCCGCTGTGGCTGCTGATGCCCCGGCGCGGGCACAGCACGGACTTCGTCAGCCCGCCGCCGGCGGGACCGGGCGTCTCCTTCGCGGAGGAGCTGGCCCTGGTCCGCGCGGCGGACCCGGACGAGGCGCGCGAGGACATGCGCCGCTCCCTGGCCTGCACCCCGGGCGCGCTCGACAGCGAGCTGGGCCGTTACCTGCTCGCGGACCCCGCCCGGTCCGTACGGGAGCTGGCCGACCTCTTGGAGCGGGCCTGGACGGCGCTGGTCGAGCCGCACTGGCCGCGGCTGCGGGCCCTGCTGGAGGCGGACGTCCTCTTCCACACCCGCCGGCTCGCCGCCGGCGGGCTGGAGGCCCTCTTCGACGGGCTCCACCCGGACGTCTCCTGGGACTCCGCCTCTCTCACCCTGACCATCGAGCGGCCCTCCCACCACGCGCGGGTCCTGGGCGGCCAGGGGCTGCTGCTGATGCCGAGCGCCTTCGTCTGGCCGCAGATCGCGGGCGGCTTCGAACCGCCCTGGCAGCCGACCGTGGTCTACGCGGCCCGGGGCATCGGCGCCCTGTGGACCCCGGTACGGCAGGACACCCCGGCCGCTCTCGCCCGGCTGCTGGGCCGGGCCCGGGCCGACGTGCTGTGCGCCCTGGAGGAGCCGGCGTCCACCACGGCGCTGGCCCACCGGCTGGGCCTGGCCGCGTCCACGGTCTCGGCCCATCTGAAGGTGCTTCAGGAGGCGGGCCTGCTGATCTCCGCCCGCCACGGCCACCAGGTCCGCTACGAGCGCACCCCGCTGGCCATAGCCCTGGCCTCGGGCGCCCCGGCGGACTGACCCCGGGACGTGCGCGAGCGCCCCCCGCCGGAAAGGGGCGGGGGGCGCTCGCGGAAGCGGCTTCGGGGGGCGGGGTCAGTCCCGCGCGAGGTGGCGTTCGACCGTTTCGACCTTCGAGGTGATGCCGTCGGTGACGCCAGGGCGGATGTCGGCCTTCAAGATGAAGGAGACCCTCGGGGCGCGCTCCTCCACTGCGGCCACGGCACGCCGGACGACGTCCATCACCTCGTCCCACTCACCTTCCACGGTGGTGAACATGGCGTCGGTGCGGTTCGGCAGCCCGGACTCGCGCACCACGCGCACCGCGTCGGCGACGTACTCGCCGACCTCCTCACCCACCCCCAGCGGGGTCACCGAGAACGCGACGATCACGCCCGGGCCGCCTCACGCGCGCGGGCGGCGACGACGCTGTCGGCCTCGTCCCGCTTGAGCAGCCGGTCGCCGTAGAGCCCGCCGAACGGCAGCAGCGCCAGCAGGAAGAAGAGGGCGACCTTCTTCAGCGGCCACTTCGCCTTGTTCCACACGTCCAGCAGGAAGACCGCGTAGATGACGAACAGGATCCCGTGCAGGATGCCCAGCGGCATCATCAGGTAGTCGATGTCCGAGATCCGGCTCAGCAGGGAGCCGAAGATCAGCAGGGCCGGGAACGACAGCGCCTCCGGGACGGAGATGAGGCGCAGCCGGTGCAGGGCGGAGGCGGTCTTGATGTCCACGTGGAACCTTCGGGGCCGGGGACCGGGGGGGCCGTTCCAGTGTCTCAGCCGCTCCTGGGGATCTTCGGGCGGGGGGCCGGAAGCCCCAACCCCGGCGAATGTGGCGCATATCGGCCTCCGGACCCTGTTCGGTGCCGCCCGGTGCCGATACCGTCATCCCCGTGGCTCAGTTCCGACTCCAAGGCAGCAAGGTGCTGGCCGTCGAGCTGACCGGGGACGCCGTGAAAGCGAAGAACGGCTCCATGGTCGCGTACGACGGGCAGATGGCCTTCAAGAAGATGACGGGCGGCGGCGAAGGCCTCCGCGGAATGGTGACGCGCCGGCTCACCGGCGAGCAGATGACCGTGATGGAGGTACAGGGGCACGGCACCTGCTATTTCGCGGACCGTGCGAGTGAGATCAACCTGGTGAACCTGCACGGGGAGAAGCTGTACGTCGAGTCCAGCAACCTGCTGTGCACCGACTCCTCCCTGCGCACCGGCACGACGTTCACCGGCCTGCGCGGCGCGAGCACCGGCAACGGGCTCTTCACGACGACCGTGGAGGGCTCCGGCCAGGCGGCGATCATGTCCGACGGCCCGGCGGTGGTGCTGCGCGTCAGCGCCCAGTACCCCCTCTCGGTGGACCCGGGCGCGTACATCGCCCACACCGGCAACCTCCAGCAGTCCTTCCAGTCGGGGATCACCTTCCGCACCCTGATCGGCGAGGGCTCCGGCGAGGCGTTCCAGATCCGGTTCGAGGGCGAGGGCCTGGTGTACGTGCAGCCCAGCGAGCGCAACACGATCGGGGGTGACATCTGATGCCGTTCCGCGAGATCAACTCGAAGATGGTCGAGGCCCAGGTGGTCCCCGGGCAGAAGATGTACAGCCAGCGCGGGGCGATGCTCGCCTACCGCGGCGAGGTGTCCTTCACCCCGAGCATCACCGGCGGCCAGGGCGGCGTCATGGGCATGATCGGGCGCCGGGTGGCGAACGAGCAGACCCCGCTGATGGAGGTGGAGGGCAGCGGCACGGTGATGTTCGGCCACGGCGGCCACCACATCCAGGTGATCAACCTCCAGGGCGACACCCTCTACGTGGAGGCGGACCGGCTGCTCGCCTTCGACGGCACCCTCCAGCAGGGCACGATGTTCATGGGCTCGCAGGGCGGGGTCATGGGCATGGTGCGCGGCCAGGTGACGGGGCAGGGCCTGTTCACCACCACCCTCAAGGGCCACGGCGCGGTCGCCGTGATGGCCCACGGCGGGGTCATCGAGCTCCCCATCACCCCGAACCGGCCGGTCCACGTCGACCCGCAGGCGTACGTGGCCCACCACGGGGACGTCAGGAACAAGCTCTCCACCGCGCTCGGCTGGCGGGACATGGTGGGGCGCGGCTCGGGCGAGGCGTTCCAGCTGGAACTGTCCGGCCAGGGCGCGGTCTACGTACAGGCCTCGGAGGAGAAGCTGTGAACTTTGGCCCCGTGAGCGGCGGGCCGGGCGGTCCGACGGTCTTCGACCCGTACACGCTGCCCTCCGACGACAACGTGAACAAGTACACCTTCTGCGTGGAGCTCAAGGGGAACCAGTGGTTCCTGCAGAAGGGCAAGATGATCTCGTACTACGGGCGCATCGAGTTCAACGGCATCGGCCACGGCCGCTTCGACCGGCTGCTGCGCACCAGCTTCCACTCGCCGCTGCACGCGAGCGACTGGGTGGTGGCGGAGGGCCAGGGCAAGATGCTGCTGGCCGACCGCGCCTTCGACGTGAACTCCTACGACCTGGACGACGGCAACCTGACCATCCGGTCGGGCAACCTGCTGGCGTACCAGCCCTCCCTCGCGCTGAAGCAGTCGATCGTGCCGGGTTTCCTCACGCTGATCGGAACCGGGAAGTTCGTCGCGGCGTCCAACGGTCCGGTGGTCTTCATGGAGCCGCCGCTGCGCGTGGACCCGCAGGCGCTGGTGGGCTGGGCTGACTGCCCCTCCCCGTGCCACCACTACGACCACGGCTACATGTCCGGCGTGATCGGCGGGCTGCGCGCGCTGACGGGTCTCGGCGGCGCCTCGGGCGAGGAGCACCAGTTCGAGTTCGTCGGGGCGGGCACGGTGCTGCTGCAGTCGAGCGAGATGCTGATGGCGGAGCAGTCGGTCGGCGCGGTGGGCGCCGGCGCGGCCACGGGGAACGCGCAGGGCGTTCCGGGGGCCGGTCAGGGTCCGCTGGGGCAGCTGGGGGTGCCGCGGATGCCGGGGCAGCTCGGCGACCTGCAGCGGCGGCTGGGCCTGTGAGGCGCCTCACGCTTCGCGGGCCGAGAAGATCTTCCTATTTTTGTACGTAATTCAACTTCTTAGGTAGAGTTCATTCATGGAGACGATGGAGACCGAGACGGCCACCCGCTGGCTCACCGAAGCCGAACAGTGCGCCTGGCGCACCCACCTGGACGTCAGCAGACTGCTGATGCACCAGCTGGAAAAGGATCTCCAGCCCTTCGGACTCACCAACAACGACTACGAGATCCTGGTGAACCTCTCGGAGTCGGAGGGCCACCGGATGCGCATGAGCGACCTGGCCACCGCCACCCTGCAGTCCAAGAGTCGGCTGTCCCACCAGATCACCCGCATGGAGACCGCCGGCCTGGTGCGGCGGGTCAACTGCGAGTCCGACCGGCGGGGGCTGTACGCCGTGCTCACCGACGAGGGCATGGAGACCATGCGCAAGGTCGCCCCGCACCACGTGGCGTCCGTCCGGGAGCACTTCATCGACCTGCTCCCCCCGGAGGCCCTGCAGGCCCTGCGCACCTCGCTGGCCCCCGTCGCGGAACACCTGCGCGGCACCCGCGGCAAGATCTGAACCCGGCGCTCAAGGCGCCGTACCCGGCGGTCGGCCGGAGAATGGGCGGTACAGCTCATCGCCGGCCGAACGCCGGGCAACCGCATGCGCTCCGGCCGGCCCTAGGAGGTCCAGCCATGAAGCGCACCCTGTATGTCTCTGCGGCCGTGTCCGTGGCCCTGGTGGCGGGAGGCCCGGTGGCGGCCGCGGCAGCGGTATCCGCCGACGCGGCGAGAACCGTTCCCGCCGCCACCGCCGCCCGTGCCGACGTCGACGCCCAGGGGGCCGCTGCGGCGGCCCTGAAGCACTACCCGGGCTACGTCGAGTCCCTCGACCAGGACGGTTCGGTCTGGCACGTGAACGTGATCGGCAAGGACGGCAAGGGCCATGCCGAGCTGGAGGTGAACGCCGCGAGCGGAGCCGTCACCCAGCGCAACCAGGACCACGACGAGGACAGCGGCGAGTACAAGGCGCTGATCGCCGCCAAGGTCACCGCCGACCAGGCCATGAAGGCGGCACTCGCCGCGCACCCGGGCCAGGTCCGTTCGCTCGACTGGGACGACGACGATGACAACGGCCGCGCCCCGTACTGGCACGTCGAGATCAAGGCCACCGACGGCACCACCGCGAACGTCGACGTGAACGCCACGACGGCCCAGGTCACCCCGTCCCACTCGGACTCGAACGACAACGACGAAAACGGCAACGGCAACGGCAACGACAACGACGGAAGCGACGGTTCCTGAGCGCCGCCGGCGGTCGGGGCGCGGGGTCCGGGGCACCGCCCCGGAACACGGATGAAGGGCGGGGCGGGGAGAGAGAACCCCCCGCCCCGCCCCCGAGGGCTCAGCCCTCGGTCAGGCTCTCCAGCAGCGCGTCGGCCGCCGCGTACGGGTCCAGCTCGCCTGCGGCGACCTTCCCGGCCAGCGCCCCCAGATGCGCGTCCCCGTGCAGGTCGGCCAGCCGGCTCCGCAGGGCGGTGATCGCGATGGTCTCCACCTCGCGCGCCGCCCGCGCGGTCCGGCGCTCGGCCAGCACCCCGCGCTCGTCCATCCACGCCCGGTGCTTCTCCAGCTGTTCGACCAGCTCGTCGATGCCCTGGGCCCGGGCCGCGACCGTCTTGACGATCGGCGGGCGCCAGTCGCCGGGCCCCCGGGCCTCGCCCAGGCCCAGCATGTGGTTCAGCTCCCGGGCGGTCGCGTCCGCGCCGTCCCGGTCGGCCTTGTTGACCACGTACACGTCGCCGATCTCCAGGATGCCCGCCTTCGCGGCCTGGATCCCGTCGCCCATCCCGGGCGCGAGCAGCACCACCGAGGTGTCGGCCTGCGAGGCGATCTCCACCTCCGACTGCCCGACACCGACCGTCTCGACCAGGATCACGTCGCAGCCGGCCGCGTCCAGGACGCGGATCGCCTGCGGCGCCGCCCACGCGAGCCCGCCCAGGTGCCCCCGGGTGGCCATGGAGCGGATGTAGACCCCCGGGTCGGAGGCGTGGTCCGACATCCGGACCCGGTCACCGAGCAGGGCCCCGCCCGAGAAGGGCGAAGACGGGTCCACCGCGAGCACGCCGACCCGCTTGCCGGCCTTGCGGTAGGCCGTGACCAGGGCCGAGGTCGAGGTCGACTTGCCGACCCCCGGGGAGCCGGTCAGCCCGACCACGTACGCGCCGCCCGTGAGCGGGGCCAGGGCGGCCATGACCTCGCGCAGGTGCGGGGACGCCCCCTCGACCAGCGAGATCAGCCGGGCAACCGCCCGCGGCCGGCCCTCGCGGGCCTGCGCCACCAGCGCGGGGACGTCCACCGTCACCATCAGCGCAGCACCTACGCCTTCGGGACGCGGATCACGAGGGCGTCGCCCTGGCCGCCGCCGCCGCACAGCGCGGCCGCGCCGACCCCGCCGCCGCGCCGCTTGAGCTCCAGCGCCAGGTGGAGCACCACGCGGGCGCCGGACATGCCGATCGGGTGGCCCAGGGCAATGGCGCCGCCGTTGACGTTCACCTTTTCCGGGGTCACGCCGAGGTCCTTCATTGACTGCACGGCGACCGCCGCGAAGGCCTCGTTGATCTCGATGAGGTCCAGGTCGGAGACCTCCAGGCCCTCCTTCTTCAGCGCGTGCACGATCGCGTTCGAGGGCTGCGACTGGAGGGAGTTGTCCGGGCCGGCCACATTGCCGTGGGCGCCGATCTCGGCGATCCAGTCCAGGCCCAGCTCCTCGGCCTTGGCCTTGCTCATCACGACCACGGCGGCGGCGCCGTCGGAGATCTGCGAGGAGGTGCCGGCGGTGATGGTGCCGTCCTTGGCGAACGCCGGGCGCAGCTTGCCCAGGGACTCCACCGTGGTCTCCGGGCGGACGCCCTCGTCGACGGAGAAGATCACCGGGTCGCCCTTGCGCTGCGGGATCTCGACCGGGGTGATCTCGGCCTCGAAGACGCCGTTCTTCTGCGCGGCGGCGGCGCGCTGGTGCGAGGCGGCGGCGAACTCGTCCTGCGGAGCGCGCTCGATGCCCAGGCGGGTGTTGTGCTTCTCCGTGGACTCGCCCATCGCGATGTTCTCGAAGGCGTCGGTGAGGCCGTCGTGGGCCATCGCGTCCAGCATCTCGATCGCGCCGTACTTGTAGCCCTCGCGGGACTTCGGCAGCAGGTGCGGGGCGTTGGTCATCGACTCCTGACCGCCGGCGACCACGATGTCGAACTCGCCCGCGCGGATGAGCTGGTCGGCGAGGGCGATGGCGTCGAGGCCCGAGAGGCACACCTTGTTGATGGTGAGCGCGGGCACGTTCATCGGGATGCCGGCCTTGACGGCCGCCTGGCGGGCGGGGATCTGGCCCGCGCCGGCCTGGAGCACCTGGCCCATGATCACGTACTGGACCTGGTCGCCGGAGATCCCGGCCCGCTCCAGCGCGGACTTGATGGCGAAGCCGCCGAGGTCGGCGCCCGAGAAGGACTTCAGCGAACCGAGCAGCCGTCCCATGGGGGTGCGGGCCCCGGCGACGATCACTGAGGTGGTGTTGTTCGTTCCGGACATGAGGGCGAATCCCCTTTCAGCGGGGAAGCTGAGGAGTGAACGAGGGTTTACCTGAATGTACTGAGCAGTACCCGCGCAGTCACCGGGCAGTCGGTGTGATCGCTGGCACGTTGCGTGACCGGCCTCCTCGGCGGTGCACTGGACCCATGCTGACAAGAATCGACCACATCGGGATCGCCTGCTTCGACCTGGACAAGACCGTCGAGTTCTACCGTGCCACGTACGGCTTCGAGGTGTTCCACACCGAGGTCAACGAGGAGCAGGGAGTCCGCGAGGCCATGTTGAAGATCAACGAGACCTCCGACGGAGGTGCCTCGTACCTCCAGCTCCTGGAACCCATCCGCGAGGACTCCGCGGTGGGCAAGTGGCTCGCCAAGAACGGCGAGGGCGTCCACCACATCGCCTTCGGCACGGCGGACGTCGACGGCGACGCCGAGGCCATCCGCGGCAAGGGCGTCCGCGTCCTCTACGACCAGCCCCGCATCGGCTCGATGGGCTCCCGGATCACCTTCCTGCACCCCAAGGACTGCCACGGAGTCCTCACCGAACTGGTCACCAGCAACCCGGAGCACTGATGCCCCCATTCCCCGGCCGGTAGAGTGGCCATGGCTCGGCCGGGGTGCGGTCGGAGACGGGGCGGGGCCCGATACCCCTGCCCCGGTTTCTGACACCATTTCCCCGGGGGCGTCGTTCAGCGGGCGAGCGATGCTCAATTGAGGTGAGCTTGCGACCAGGGGACGGACGGGACCGCGCTGTGCTCGGCTACGAAAGCCAGGAGAGCCATCAGGCTGAAGCCGACCATCTCACGCGCCTCGAAGCCGAGATGGAGCGGCTGAGGAAGGAGCGCGGGAAGGCCGTCCAGCACGCCGAGGACCTGGGCTACCAGGTCGAGGTGCTGCGGGCCAAGCTCCACGAGGTGCGCCGTGCCCTCGCGTCCCGGCCCGCCTACGACGGCGCGGACATGGGATACCAGGCGGAGCAGCTGCTGCGCAATGCCCAGATCCAGGCCGACCAGATGCGCTCCGACGCCGAACGCGAACTGCGTGACGCCCGGGCGCAGACCCAGCGGATCCTCCAGGAGCACGCCGAGCACCAGGCGCGCCTCCAGGCCGAGCTGCACGCCGAGGCCGTCAACCGCCGCCAGCGCCTGGACCAGGAGCTCAACGAGCGCCGCCAGACGGTCGAGGCGCACGTCAACGAGAACGTCGCCTGGGCCGAGCAGCTGCGTGCCCGTACCGAGTCCCAGGCCCGCCGGCTCATGGAGGAGTCCCGCGCCGAGGCCGAGCAGGCGCTGAACGCCGCCCGCGCCGAGGCCGCCCGGACCGCCGAGGAGGCCCGCCGCAGGCTCGCCGCCGACGCCGAGGCGGCCCGTGCCGAGGCCGAGTCCACGCTGCTGCGCGCCCGCAAGGAGGCCGAGCGGCTGCTGGCCGCCGCCTCCGTGCAGGCCCAGGAGGCCACCGAGCACGCCGAGCGGCTGCGCTCCACCACCACCGCCGAGGCCGAGCAGACCCGGCAGCAGACCCTGGACCTCGGCCGGGTGGCCGAGGCGCGGGTCCAGGAGGCCGACGGGGCGCTGCGCGCGGCCCGGGCCGAGGCGGAGTCCCTGCTCGCCGAGGCCAAGGAGAGCGCCGCCCGGCAGCTCGCCTCGGCCGAGTCCGTCAACGAGCAGCGCACCCGCACCGCGAAGGAGCAGGTGGCCCGGCTGGTCGGCGAGGCCACCAAGGAGGCCGAGGCCCTCAAGGCCGAGGCCGAGCACGCGCTGGCCGACGCCCGCGCGGAGGCGGAGCGGCTGCGTACCGAGGCCGGCGAGCAGGCCCGTACGGCGGCCGCCGAGGACATGGCGGCGCAGCTGGCGAAGGCGGCCCGTACCGCCGAGGACGTGCTGAACAAGGCCTCCGAGGACGCCCGGGCGACCACCCGCGCCGCCTCCGAGGAGGCCGAGCGGATCCGCCGCGAGGCGGAGGCCGAGGCGGAGCGGCTGCGCGCCCAGGCGGCCGACGCGGCCGCGGAGCTCAAGGGCGCGGCGAAGGACGACACCGAGGAGTACCGGGCCCGTACGGTCGAACTCCAGGAGGAGGCGCGGCGGCTGCGCGGGGAGGCCGAGCAGCTGCGCGCGGAGGCCGTCGCCGAGGGCGAGCGGATCCGCGGGGAGGCCCGCCGCGAGGCGGTCGGGCAGATCGAGGAGGCGGCCAAGACCGCCGAGGAGCTGCTGGGCAAGGCCAAGGCGGACGCCGACGAGCTGCGTTCCGGCGCGAGCGCGGAGAGCGAGCGGGTCCGCGCCGAGGCCGTGGAGCGGGCCACCACCCTGCGCCGGCAGGCCGAGGAGACCCTGGAGCGCACCCGCGCCGAGGCCGAGCGGCTGCGCGCCGAGGCCGAGGAGCAGGCCGCGGCGGTCACCGCCGAGGCGGACGCGGCGGTGCGGGCGCGGCGCGAGGAGACCGAGCAGGCCCTGGCGGCCAAGCGGGCGGAGGCCGACGCGGAGCTGGCGCGGCTGCAGTCGGACGCCGAGGCGCGCCTGGCGTCGGCCGAGCAGACGCTGCGCGAGTCCCGGCTGGCGGCGGAGAACATCCGCAAGGAGACCACCGAGGAGAACGACCGGCTGCGCGCCGAGGCGGCGGAGCGGGTCCGCACCCTCCAGGGCCATGCGGAGGCGGAGGCCGAGCAACTGCGCGCCGAGGCCGCGCAGGACGCCGGCCGGGTCCGGGCGGAGGCCGAGCTGGTCTCCGTACGGCTGCGCGCCGAGGCGGAGGCCGAGGCCGAGCGGGTGCGCACGGAGGCGCAGGAGACCGCGGACCGGCTGCGCGCGGAGGCGAAGGCCGCGGCCGAGCGGGTCGCCGAGGAGGCCGCGGAGGCGCTGGCCGCCGCCCAGGAGGAGGCCGCCCGGCGGCGCCGGGAGGCCGAGGAGACCCTGTCGGCGGCCCGGACGGACGCGGGCAACGAGCGGGCCCAGGCCCGCGAGGAGAGCGAGGAGCTGCTGGCGCAGGCCCGCAAGCGCTCGGAGGAGGCGCAGGCCGAGGCGGCCCGCCTGACCGAGGAGGCGGAGCGCCGCGCGTCGGAGCTGGTCGCGGCGGCCGAGGCCACCGCCCAGCAGGTACGGGACTCCGTGGCCGGGCTGCACGAGCAGGCCGAGGAGGAGATCGCCGGGCTGCGCAGCGCCGCCGAGCACGCGGCGGAGCGCACCCGCGGCGAGGCGCAGGAGGAGGCGGACCGGGTCCGCGCCGACGCGCACGCCGAGCGGGACCGGGCCGCCGAGGACGCGGCCCGGGTGCGCGCCGAGGCCAAGGTCGAGACGGACGCGGCGAAGGCCCTGGCCGAGCGCACGGTGGGCGACGCCATCGCGGAGGCGGAGCAGCTGCGCGCCGACACCGCCGAGTACGCGCAGCGGGTCCGCACCGAGGCCACCGACGCCCTGGCGGCAGCCGAGCAGAACGCTGCGCGCACCCGGGCCGACGCCCGTGACGACGCCAACCGGATCCGGAACGAGGCGGCAGAATCCCTGGAGGCCTCCCGCGCCGAGGGTGCCCGCATCACGGCCGAGGCGACGGCGGAGGCGGAGCGGGTCACCGAGGAGACCCGCGCGGCCAACGAGCTGACGGTCGCCGAGGCCACCGCGGAGGCCCAGCGCCTCACGGCGGAGGCCGAGCAGGCGGCCGAGGCCACCCGTGCCGAGGCGGCGTCCGTCCTGGACGAGGCCCGCGCCGAGGGCAACCGCCTGCGCACCGAGGCCGCCGAGCAGGCGGACCGGCTCATCGCCGAGGCCACCGCGGAGGCGGAGCGGCTGACGGAGGAGACCCGCGCGGCCAACGAGCTGACGGTGGGCGAGGCGTCGGCGGAGGCCGAGCGCCTTACTGCGCAGGCCCAGGAGGCGGCGGAGGCCGCCCGCGCCGAGGCGGCGGCCACGCTGGACGAGGCCCGCGCCGAGGCGAACCGGCTGCGCAGCGACGCCGCGGAGCAGGCCGACCGCCTGGTCACCGAGGCGGCGGCCGAGGCGGAGAAGCTGACGGCGCAGGCCGCGGCGACGCTGGCCGCGGCCGAGCGGGACTCGGCGCGGATCCTGGTCGAGTCCCGTGCGGAGGGCGACCGTCTGGTCGAGGAGACCCGTGCGGCCAACGAGCTGACGGTCGGCGAGGCCGCGGCGGAGGCGGAGCGGCTGCGCGCCGAGGCCGCGCAGACCCTGGACGAGGCCCGCGCGGAGGGCGGCCGGATCATCGGCGAGGCCACCGCGGAGGCGGAGCGCGTCACGGCCGCGGCGAACGAGACCCTGGCGAGCGCCGAACGCGAGGCGGAGCAGACCCTCGACGAGGCGCGCGCGGAGGGCAACCGGCTGCGCACGGACGCCGCCGAGCAGGCGGACCGGCTCATCACCGAGGCCGTGTCGGAGGCGGAGAAGCTCACCGAGCAGACCCGCAAGGACAACGAGCGCACGGTCGGCGAGGCGGCGGGCGAGGCCGAGCGGCTGCGCGCGGAGGCGGCCGAGGCGCTGGCTTCGGCGCAGGAGCACGCGACGCGCACCCGTTCCGAGGCGGAGCGGGTCAAGGCGGAGGCCGCGACCGAGGCGGACCGCATGCGTACGGAGGCCCGCGAGGAGTCCGAGCGGGCGCTGGACGAGGCGCGCGAGGAGGCCAACAAGCGCCGCCGGGAGGCCGCGGAGCAGGTGGACCGGCTCATCACGGAGGCCGCGGCGGAGGCCGACCAGCTGACCTCCGAGGCGGGCCGGCAGGCCCTGGCCGCCACGACGGCGGCGGAGGAGCAGGCCGACGCGATGGTGGACGCGGCGCGCAAGGAGGCCGCGCGGATCACTTCGGAGGCGACCGTCGAGGGCAACACCCTGGTGGAGAAGGCCCGTACCGACGCGGACGAGCTGCTGGTCGGGGCGCGCAGCGACGCCGCCGCCATAAGGGAGCGGGCGGAGGAGCTGCGTGCGCGCGTCGAGTCCGAGGTCGAGGAGCTGCACGAGCGGGCCCGCCGGGAGTCGGCGGAGCAGATGAAGTCGGCGGGCGAGCGCGTGGACAAGCTGGTCCGTGCGGCGACCGAGCAGAGCGCGGAGGCGGAGGCGAAGGCCAAGGAGCTGGTGTCGGACGCGAGCAGCGAGGCGAGCAAGGTCCGCATCGCCGCGGTGCGCAAGGCGGAGACGCTGCTCAAGGAGGCCGAGACGAAGAAGGCCGAGCTGTCGCGGCAGGCCGAGAAGGTGCTCGCGGAGGCGCAGGCCGAGGCCGAGCGGCTCGTGGACGAGGGGCGGCGCGAGCTGGAGGTCCTGGTGCGCAGGCGCGAGGACATTCAGGCGGAGATCTCCCGTGTCCAGGACGTTCTTGAGGCGTTGGAATCATTCGAGGCACCTTCGGGTGGCGGAAAGCCCGCTTTGGGCGGCCAGGGCGCGGGGGGCGTGAAGGCCGGCGCATCAGCGGGGTCCACTCGTTCGGGCGGTAAGGCGTCGGAGGGGTAGTCAGAACGCAGGATGTGTGCTTCTGAGGGAGGTTCAGTCGAAGGAGTGACAATCATTCCGTCGCCTTGCCACTCAAAAGGGGTGTCATTGTCCAGGGCAAACGCGGATTGACTCGATGACACGCCGTCCGGGCGCCTAGGATTCCCCTCAACACCTCACGTAGCACCTCATCGGTCTCATTCGACAGGAACCCCATGAGCGACACTTCCTCCCCCTTCGGCTTCGAGCTCGTGCGGCGTGGTTACGACCGCGGTCAGGTGGACGACCGCATTACCAAGCTGGTCTCCGACCGCGACAGCGCCCTCGGCCGTATCAACGCCCTGGAAAAGCGGATCGAGGAGCTGCACCTCGAAACGCAGAACGCGCAAGCCCAGGTGAGCGACGCGGAGCCGTCGTACGCCGGTCTCGGCGCCCGGGTCGAGAAGATCCTGCGGCTGGCCGAGGAGGAGGCGAAGGACCTGCGCGAGGAGGCCCGTCGCGCGGCCGAGCAGCACCGTGAGCTGGCCGAGTCCGCCGCGCAGCAGGTGCGCAACGACGCCGAGTCGTTCGCCGCGGACCGGAAGTCGAAGGCGGAGGACGAGGGCGTCCGCATCGTCGAGAAGGCCAAGGGGGACGCCGCCACCCTGCGCGCCGAGGCCCAGAAGGACGCCGCCTCCAAGCGCGAGGAGGCCGACGCCCTCTTCGAGGAGACCCGCGCCAAGGCCGCCCAGGCCGCCGCGGACTTCGAGACCAACCTGGCCAAGCGCCGTGAGCAGTCCGAGCGCGACCTGGCCTCGCGCCAGCAGAAGGCCGAGAAGCGCCTCGCGGAGATCGAGCACCGCGCCGAGCAGCTGCGCCTGGAGGCGGAGAAGCTGCGCACCGACGCCGAGCGCCGGGCCCGCCAGACGGTGGAGACCGCGCAGCGCCAGGCCGAGGACATCGTGGCCGACGCCAACGCCAAGGCGGACCGTATCCGCAGCGAGTCCGAGCGCGAGCTGGCGGCGCTCACCAACCGCCGCGACTCCATCAACGCCCAGCTGACGAACGTCCGCGAGATGCTGGCGACGCTGACCGGTGCGGCCGTGGCCGCCGCCGGCTCCCCGATCGACGACGAGCCGGTCACCCGCGGCGTGCCGGCCCAGCAGAGCCGCTAGCAACTCCCGTACGCCCGCGTGCGGATACACCCCCGCACGCACGCGGACCTACCTGCCGGTAGCCGAAGTCGGGCATCCAGGGCCGTACATCACCATTTCGAGGTGGCGTACGGCCCTTCGGCGTTCTAGCGTGGCGGCATGATCGAGCTAGAGGGCCTTACGAAACGATTCGGCGCGAAGACCGCCGTCGACCACCTCAGCTTCCAGGTCAGACCGGGGGCGGTGACGGGCTTCCTCGGCCCGAACGGGGCGGGGAAGTCGACGACCATGCGCATGATGCTGGACCTCGACCATCCGACCAGCGGCACGGTCCGGATCGACGGGAAGCACTACCGGGACCTCAAGGAACCGCTGAAGCACATCGGAGCGCTGCTGGACGCCAAGGCGATGCACGGCGGGCGCAGCGCCTACAACAACCTGCTCTGCCTGGCCCAGTCCAACGGGATCGCGAAGAGCCGGGTGGGCGAGGTACTGGACCTGGTCGGACTGACGCCGGTGGCGCGGAAGAAGTCGAAAGGATTTTCGCTCGGAATGGGCCAGCGGCTGGGAATCGCCGCCGCGCTGCTGGGCGATCCGGAGATCCTCATGTTCGACGAACCCGTCAATGGTCTGGACCCGGAGGGAATTCTGTGGATCCGAAATCTTATGAAGGGGCTGGCGTCGGAGGGAAGGACGATCTTCGTCTCCTCCCATCTGATGAGTGAAATGGCGCTGACCGCAGACCATTTGGTGGTCATCGGACAGGGAAAGCTCCTCGCCGACATGTCGATGGCGGATTTCATCCATCACAACTCCCGCAGTTACGTACGCCTGCGCTCCCCGCAGCAGGAACGCCTCAAGGACGTCCTGCACGAGGCCGGCATCAACGCGATCAGCGTCCCCGCCACGGGCACCCTGGAAATCGACGGCGTCCCGAGCGAGCGCCTCGGCGAACTCGCCGCCCAGCACCAGATCGTGCTGCACGAACTCAGCCCCCAACGGGCTTCACTGGAGGAAGCGTTCATGCGCATGACGGCGGATTCCGTCGAGTACCAGGCCCACGCCCTGCGAGAGGGCGGTGCGTGACCGTGGCCGCCTTCCCCGCCGTCCTCCGCTCCGAGTGGACCAAGATCCGCACCGTCGCCTCCACCACCTGGACCCTGGCCTGCGCCCTGGTCGTCACGGTCGGCCTCGGCGCACTGCTGTGCACCTTCACGGCGTCCCGCTTCAAGGACATGACCGCCGCCGAGAAGCTCACCTTCGACCCGATCATGATCAGCTTCGCCGGAATGTCCCTCGGCCAGCTGGCCATGATCGTCTTCGGTGTCCTGGTCGTCGGCACCGAGTACGGCTCGGGCATGATCCGCACCTCGCTGGCCGCCGCGCCGCGCCGCGGGACCTTCCTGCTCGGCAAGCTCACGGCCGCCACGGCCCTCGCCCTGGCCGTGGGCCTCGCCACCAGCTTCCTGTCCTTCTTCCTGGGCCAGGCGATCCTCGGCGAGCACGGCACCGGCCTCGGCGCGGAGCACGCCCTGCGCGCGGTGATCGGCGCCGGCCTCTACATGGCCCTGATCACCCTGTTCTCGATGGGCGTGACCACCGTCCTGCGCAGCTCGATCCTGGCGCTGGGCATCCTGATGCCGTTCTTCTTCCTGATCTCCAACATCCTCAACGCCTTCGCCGCGACCCGGAAGGTGGCCCAGTACTTCCCGGACCAAGCCGGCTCCAAGATCATGGAGACCGTCGCGGACACCACGAACCAGGTCCAGGCGCCCTACGGCCCCTGGGGCGGGCTCGGGATCATGGTCCTGTGGGTGGCCGCGGCGGTGCTGGGCGGCTACCTCGTCCTCAGGAAGCGGGACGCCTGACGGGCGGGGCGGTCCGTCTCAAGGCGGACGTCCCGCGTACTACGGGAAAACCCCGGGCCGGATCTCAGGGACAGCTCAGGGATCCGGTCCCGGCGGGAACCGCGGGGGGCTCGATATCCTCTTAGGGCATAGGCGGGCGAGAGCCGTCCGCGGCCGACAAGGGGCAGCACGATGATCGAGGCAGTCGGCCTGACGAAGCGATTCGGCACCAAGACCGCCGTCGACCAGCTGTCCTTCCAGGTCAAGCCGGGTCACGTGACCGGCTTCCTCGGGCCCAACGGCTCCGGCAAGTCGACCACCATGCGCATGATCCTCGGGCTGGACCGGCCCACCTCCGGTCGCGTCACGATCAACGGCCTCCCCTTCCGCGAGCTGCCGAACGCCCAGCGGCACGTCGGCGCCCTGCTCGACGCGAAAGCCGTGCACGGCGGCCGCCGGGCCCGGACCCACCTGCTGGCCATCGCCCAGCTCTCCGGGATCCCGGAGAAGCGGGTGGACGAGGTCCTCGGCGTGGTCGGCCTCCAGGCCGCGGCCCGCCAGCGCACGAAGGGCTTCTCGCTCGGCATGGGCCAGCGGCTCGGCATCGCGGCCGCCCTCCTCGGCGACCCCCAGGTGCTGCTCTTCGACGAGCCGGTCAACGGCCTCGACCCCGAGGGCATCCTCTGGGTCCGCAACCTCATGCGCCAGCTCGCCGCCGAGGGCCGGACCGTCTTCGTCTCCTCGCACCTGATGAGCGAGATGGCCCTGACCGCCGACCACCTGATCGTGATCGGCCGGGGCCGGCTGCTGGCCGACATGAGCACGCAGGAGTTCATCACGCACAACTCGGCCGGATTCGCGCGGGTCCGCGCCGCCGACGGGGACCCCGCGGGCCGCGGGACCCTGGCGGCCGCCCTCACCGGTGCGGGCGGCCAGGTGCTCCAGGAGCCCGACGGGGCGCTGCGGGTCACCGGGCTGGAGCTCCCGCGGATCAGCGACCTCGCGCACGGGGCCGGCGTACGGCTGTGGGAGCTGTCCCCGCACCGGGCCTCACTGGAGGAGGCCTACATGCGGATGACGCAGGCCTCCGTCGAGTACACCTCCAGCGAGGACCCGCGCGCCGAGCTGTGGGAGCCGGAGCCGCTGACCGTCCCCGAGTGGGAGGACGGGTCCGCGGCGGCCGTGGCTCCCGAGACAGCCGCGAGCTTCTTCGCTCCCCCGCCCCCCGGATCCGAGCGGCGGCCGTTCCTGATGCCGGACAGCGCCGCCGACCTGGCCCCCTCCCCCCAGCACACCCCCGAGGACCCCCGATGAGCACCTCCCCCGCCGGGAAGCCGACGGCGAGCGCGACCGCGCCCGACGGGTCCGGGCCGGGCGGCGCCTACAGCTCGCCGCTGCCCACCCCGCGCCCGCACCTGGGGCACGCACTGGCCTCGGAGTGGACCAAGCTGACCTCCGTGCGTTCCACGCTGTGGACGCTCGGCTCCCTCGTGGCCCTGGTCGTCGGCGTCGGCCTGCTGGCCGTCGTCCAGACCGCCGCCGGGGACTACGCGAACCTCTCCTACCCGGCTCCGGCCCTCTTCGGGCTGATGGTCGGGCAGATCGCCGTGATCGTGCTCGGCGTGCTGACGATCTCCTCCGAGTACGGCACGGGCCTGATCCGCACCACCCTCACCGCCGCCCCCGACCGGCTGCGGGTGCTCACCGCCAAGTACCTGGTGTTCGGCACCGTCGCCTTCACCACCATCACCTGCTCGGTGGGGTTCGTGGGCCTGTGGGCGGCGGTCCTCCACAGCGGGCCCGCCGCCGGCCCGCACGGCCTGGGCGAGTGGGCGGGGGCGCTGGCCGGCTGTTTCTACGTGACCTTGCTGGGCCTGCTCTCGCTGGCCGTCGGGGCGCTCGTGCGGCACTCGGCGGGCGCCATCGCGGTGATGCTCGGCGTGGTCACCATGCCGCCCGTGCTCGGGTCGATACTGACGGCCTGGCCGGCGACCACCGGGCTGGGCCTGGTGGTGCTCCGCTACAACGCACCCGTCGGGCTGTTCCAGCTCTTCGGGGTCCAGGACAGCGGAATGGGCGGCGCGAGCATGCCCGGCAACCTGGCCCAGATCACGCTGATCGTCCTGGTGACGGCCGGCGCGATCGCGGCCTCGTACGCCGTCGTCGGCCGCCGGGACGTCTGAGCGCCGGTCGCCTTCGCGGGTCAGTACCGCGGCGCGTTGCGGGACCGCTGCACCTTGGAGGTGCGGCGGTCCTTCGCGTTCCAGCAGGCCTTGTGCCAGTGCCGGCGGTCGTCCACGCCGCCGTACTCGGGCCAGGCCACCACGTGCGGGGTGCCCGAGGGGATCTCCTGGTCGCAGCCCGGGCAGCGGTAACGCTTGCCCGCCGCGCTGGCGCCCGCGACGTGCCGGACCTTCCACTCCTCGCCCAGGTACTCCTCGGTGCGCTCCAGTCCGTACCGGTCGTAGCCGGACCCAGGCCGTTCGTCCGGGGTCTCGCCGCCCCTGGGGCGGTTGTGGCGCGGTGACACGTATACCTCACGAAGGGGCGGCGGGCGGTGACTTTCTCCCAGACTACGCGCAGCGAGGCGGGGTACCCGCAGGGTGTCCGGTGAAGGCTCTCCTGCGAACGGAACTGGCCCGACTATCTCAATAACTTTCCTGTCAGGCCGTGCCTTTGGCACGTGTCAGACGTTGTTGCCAGCAGAGGTTGATGCATCAACGAGCAACGAGCCGGTCCACCTGGGGGAGGCCGCGCCAGCCGCGAGGAGGCCAAGGGCGATGCGCGTAGGAGTGTTTGTACTGGCGGCCCAGTTCCCGGGCCAGGGGCAGGGGGAGGCGCTGCACCGGGCGGTGCGGACCGCCGAGGCGGCCGAGGAGGCCGGGCTCGACTCCGCCTGGCTCGCCGAGCACCACTTCGTCCCGTACGGGGTCTGCCCGTCGGCGGTCACGCTGGCGGCGCTGCTGCTGGGGCGGACCCGGCGGCTGCGGGTGGGGACGGCGGTGAGCGTGCTGCCGAACACGCATCCGGTGGCCCTCGGGGAGCAGGCGGCCCTGCTTCACGTCACCTCCGGCGGCCGGTTCACCCTCGGGGTGGGCAGGGGCGGGCCCTGGGTGGACCTGGAGGTGTTCAGGGGCGGGCTGGACGCGTACGAGAACGGGTTCCCGGAGGACCTCGACCTGCTGCGGCGCTGGCTGGCCGAGCCCCGGGTGGGGGCGGCCGGCGAGCGGCACGGCTTCCGCGAGGTCGCCGTCGTACCGCGCCCGGAGCAGGCCCTGGACGGGGACGGGACGGGGCCGGAACTGATCGTCGCCTGCACCTCCCCCGCGTCGGTGCGCACGGCCGCGCGGCGCGGGCTGCCGATGCTGCTGGGCATGCACTGCGGGGACGAGGAGAAGGCGGGGATGGTCGCGCTGTGGCGCGAGACCGCGCTGGCGGCGGGGCACGCGCCGGAGGCGGTACGGGAGGCCGGGCACGTGTCGGCCGGGGTGTGCCAGCTGGCGGACCGGACGGCGGACGCCCGCGAGACCCTGCTGAAGGCGATGCCGGGCTGGCTCCGCCAGGGCCTCGACGCGCATGTGACGGTGGACGGCCGGCACCGTGCGATGCGCGATCCGCACGCCTATACGCAGCTGCTGTGCGACCTCCACCCGGTCGGCACGCCGGAACTGGCGGCGGACCGGCTGGCGGCCACCTCGGAGCGCACGGGCATCACGCGTTTCGCGCTGCTGACGGAGGGCTCCGGCGACCTCGCCGCGACGGAGGAGAACGTCCGGCGTCTCGGCGCGGAGGTCCTGCCCCGGCTGACCTGACCCGCCGGCCCGGCCCGGGACGGCCTGGGCTGCCCGTCGTGGCCCCGGCCCCCTTACGGCCTGGGCTGCCGCTCCGGTGTCAGTCGCACCTCCCGCGACACGGAGCGGCAGCGAGTACCGGTCCCGCTAGCAGTCGCGCAGTTCCGGCGACTGGTTGAGCAGCTGGCCGCGGATCGAGGTGAACTTGGCCAGCCGGTCGTCCACCGAGGGGTCCAGTGGGAACACCGCGACGCGGTGGCAGTTCTGGAAGGCCAGGCGCACCCCGAAGTGCCGCTGCAGCGCACCCCGTATCGCGTCACTCGCGAGCGCGCGCAGCAGCTGGCCGCGCGCCTGCTCGTCCGGCGGCGGCGTCTGGTTGTCGGCGAACTCTCCGCCCTCAACCTCCAGCTGGGCCGTCAACGAGCTGATCATCTCCCATGCGTAAGGCAGGGAGGTCCGGACGCAGTCGACGAAGGCGGCTTCGTCGACCTCGCCTCGCTCGGCCTGTTCGAGTAGGGCCGGTGAGACGTCGAGCGACATGGGTTCTCCTCTCGTGACCCCGGCGTTTTGGGTTGCCGGAGTCTTACGGGCAGGGAAGGAGGCCGCGACGCAGTGTGCACGCTCGGCAACCTCCCGCTCACCACGGTAGGCGCCCACCGGGTGGCGCACCAGGAGAATGCGCATACAACGCGCCATCGGCGAACGGGGCTTTCAGGGGCGAATCGCGTGAAGGCCCGTCGGTCGAGTAGCGTTGCCGACCATGCGTCTCGTCATTGCCCGCTGCTCCGTCGACTACGCGGGTCGGCTCACCGCCCATCTGCCCTCGGCACCCCGTCTGATCCTCGTGAAGGCCGACGGCAGTGTCTCGATCCACGCGGACGACCGGGCGTACAAACCGCTCAACTGGATGTCGCCTCCGTGCACCCTCAAGGAGGGGAGCGGGGACGACGGACACGTCTGGACCGTCGTCAACAAGGCGGGCGAGAAGCTCATCATCACCATGGAGGAAGTCCTCCACGACTCCTCCCACGAGCTGGGTACCGACCCGGGCCTGATCAAGGACGGGGTCGAGGCGCACCTCCAGGAGCTGCTCGCGGACCGCATCGAGACGCTGGGCGACGGCTACACGCTGATCCGGCGCGAGTACATGACGGCGATCGGTCCCGTGGACATCCTGTGCCGGGACGCGTCGGGCGCGACGGTGGCGGTGGAGATCAAGCGGCGCGGGGAGATCGACGGCGTCGAGCAGCTGACCCGCTACCTGGAGCTGCTGAACCGCGACCCGCACCTGGCGCCGGTGCGCGGGGTGTTCGCGGCGCAGGAGATCAAGCCGCAGGCGCGGGTTCTGGCCAATGACCGGGGCATGGACTGCGTGGTCCTGGACTACGACGCCCTGCGCGGCATCGAGGACGACAAGCTGCGGCTGTTCTGACGCACGCGGACGACAACGCCGGCGGGGCTGGATCCTTCCAGCCCCGCCGGCGTTTTGCGGCATCCCGGCCCGGGCGGCGTCCGAGGCCCTTCCAGCCCCCCGGCGCGGCGAGCGTCAGCCCGTGGTCGTGGCCGCCGGAGACCGCGGCACCGGCACGGACGGCGTCGAGGCCGTCGACGTGGTCGAACCCGACTGGGACTGGGAAGGGGTCGGGGCCGACGGAGAGCCGACGGGCGCGGACGGACTCGGCGCCGACGGGCTCGGCGACGGCCCGGGAGCGGGCGAGGACGCCGGCGGCCGAGACGAGGGGGCACCGCTCGGCGTGGGGGCGGCGGAGGTGCCCCCGCTGGAACCCGGCTGCGGGCCGGTGGACCGGCCGGGGGCGGCCGTCGGGGCCGGGTCGTTCGCCGGGTCGCCGCCGCCGGTGCCGGGCACCTGCGGGACGTGCGGGGACACCGGCGCCGACGGGCTCGACGACACCGAGGGTGCCTCGGGCTCCTGCGCGCCGTCCGAGGCCAGCGCGAGGCCGATGACCGTGCCGAGCGCCGCGACCGTGAGCACCCCGGCCGCCCCGAGCAGTGCGGTGCGGCGCCGCCGGGCCGGTCCGGCCGCCGGGTGCGGGCCGCCGGGGCGGGGCGGTGCGGGCCGGGCGGGGGCGGGCGGCGGGAAGGCGTTGCCGAAGAGCGCCGCGAGGTTCTTCGGGGTCTCCGGGGGCGGCAGCTGGGCCCGCCGGATCACCGGGTTGACCTGGGTGACGGCCTCGGAACCGGGCGCGGGAGCGCCGCCCGCCTGCCCGGGCCGGGCGGTGGGGGCCGTCGCGGGCTCGGTGGGCCGGGCGGTGGGCGCGGCCGCCGGTGACTTCGCCAGGGAGGTCGTGGGGGCGGTCGCGGGCGTGGTCGCTGCCCCCTTCGCCCCGGGGGCGGACGGGAGGGGCGCAGGTACGCCGGCCCCGACCCCGGGCGCGCGCGTCCCGCCGACGGGCGGGAACGGCGTGCGCGCGTTCGGCCCGGCGCCAGGCGGGGGCGTCGCCGGGGAATGCGCCCCGGCGGCAGACCCCAGGGCCCCGGGAGCCTTCGCCCCGCCGACCGGCGGGAACGGCAGGCGTGCCTCCGTCCCGGCGCCAGGCGCGGGCGCCGCGGGGGCAGACCCCAGGGCCCCGGGAGCCTTCGCCCCGCCGACCGGGGGGAACGGCGTGCGTGCGTTCGGGCCGGCCGCAGGCGGGGGCGTCGTGCCCGGGGCCGGCGGGGCCGGTGGGGCTTCCAGGCGCAGGGGCGGGGAGGCGGCCGGCCCGATCGCCTCGCGGTCGGTGACCAGGGCCAGCGCGCGCCGCCCGGCGACGGTCCCGCGCTTGTCCGCGAGCGCGCCGCGCAGCCCGATCGAGGCCTCCAGCTCGGCCCGGGCCCGGTCCAGGCGGCCCTCGCACAGGGCCAGGACGCCCAGTTCGTGGTGGAAGTACGCCTGTTCGGCGACCTCCCCCGCCTTTCGCGCGGCCTCCGCCCCCGCCCGCAGCACCCGCTCCCAGGCGTCCCAGTGCAGCGAGGCCTCGAAGGCCGGGGCTGCCGTCCGGGCCAGCAGCACGGCGGCCACCACATCGGCCCCGGCCAGCGCCGCGAGCACCGCGTCGGCCTCGGCGGCGACCCGCTCCGGGGTGACCGAGGAGTGCCCGGTCCACCAGGCGTAGTGCCGGGCGGCGGTACGCGCCTCCTCGGCGCCGGCACCCCCGTACCCGGCCTCCTCCAGCTGCCGCGCGACCCCCTCGGCGAGGCGGTAGCGCGGTCCGACCGGGGTGATCAGCCCGCAGCCGAGCAGTTCGGCCACGGCCGTGTCCGCGTGGGTGTCGCCCACCAGCGCGGGCAGGTGCGCGGGGTGCGGGAGTTCTCCGCCCAGCGCGCAGGCTATCCGCAGCGCGGCGCGGGCCGACTCGCTCACCCGGGAGGCCAGCAGTTCGGCGGGGGCCGCGGCCTGGGCCAGGGTGGGCAGCGGCACGGGGGCGGGGTCGCGCGGGCGCTCCTCGAAGACGCCGGGCTCCTCGTCCTCGTCCCCGTCCCCGGCGGTGGCGGTCCCGTTCAGCTCGTCGCGCTGCCGGAGCAGCGCGGCCGCCTGGACGAAGCTCAGCGGCAGCCCCTCCGAGGCGAACCGCAGGTCCCCGGCCCAGGCCGTCTCCGCCTCGGTCAGGGGGCGTCCGGTCAGCGCCTCCAGCAACTGCGTGCAGCCGGCGCGGCCGAGGCCGCCGAGGAAGACCTCGTCCAGGTGGGACTCGTCCGAGGGCGACTTGGCATCGGGGGTGGCGGCGAGGAGGTAGGCGCACTCGGGGGTGGCCCTCAGCAGTTCGTCCAGTGCGGGACCGCCCAGCTCCAGGTCGTCGAGGAGGACGATGGCGCCGATCTCCCGGACCCGGGCCAGCAGGGCCGTACGGTCGGGGCGCCGGCCGGCGGTGTCGTAAACGGCGGCGTAGAGGGCGTGCAGCAGCTCGGCCGGCTGCTGCTGGCCGTAGCCGCTGAGCCGGACCACGCCGTCGGGCGCGAGGTCGGCGCAGGCCCGGGCCACGGCGTCGAGCAGGGAGGTGCGGCCGGAGCCCGCGGGCCCGGTCAGCCGGACCGAGCGGCCGCGCTGCAGCAGCCGTACGATCCGCTGCTGCTCCTCGGCCCGCTCCAGCAGCGGCCGGTCGGGAACGGGCGGCCCGGGCAGCGCGGGAGGCCGTGCGGCGCTGTCGCGGGCGGCGCGGGAGGCGGCGTCGCGCTTGGCGGGACGGCGGTCGGGGCCCGGGCCGGTGCCGGGGCGGTGGGGTTCGATCTCACTGCCGTCGACGGGGTTGACGGTGAGGGTGAACTCCCCGGCGGTCAGCGAGACGACCCGCGCGGGCACGACGGGCAGGGGCGGCACCCCACCGCCGGGCGCCGCAGGACCGGCGGCGGGCGTCACCGCGCCCGGGGTACGGGCCGCGGACACACCGCCGGCAGGCGTACCGGTGAGCGGCCCCTCGGCGGGCTCACGGCCCGCGGACACTCCCCCGCCCGACGCACCACCGGACGAGCCGCCGGACCTGCCCACCAGGGGCGGACGGGCAACGGGCGTGACACCGGTCTTCGCGACCGCGGGCGTTCCGGCTTCGGGCGTTCCGGCCCCGGGCGTCCGCGCGCCGGCCGTGGCGGCAGCCGGACCGACCCCAGGCGTGCCCGCCCCAGGCGTGGCCCCAGCCGGACCGACCCCGGGCGTTTCCACCTCGGGCGTGACACCGGTCTTCGCGACCGCGGGTGTTCCGCCCGCGCGCGTACCCGCCCCAGCCGTACCGGCCCCGGCCTCGCCCGCCGCCGGGGTGCCGGTGGGCGGCTCCTCGTCGACGGGCGTACGGGCCGCAGCGGGGTCGGACTCCGGGCCGGGGTGCGGTGTGCCGACTCCGGGGCCGCCGATCCCCGCTCCGCCGCCCGCCCGGCCCGCGGGCCGGTGCGCCGGGGCCGGCTTCCCGGGCGCGGCCGCGGCCCCGGGCTGCCGGTCCTCGCCGGGCTGCCCCTCTGTACGGTCCATGACCACGTCCCCCCGCCTCGCGTCGCGCGCTCCGTCGCCGTCTTTCCTACCGCCCGGCCTCGCTCGCGCCGCTTGTCGCCACTGGTCCGGTTTCCGCCCGACCCTAAACGCTGCCGGGTCGCGCCGGTACCACAGGGGTGCCTCCACCACCGGACCGTTACGATTCCCGCGCGTCCGTGCGGAAGCGGGAACTCCGCAGCTGCCGCACGGTATCCGGCGTCAGTCCTTGCGGCCGGTCGCGGCGACGGCGACCCCCAGGCCGATCATGGTGAGCCCGCCCACACCGCCGATGAGGGAAAGCCGCCGCGGGGACCCGGCGAACCAGCCGCGGGTGGTGGCGGCGACGAGCCCCCACACGCTGTCGGACACGATCGCGATGAGGTTGAACACCAGGCCGAGCAGCAGCATCTGGAGGACGACGTGACCGCGCTCGCGGTCCACGAACTGGGGCAGTACGGCGGCGAAGAAGACGATGGTCTTGGGGTTGGCCACGCCGACCACGAACCCCTCCCCCAGGGTCCGCAGCGAACCGTGCGCGACGGGCGCCGCTTCGGCGAGGGCCGCCTGCAGGGAGCCGCGCCGGCGCACGGCCTTGACGCCCAGGTACACCAGGTACGCGGCGCCGGCCAGCTTCAGCGCGGTGAAGACGAGGACCGACCGCTCCACGACCGACCCGACCCCGAGGGCCACGGCGACGACGAGCACGTACGCCCCCAGCGTGTTCCCGGCCACCGTGGTCAGCGCGGCCCGGCGCCCCTGCGCGAGGGCCCGGCCGATCACGAAGAGCACGCTCGGGCCGGGGATCACGATCAGCAGGAACGACATGGCCGCGAAGGCCGGCAGTCTGTCGGGGGACACCATGCGCCCATGTAAACCGAGTCCGGACCGCCCCCGCAGCCCCTTTTCCCGCGGGCACCGTACGCCCGCCGGCCCCCGCCCGCCCCGCAGCCCCCCGGCTCAGACCCGGGGCAGGGACTCCGCTTCCAGCCCGCCCTCGATCGCGAGGATGCGGTGCAGCCGGGTGGCGACGAGCAGCCGCTGCATCCGGTCGGGCACCCCGCGCAGGACCAGCCGCCGGCCGGTGCGGCCCGCCCGCCGGTGGGCTCCCATGATCACGCCGAGCCCGGTCGCGTCCCAGGAGTCGAGTCCGGTCAGGTCGAGCACGAGGTCGCCGTGGCCGTCGTCGAGGGCGGTGTGGAGGGCCGTACGGGCGTCCGCCGCGCTGCGCACGTCGAGGCGGCCCCCGACGGTGAGTTCGGCATGGTCGCCCCTGATGTGCATGTGTGCTCCCCGGCTGTACTGCGTGCGTGTGGTCCGACGGTCCGTGGCGGCTCGTGATCGGCGTCGGCTCGTGGTCGGCAACTCTCACCGCAACTGACTGCCCTGCGGGCGGTGAAGTTGCCGACCGTGAGCGAACCGATACCTAATTCACCCCGTAGGGTGCGGGGATTCGAACTGCCGTGCTCAGTGCTTGTAGAAGCCCTGGCCGCTCTTGCGGCCGATGTCGCCCGCGTCGACCATGCGGCGCATGAGCTCCGGCGGCGCGAACTTCTCGTCCTGCGACTCGGTGTAGATGTTGCTGGTGGCGTGCAGCAGGATGTCCACGCCGGTGAGGTCGGCCGTGGCCAGCGGGCCCATGGCGTGCCCGAAGCCCAGCTTGCAGGCGATGTCGATGTCCTCGGCGGAGGCCACGCCCGATTCGTAGAGCTTCGCGGCCTCGACGACGAGGGCGGAGATCAGGCGGGTGGTGACGAAGCCGGCGACGTCACGGTTGACGACGATGCAGGTCTTGCCGACGGACTCGGCGAACGCGCGGGTGGTGGCGAGGGTTTCGTCGCTCGTCTTGTAGCCGCGGACCAGCTCGCAGAGCTGCATCATCGGGACGGGCGAGAAGAAGTGCGCGCCGACGACCCGCTCCGGGCGCTTGGTGACCGCAGCGATCTTGGTGATCGGGATGGCGGAGGTGTTGGAGGCGAGGACGGTGTCCTCGCGGACCAGCTCGTCCAGGGTGCGGAAGATCTCGTGCTTGACCTCGATCTTCTCGAAGACGGCCTCGACGACGATGTCCACGTCGGCGACCGCGTCGAAGTCGGTGGTCGTGGTGATCCGGGCGAGGGCGGCCTCGGCGGCCTCGGCCGTCATCTTGCCCTTGGAGACGAACTTGTCGTACGAGGCCTTGATCCCGTCGGTGCCCCGGGTCAGCGCGGCGTCGGTGACGTCCCGCAGGACGACGTCCCAACCCGCCTGAGCGGAGACCTGAGCGATCCCGGAACCCATCAGTCCCGCGCCGATGACGGCGAGCTTCCCAGCCACTGCACACCCCTCGTTGTTCTCATTACGACCCGGCCTCGTAGCCTCTCCGGCGGAGACTAGCGTCCGTGAGGGGCGCCGTGACCGCGAAGTAACACGCGTCACGTCTCGGATGACGGACATCACACCGGCACGGCCCAGCAGTGCGCGGGCCGCCCGCAGTTGGGCCGCACTACGCTGGCGTCATGGTGAACCTCACGCGCATCTACACCCGCACCGGCGACCAGGGCACGACCGCCCTGGGCGACATGAGCCGTACGCGGAAGACGGACCTGCGGATCTCCGCGTACGCCGACGTCAACGAGGCCAACGCAGCGATCGGGACGGCCATCGCGCTGGGCTCGCTGCCGGAGGAGGTCGTCAAGGTCCTGGTCCGCGTGCAGAACGACCTCTTCGATGTCGGCGCCGACCTGTGCACCCCGGTGGTGGAGGACCCGCAGTACCCGCCGCTGCGGGTGGAGCAGTTCTACGTCGACCGGCTGGAGGCGGACTGCGACGTCTTCAACGAGCGGCTGGAGAAGCTGCGCAGCTTCATCCTCCCCGGCGGCACCCCCGGCGCCGCGCTCCTGCACCAGGCCTGCACGGTGGTCCGGCGGGCGGAGCGCTCGACGTGGGCGGCGCTGGAGGTGCACGGCGAGGTGATGAACCCGCTGACGGCCACCTACCTCAACCGCCTCTCCGACCTGCTGTTCATCCTGGCCCGCACGGCCAACAAGGAGGTCGGGGACGTGCTGTGGGTGCCGGGCGGCGAGCGCTAGCTGTATTGCCCTGGGAGGTTGTGGACGGGTGATGCAGGTCTCGGCTGAGGGATCTTGAACGGGTGAGGGCCTTCCGGGTTCGGTGTGGATTGCGACGTCTACACCGACCAGCAGAAGGCCCTCATGCCCCACCGTAATGCACCCCTGACCGAGACCGGACGCCTTCGCCTGGCCCGCTGCGTGGTCGAGGACGGCTGGCCGCTGCGCCGGGCGGCCGAGCGATTCCAGGTCTCGCCCACCACCGCCCAGCGGTGGGCGGCCCGCTACCGGGCCGGGGGTGAGGCCGGAATGACCGACCGGTCCTCGCGCCCGCGCACCAGCCCGCGCCGGACCCCGACCCGCATCGAGCGGCGGATCATCAAGGTCCGCCTCGCCCGCCGGTGGGGGCCCGCCCGCATCGCCCACCTGCTCAACCTGGTGCCCTCGACGGTGCACCGGATCCTGACCCGGTTCGGCCTGGCCCGTCTCACGCACCTGGACCGCGCCACCGGCGCCGTCATACGCCGCTACGAACGCGAGCGTCCGGGCGAGCTGGTCCACGTGGACGTCAAGAAGCTCGGCAACATCCCCGACGGCGGCGGCCACAAGACCCTCGGCCGCCAGGCCGGCCGCAAGAACCGCTCCAGCGCCGGCTACAGCTACATCCACACCGCCGTCGACGACCACTCCCGCCTCGCTTACAGCGAGATCCACGCCGACGAGAAGAAGGAGACCGCCACCGCCTTCTGGGCCCGGGCCCAGGCCTACTTCGCCGGCGTGGGCATCACCGTCGAACGGGTCCTGACCGACAACGGCGCCTGCTACCGCTCCCGCGACTGGCGCGACGCCCTGACAGCGGCCGGGATCGCCCACAAGCGAACCCGGCCCTACCGGCCCCAGACCAACGGCAAGGTCGAACGCCTCAACCGGACCCTGCTCGAGGAGTGGGCCTACGCCCGCCCCTACCAGTCAGATCAGGAACGACGCGACGCCTTCCCTGGCTGGCTCCACACCTACAATCACCACCGCGGACACACCGCACTCGCAGGCAAACCACCCGCCAGCCGCGTCCCCAACCTCACAGGGCAGTACAGCTAGCGCTCGGTTCCGGCCAGTCCGGGGTCCGCGCCCGTGTCCGCGTTCGCGCCCGGCTCCGTGCCCGCCGGGGCCTTGCGGGGCCAGATCGAGTAGGTGGCGGCGACCAGGGCCTGGATGCCGAGCACCCGCAGGGCGGCGAACTGCCAGGACCGGAGGCTGCCGGTGTCGCCGGCGTCGCCGACGTACCAGATCCCGGCCTGGAGCAGCCCGAGCGCGACCACCGCTCCGGCCAGGGTCCGCGTCCACAGCTTCCACTCGTGGACGGCGCGGGCCTTGCCGTACTTCGTCCCCGGCGGCTTCGGGCCCCCGGCGAAGCGGTGGGCGGCGTGCCGGTCCAGCCACCTCACGGTGTAGTGCCCGTAGCCGACGGTGTACCCGATGTAGAAGGCCGCGAGCCCGTGCCGCCAGCTCGGCTCGCCGCCGTTCCTCAGATCGACGAAGGACACCACCAGCAGCGCCAGCTCCAGCAGCGGCTCACACAGCAGCAGCGCCGCGCCCAGCCGCGGCATTCCGGCCAGGTAGCGCAGCGCCAGCCCCCCGGCCAGCAGCACCCAGAACCCGATCTCGCAGGCGGCGATCAGCGCGACGAGCACGGCCCGTCCTCCTTACCCTCGTGGACTGTCTCCCAGGGTCGCGGCGGCGGGGCCATGCCGCGTCGTCACCAGTGACGAGTCCCCGCTGCATCCTTCGGTGTAGCCGCCTCTCCGCCCCCGCGCCGACGCCGTGCCGAAGCGGCGCGTGTTGGATGGGACCGTGCAGTCGAAAACCCTCCGCCCGCACCGCGACGACGTGCTCCTCGCGGTGGCCAGCGTGCTCGCCGGTCTGCTGCTGTGGTCCCTCGGGGTCCACACCGGCAACAACCGGCACCTCTTCCCGGCCTGGGCGGCCCTGGTGCCCCTGCTCGCCATCGGGCCGATGGAGCTGCTGCGGCGCACCGCCCCCCGCCTCACGCTGGCCGTCGGCACCGCCGCGGTGGTCGCCGACCAGTTCACCGTCGGCAACCTGGGCACCGTCATCATCTTCACGGACCTGATGTACGCGGCCGTCGTCTACGGGAAGCCGGCCATGGCGCGGCGGCTGCCGGTCTCCACCGGTCTGATCACGGTCGTCGTCACCGTCGTCGCCGTGGCCTGGCTGCGCACTCCGCAGTCCCTGATGATCGGCGTCATCACCGGCATCGTCTGCTTCGGGCCGGCCCTGACCGGCGCCACCCTGCGCAACCACCGCGAGGCCGCCGAGGCCGCCCGGCTGCGCGCCGAGCAGACGGCGCTGCTGGCCGAGATGGACCGTGCGCAGGCGGTGGCCGCCGAGCGGGCCCGGATGGCCCGCGAGCTGCACGACATGGTCGCCAACCACCTCTCCGCGATCGCCATCCACTCCACCGCCGCGCTCTCCATCGACTCCCCCTCCACCAGCCGCGAGGCGCTGGGCGTGATCCGCGAGAACAGCGTGCAGGGGCTGGCCGAGATGCGCCGGCTGATCGGGCTGCTGCGCGAGGCGGGGGCCGGGCAGGAGGCCGCGGCGGTGCCCTGCCTGGACGGGCTGGAGGCCCTGCTGGAGCGGGCCCGGGCGAACGGCGCCGCGAGCGGGCTGGACTTCGTCCTGCAGGACGCGCGCCGGCCGGGGCCGCCGCTGCCGGCCCCGGTGGAGCTGGCGGCGTACCGGATCGTCCAGGAATCGCTCACCAACGCCCTCAAACACGCCGCCGCCGGCACGGTCGCGGTCGGTGTGGCCCGGCGCGACGGGCTGCTGACGGTGGCGGTGGAATCCCCGTACGGGAACCGGCCGGGCCCGCGTGCGCCGGGCTCCGGGGCGGGGCTGGTCGGTATGCGCGAACGGACGGAACTGCTCGGCGGTACGTTCACGGCGGGCCCGCGGGGGTCCGTCTGGCAGGTGCGGGCGGAGCTGCCCGCCGAGGACGGGACGGTGGCGGAGTGAGCATCAGGGTCGTGGTGGCCGAGGACCAGCGGGCGGTACGGGCCGGGCTGGTGCTGATCCTGCGCAGTGCGGGCGGCGTCGAGGTGGTGGGGGAGGCGGCCGACGGCGAGGAGGCGGTGCGCCTGGCCCGGGAGCTGCGGCCGGACCTGGTGCTCATGGACGTGCAGATGCCGCTCCTCGACGGGGTCGAGGCCACCCGGCGGGTGGTCGCGGAGGGGCTGGCCGACGTGCTCGTGCTGACCACGTTCGACCTGGACGAGTACGTGTTCGGGGCGCTGCGGGCGGGGGCTGCGGGCTTCCTGCTGAAGGACGCGGAGGCGGCGGAGCTGATCGCGGCGGTGCGTACGGTGGCGCGCGGCGAGGGGCTGATCGCCCCGGCGGTGACCCGGCGGCTGATCGCCGAGTTCGCCGCGCCGAAGACGGTACGGGCGCCCGTGCGGCCGGAGGCGGCCGCGGCGGTGGAGTCGCTGACCCGGCGCGAGCGGGAGGTGCTGGGGGCGCTGGGCGAGGGCCTGTCGAACGCGGAGATCGCCGTCCGGCTGGACATGGCGGAGGCCACGGTGAAGACCCACGTCAGCAGGCTGCTGGGAAAGCTTGAGCTGCGCAGCCGGGTCCAAGCGGCCGTCATGGCGAGGGAGCTGGGGCTCTAGGGCCTGTGCTGGAGATGAGGTCTGGACCTCTTGACGCTTGGTACAGACCTTTCTAGTCTCACCGCATCACTGTGGTGAGCGTGCCATGACAAAGATCGCTTCCGGCGTGCTCACGGGCGGCGCAGGTCCCATCCCCAGTGCCGGTCGGCCCCCGACCGGCACGGACCTCCGGAGGAGCACCCTTGAGCACAGCACCCCCACGACGCACCCGCCTCTTGAGGAGGCTGGCCGCCACCGCGGCCGTCCTCGCCCTGCCCGTCGCCGGCCTCGTGGGCCTGGCCGGGCCCGCGCAGGCCGCCGCCTCCGCGACCGCCTCCTACAGCAAGGTCTCCGACTGGGGTACCGGCTTCGAGGGCAAGTGGACGGTGAAGAACACCGGCACCACCACCCTCACCAGCTGGACCGTGGAGTGGGACTACCCGGCCGGCACCCAGGTGACCTCCGCCTGGGACGCCACCGTCACCAGCTCCGGCACCCACTGGACCGGCAAGAACGTCGGCTGGAACGGCACCCTCGCCCCCGGCGCCACCATCAGCTTCGGCTTCAACGGCACCGGCCCCGGCGCCCCCGCCGGCTGCAAGATCAACGGCGGCTCCTGCGACGGCACCACCACCCCCACCGACAACCCGCCCTCGGCCCCCGGCACCCCCACGGCCGGCGGCCTCACGGAGACCGGCGTCACCCTGTCCTGGCCGGCCGCCACCGACGACAAGGGCGTCAAGAACTACGACCTCTACCGCAACGGCACCAAGATCGCCACGGTCACCGGGACCACCTACACCGACTCCGGCCTGACCAAGGGCACCACGTACTCCTACACGGTCACCGCCCGCGACACCGCGGACCAGACCGGCCCCTCCTCCGGCTCCCTCTCCGTCACCACCCCCGGCGGCGGAACCGACCCCGGACCGGGCCCCGGCCCCGACCCCGGCGCGAAGGTCAAGCTCGGCTACTTCACCGACTGGGGCGTCTACCAGCGCAACTACCACGTGAAGAACCTGGTCACCTCCGGCACCGCCGCGAAGATCACCCACATCAACTACGCCTTCGGCAACGTCCAGAACGGCAAGTGCACCATCGGCGACTCCTACGCCGACTACGACAAGGCCTACACCGCCGACCAGAGCGTCGACGGCGTCGCCGACACCTGGGACCAGCCCCTGCGCGGCAACTTCAACCAGCTGCGCAAGCTCAAGGCCAAGTACCCGGGCATCAAGGTCGTCTACTCCTTCGGCGGCTGGACCTGGTCCGGCGGCTTCGGCCAGGCCGCCCAGAACCCGGCCGCTTTCGCCCAGTCCTGCTACGACCTGGTCGAGGACCCGCGCTGGGCGGACGTCTTCGACGGCATCGACATCGACTGGGAGTACCCGAACGCCTGCGGCCTGTCCTGCGACACCAGCGGCGCCGCCGCCTTCAAGAACCTGATGTCGGCCCTGCGCGCCAAGTTCGGCTCCTCGAACCTGGTCACCGCCGCCATCTCCGCCGACGGCTCCAACGGCGGCAAGCTCGACCTCGCGGACTACGCGGGCGCCGCCCCGTACGTCGACTTCTACAACGTGATGACGTACGACTTCTTCGGCGCGTGGGACGCCAAGGGCCCCACCGCCCCGCACTCCCCGCTGACCTCCTACTCCGGCATCCCGATCGCCGGCTTCAACTCCGAGGCCGCCATCACCAAGCTCAAGGGCAAGGGCATCCCCGGCTCCAAGCTCAACCTCGGCATCGGCTTCTACGGCCGCGGCTGGACCGGCGTCACCCAGGACGCCCCCGGCGGCACCGCCACCGGGCCCGCGCCCGGCACGTACGAGCAGGGCATCGAGGACTACAAGGTCCTCAAGACCAGCTGCCCCACCACCGGCACCGTCGCCGGCACGGCCTACGCCAAGTGCGGAAGCAACTGGTGGAGCTACGACACCCCCGCCACCATCGCCGGCAAGATGAGCTGGCTGAAGAACCAGGGGCTCAGGGGAGCCTTCTTCTGGGAGTTCAGCGGCGACACCGCCAACGGCGAGCTCGCGAACGCCATCCACACCGGCCTGCAGTAGCCGGACACGACGAAGCCGGGGAGACGGGTCCGCCCCCGTCTCCCCGGCTTCTTCACGTGCGGAGAAAGCCTCAGGCCACGTTCACCCTCTGCCCGGGCGGCGCCGCCTCCAGCCACGCCAGGAACCCGGTCAGCGCGTCCTCGCTCATCGCCAGCTCCAGGCGCGTCCCCTGGTGGGAACAGCCGAGCACGACGGAGTCGGACAGCAGGGCCAGCTCCTCCTCGCCCTCGGGCGCACGCCGTGCGAGCACCTCGATGGAGGAACGCTCCAGCAGCCGGCGCGGCCGCGGCGCATAGCTGAACACGCGGAACCACTCGATGCGGTCACCGCTGTAGCGGGCGACCCCGTAGACCCAACCCTTACCGGAGACGTCGGGCTCCTCGGCCACGCCCCAGCGCAGGCTGCAGTCGAAGGTCCCGCCGGAGCGCTGGATCAGTCTGCGGCGCAGCCCGAACACGAACAGCCCGATCACCACCAGGGCTACGACCAGGCCGCTCACAAGCAGAGCGAGGAGCATCTTCACCGACCTCCTCGCTCATCGAAAACCGCACAAACAAAAAGTACGTACATCGCCTCAGCCGCGACCCGCTCCGGAAAATTCCGGAACGGACCGCGGCTGAGGTTTCAAACTCTTCGGTACGGGGCTCAGTGCCCCGCGACCGCACGCAGCCGGACATCGGCGCGACGTTCGGCGGCCGCGTCAGCGTCCGCCTTCGCGCGCTCCAGTGCCCGCTCCGCCCGCTGGACGTCGATCTCGTCCGCGAGCTCGGCGATCTCGGCCAGCAGGGACAGCTTGTTGTCCGCGAACGAGATGAAACCGCCGTGCACCGCGGCGACGACCGTGCCGCCATCGCTGGTACGGATGGTCACCGGGCCCGATTCCAGCACACCGAGAAGCGGCTGGTGACCGGGCATGACGCCGATGTCGCCGGACGTGGTGCGGGCGACGACCAGGGTGGCCTCGCCGGACCAGACATTGCGGTCCGCCGCGACCATCTCGACGTGCAGCTCAGCAGCCAAGGTGGCTCCTCGGGTCACCACCCGGCAGGTCCGCCGGGTGTTGGGTCAAATTCTAATGGGCGTGGAGAGAGGGGCGGGACGCACCCGCCCCTCTCCTGCGGAGCGTCAGGAGACGCCCAGCTCCTTGGCGTTGGCCTTCAGGTCCTCGATGCCACCGCACATGAAGAACGCCTGCTCGGGGAAGTGGTCGTACTCACCGTCGCAGATCGCGTTGAACGCGGCGATCGACTCGTCGAGCGGAACGTCCGAACCGTCCACGCCGGTGAACTGCTTGGCGACGTGGGTGTTCTGCGACAGGAAGCGCTCGACGCGACGGGCACGGTGGACAACGAGCTTGTCCTCCTCGCCCAGCTCGTCGATACCGAGGATCGCGATGATGTCCTGGAGGTCCTTGTACTTCTGCAGGATCCCCTTGACGCGCATGGCCGCGTTGTAGTGGTCCGCCGCGATGTAGCGGGGGTCCAGGATCCGGGACGTGGAGTCCAGCGGGTCCACGGCCGGGTAGATGCCCTTCTCGGAGATCGGACGGGAGAGAACCGTCGTCGCGTCGAGGTGGGCGAAGGTGGTCGCCGGCGCCGGGTCGGTGAGGTCGTCGGCGGGGACGTAGATCGCCTGCATGGAGGTGATCGAGTGACCACGGGTCGAGGTGATGCGCTCCTGGAGGAGACCCATCTCGTCGGCCAGGTTCGGCTGGTAACCCACCGCGGAGGGCATACGGCCGAGCAGGGTCGACACCTCGGAACCGGCCTGGGTGTACCGGAAGATGTTGTCGATGAAGAAGAGGACGTCCTGCTTCTGCACATCGCGGAAGTACTCCGCCATGGTCAGACCGGCCAGGGCGACGCGCAGACGGGTGCCCGGGGGCTCGTCCATCTGGCCGAAGACCAGCGCGGTCTTGTCCAGAACGCCGGAGTCCGACATCTCCTCGATGAGGTCGTTGCCCTCACGGGTACGCTCACCGACACCCGCGAACACCGACACACCGTCGTGGTTGTTGGCGACGCGGTAGATCATTTCCTGGATCAGAACGGTCTTGCCGACACCGGCACCACCGAACAGACCGATCTTTCCACCCTTGACGTACGGGGTGAGAAGGTCGATGACCTTGACGCCGGTCTCGAACATCTCGGTCTTCGACTCGAGCTCGTCGAAGTTCGGCGCCTTGCGGTGGATCGCCCAGCGCTCGGTGACCTCGGAGTTGGCCTCCGGGTAGTTGAGCACCTCACCCAGGGTGTTGAACACCTTGCCCTTGGTGAAGTCGCCGACGGGGACGGTGATGCCCTCGCCCGTGTCGGTCACCGGGGCCTGGCGGACCAGACCGTCGGTGGGCTGCATGGAGATCGTGCGGACCATGCCGTCACCCAGGTGCTGGGCGACCTCAAGGGTCAGCGTCTTGAGCGCGCCCTCCTCGGCCGGGTCGGCGACCTGGACCTTCAGCGCGTTGTAGATGTCGGGCATCGCGTCGACGGGGAACTCCACGTCGACGACCGGGCCGATGACCCGGGCGATGCGGCCCGTGGCAGCGGCCGTCTCAACAGAGGTCGTCATTACTTGTCACTCCCCGCGGTCGCGTCGGCCATGGCGCTCGCGCCACCGACGATCTCGCTGATTTCCTGGGTGATTTCGGCCTGGCGGGCCGCGTTGGCAAGCCGGGAGAGGCTCTTGATGAGCTCACCGGCGTTGTCGGTCGCCGACTTCATCGCGCGGCGGCGGGCGGCGTGCTCGGAAGCGGCCGACTGCAGCAGTGCGTTGTAGATGCGGCTCTCGACGTAGCGCGGCAGAAGGGCGTCGAGGACGTCCTCCGCCGACGGCTCGAACTCGAACAGCGGAAGGATCTCGCCCTTCGCACCGTCCTCCTCCTGAGCCTGGTCGAGGCTGAGCGGCAGCATCCGGCCGTCCACGGCGTTCTGCGTCATCATCGACACGAATTCCGTGAAGACGATGTGCAGCTCGTCGACGCCACCCTCGGCCGTCTCCGTCTGGATGGCCTCGATCAGCGGCGCCGCGACGCGCTTGGCGTCGGCGTAGGCCGGGCTGTCGGTGAAGCCGGTCCACGAGTCCGTGACCTTGCGCTCACGGAAGCCGTAGTAGGCGACGCCCTTGCGGCCGACGATGTAGCTGTCGACCTCCTTGCCCTCAGCGCGCAGCCGCTCGGTGAGCCGGTCGGCCTGCTTGATGGCGTTCGAGGAGTAGCCGCCGGCCAGACCGCGGTCGCTCGTGATGAGCAGGACCGCGGCGCGGGTCGGCGCCTCGACCTCGGTGGTCAGGGCGTGCTTGGTGTTCGAACCGGTCGCCACCGCGGTCACCGCACGGGTGAGCTCGGTCGCGTACGGCATCGACGCCGCCACCTTGCGCTGCGCCTTGACGATGCGCGAGGCGGCGATCATCTCCATCGCCTTGGTGATCTTCTTGGTCGCCGTGATGGCACGGATGCGACGCTTATAGACCCGGAGCTGCGCTCCCATGAGTCAGGTCCCTTCCGTCGTCACTTGGAGACGTTGACGGCCGGGACGTCCTCGCCCAGGAGCTTGCCGTCCGAGGTCTCGAACTGCCGCTTGAAGGCGGCGATCGCGTCGGCGATCGAGCCCAGCGTGTCGTCGGACATCTTGCCGCCGTCCGCGATGGAGGTGAGGAGGTCCTTGCGCTCACGGCGCAGGTGCTCCAGCAGCTCCGACTCGAAGCGGCGGATGTCCTCGACCGGGACGTCGTCCATCTTGCCGGTGGTGCCGGCCCAGACGGAGACGACCTGCTCCTCGACGGGCATCGGCTGGTACTGGCCCTGCTTCAGCAGCTCGACCATGCGCTTGCCGCGCTCCAGCGAGGCCTTCGAGGCGGCGTCCAGGTCGGAACCGAAGGCGGCGAACGCCTCCAGCTCGCGGTACTGGGCCAGGTCGACGCGGAGGCGGCCGGAGACCTGCTTCATCGCCTTGTGCTGGGCGGAGCCACCGACGCGGGAGACCGAGATACCGACGTTCAGGGCCGGGCGCTGACCGGCGTTGAACAGGTCGGACTCCAGGAAGCACTGGCCGTCGGTGATGGAGATGACGTTGGTCGGGATGAACGCCGAGACGTCGTTGGCCTTGGTCTCGACGATCGGCAGACCGGTCATCGAGCCGGCACCCATGTCGTCGGAGAGCTTGGCGCAGCGCTCCAGCAGGCGGGAGTGCAGGTAGAAGACGTCACCCGGGTAGGCCTCACGGCCCGGCGGGCGGCGCAGCAGCAGCGAGACGGCGCGGTAGGCGTCGGCCTGCTTCGACAGGTCGTCGAAGATGATCAGGACGTGCTTGCCGGCGTACATCCAGTGCTGGCCGATGGCGGAACCGGTGTACGGCGCCAGGTACTTGAAGCCGGCCGGGTCGGACGCCGGGGCGGCGACGATCGTCGTGTACTCGAGCGCGCCGGCCTCTTCCAGGGCGCCGCGCACGGACGCGATGGTCGAGCCCTTCTGGCCGATGGCGACGTAGATGCAGCGGACCTGCTTGTTCACGTCGCCCGAGCGCCAGTTGTCGCGCTGGTTGATGATCGTGTCGACGGCAAGAGCGGTCTTGCCGGTCTGACGGTCACCGATGATCAGCTGACGCTGGCCGCGGCCGATCGGCACCATGGCGTCGACGGCCTTGTAGCCGGTCTGCATGGGCTCGTGCACCGACTTACGGACCATGACGCCCGGGGCCTGCAGCTCGAGGGCGCGGCGGCCCTCGGTCGCGATCTCGCCGAGGCCGTCGATCGGGTTGCCGAGCGGGTCGACAACGCGGCCGAGGTAGCCCTCGCCGACACCTACGGAGAGAACCTCACCGGTGCGCTGCACCGGCTGGCCCTCTTCGATACCGCTGAACTCGCCGAGGACGATCGCACCGATCTCGCGCTCCTCGAGGTTGAGGGCGAGACCGAGGGTGCCGTCCTCGAACTTCAGCAGCTCGTTCGCCATGGCGGAGGGCAGGCCCTCCACCTTCGCGATGCCGTCGCCGGCAACGCTGACCGTTCCGACCTCCTCGCGCGAGGCCGCGTCCGGCTGGTACGACTGGACAAAGGTCTCCAGTGCGTCCCGGATCTCCTCCGGCCGGATCGTGAGCTCCGCCATCTGGGTTCCCTGCTCTCCTTGTTGGGCCTGAAGCTTCTTAGGGGTCTGGGGGCGACCCCCAGGAATCTTCTGCAAGTTCTGCACGGCCCAACCGGGCCGCTAGGAATGCTTTGTATCTGTGTGGTGGCGGCTGGTCAGCCGGCCATGCGGCGGGACGCCTCGGAAAGGCGCTCCGCGATGGTGCCGTCGATGACCTCGTCGCCGACCCGCACCGAGATCCCGCCGAGGACCTCGGGGTCCACGTCGAGGTTCAGGTGCATCTGGCGGCCGTACAGCTTGGCCAGCACCGCGCCGAGACGCTGCTTCTGCACGTCGCTGAGCGGGACCGCGCTGGTCACGGTGGCGACCATGCGGTCACGGCGCGCAGCGGCGAGCGTCGAGAGGGACTCGAGGCCCCCCTCAAGGCTACGTCCACGCGGGTGCGTGACGAGACGGACGACCAGGCGCTCGGTGACGGCGTTCACCTTGCCGCCGAGGAGGCTGCGCAGCAGCTCGCTCTTGGCGGTGGCGGTGGCGGCGCGGTCGGTCAGCGCGGCACGCAGCCCGGTGTTCGAGGCGACGATCCGGCCGAAGCGGAACAGCTCGTCCTCGACGCCGTCGAGCGCGCCCGCCTGCTGGGCGGCGGTGAGGTCGGCGGTGGCCGCCAGCTCCTCGAGGCCGTCCACCAGGTCGCGGGACTGCGACCAGCGGGACCGGGCCATACCGGACACCAGGTCGAGGGTCTCCCCGCCCACCTGGCCGGACAGCAGCCGGCCGACCAGCTCGGCCTTGGCCTCGCCGGACTGCGCCGGGTCCGTGATGACCCGACGCAGCGAGACCTCACGGTCGAGCAGCGCGGTGACGGCTGCCAGCTCACCGGCGAGCTTCGCCGCGTCGACGGACGTGTTGTCCGTCAGCGCGTCGAGACGCTCGCGCGCGGAGGCCAGCGCCTCGCGGCTCGCTCCGTTCATCGGGCCGCCTCGGCCTTCTCCTCGAGCTCGCCGAGGAAGCGGTCGATGGTGCGGCTCTGACGGGCGACGTCCTCGAGGGACTCGCCGACGAGCTTGCCGGCCAGGTCGGTGGCGAGCTTGCCGACGTCCTGGCGCAGCGCCTGAGCGGCGGCCTTGCGGTCAGCGGCGATCTGGGCGTGACCGGCAGCGATGATCTCCTCACGCTGCCGCTGGCCCTCTGCGCGCAGTTCTTCCTTGAGCGCAGTGCCCTGCTCCAGCGCTTCCTGGCGCAGGCGCGCGGCCTCGTGCCGGGCCTCGGCGAGCTGGGCCTTGTACTGCTCCAGCACGCTCTGGGCCTCGGTCTGAGCGGCCTCAGCCTTCTCGATACCGCCCTCGATGGCCTCGCGACGCTCGTCCAGAACCTTGTTGATGTTCGGGAGGAGCTTCTTCGCGAGGAAACCGAAGACGATGACGAAGGCGATCAGACCGATGACGAGCTCGGGGATCGGCGGGAAGAGCGGATTCTCCGTCTCTGCCGCGAGAACCATGAGGTTCACATCAGTGCCTTTCGTCTAATGGGCTGTTCGTCGAGACCGAGGATCAGGAGGTCGGGTAGACGAACGGCATGACCAGACCGATCAGGGCGAGCGCCTCACAGAAGGCGAAGCCGAGGATCTGGTTGGCGCGGATCAGACCGGCAGCCTCGGGCTGGCGGGCGAGGGCCTGGGTGCCGTTACCGAAGATGATGCCGACGCCGACGCCGGGGCCGATGGCCGCGAGACCGTAACCAACGGAGCTGAGGGAGCCGGTGACGGCGGCAAGGGTCTGGGACATGCCAGTTCTTCCTTCTCTTTCACGAACCGGTGGGGGTTGGCCACCGGACGAATACGGGGGGCTGAGCGGGGGTGGGCCCGGCTCAGTGGTGCTCGGCGACCGCGCCCTGGATGTAGCTGCAGGCCAGGAGGACGAAGACGTACGCCTGGACGGCCTGGATGAAGAGCTCGAAGGCGGTCATCACGATGACCATCACGAACGACACACCGGCGTAGGCGATGCCGATGCCGTTCAGCAGGTACCAGCTGGCGATCGTGAAGAGCAGCAGCAGGGTGTGACCGGCGAACATGTTCGCGAACAGTCGGACCGCGTGGGTGAACGGGCGCACCAGGACGTTCGAGAAGAACTCGATCACCATGACGAGCGGGAGGACGCCGCCGAGGCTCTTGTCGTAGCCGGTGAGGTTCTTCAGACCGCCGATGAAGCCGTGGCGCTTGAAGGTCAGCGGCAGCCACACGAGGTAGACCGACAGGGCCAGGATCGCCGGGTACGCGATGATCGAGGTCACCGGGAACTGTGCCACCGGGACGATCGACCAGACGTTCAGGATCCAGACGAAGAAGAACAGCGAGACCATGAAGGGGACGTACTTCTCGCCCTCCTTCTTGCCGAGCGTCTCGTAGACGATGCCGCGGCGCACGAAGTCGTAGCCGGCCTCGCCGACCATCTGGAGCTTGCCGGGGACGAGCTTCGGCTTGGCGAAGGCGGCCCAGAAGAAGGCCACGATGATGATCGAGCCCAGAAGGGCCAGCAGCATCGGCTTGTTGAAGTAGACGCTGGTCAGACCAGCTTCGCCCCACAGCGGCTCGAAGAGGAACGAGTGCAGGCCCGGGCCGGGGAAGCCACATCCGGAGAAGATGTGACAGTCGGTCTCGAAGGCGAGGACCTGCGTCGGGTCAGCACTCACCGCGGGCTCCTTCAGCGTGGCGCATAGGTACGGCAACCTCATCGTGTCGGCGCGGCGCACGGCCGCGGTTCGGCACTGGACTGGTGTAACGGGTGTGGGGGCGGCAGTCAGGCATCGAGCCTCGCGATGGACCAGGCGTCAGCTCAGATGCCCGTGCCCGCAGTGCCGCAGTTGGAACCGGACGATAGCAGGATCTCGAACGCACACTTATCCCGGCCCTACCCCTCACGGCTTGGACCCCGGATTTTCGGGCTTTTCCCCGTTGGTCGAGTCGGGCTCGACGTAAAGGATCTTGGCCTTCATGTGAGCCCGCGTCTGCGCGCCGATCCACACGAGGGTGGTGGCGACGAGCGTGATCGCGAAGGCCCGGGGGTGGAACAGCGTCGTGTTCTTGAACACGGCGAGAAAGACGAAGAGCAGCAGGATCTGAGCCGCGTAGAGCATGAGGCCCATCGCCTGGAACAGGTGCGGCAGGGATTTCGCCGTGCGCTGCAGAACCACGAATCCGATGCCCATGAACAGGATCACGACCACGGTCGCGACGATCGAGCCGACGGCCCCCTTGCCGCCGACGACCAGTCCGCTGATCACGGCGGCGACGGCGCCGGCGGCAGCGGTGGGTACGGCGGTTTGCAGGAGGGATCGGACGTCGTTAGACCGCATGGCGGTTTGCTCCGCGTGGTGGTGGGGGCACGGACTCGTACGGGAACTCGTACGGGGACGAGCGTAAGCCCGGTCCGAGTGATCGCCTCGGGCCAATGGACCGTCGCACTACGGTCCTTCGGCTCTGTCGCCGGGTTTAGTGAACGGTATCACAAACTATTTGATGAGAGCTTTACCTGTGCGGTGTGCTGACTGTCACACATGAGGGCTAATCCGCCCGTGTGTGCAAGACAGGGCTGCGACTTGTCTGGTAAAGGGCGTTCATGTCGGACATGCACCGGGCGCGTCAGCGCGCCGAACCCGCCTTACGCCGGTCGGGGAAGCGCGAACGGGGGCCTACGGCTGTCGCGCCGTTGACGCCGGACACCCCGGCTGCGATCGGCCGCGCGGGCTCCGGCTCGGTCCCCGGGGCCTCCCGCACCGCGGCCTCGGCCGCCGCCTCCGCGGCCCGCGTGGCGTGCCGGTAGCGCGGCGGGACCAGGCCCTCCGCCCAGCGCGGGGCGCGCGGGGTGAACCGCGGCAGGAGGAGCAGGACCAGGCCCAGGGCGCTCAGCGCGGCGATGGCGAGGACGATCCACATCGACGCGGAGTTCACCGAGTAGGCCACCGTCCCGAAGGCGATCAGCCCCGACCAGAAATACATGATGAGTACGGCGCGGCTGTGCGAATGCCCGAGTTCCAGCAGCCGGTGGTGCAGGTGCCCGCGGTCCGCGGCGAAGGGCGACTGCCCCTTCCAGGTGCGCCGCACGATGGCCAGGACGAGGTCCGCCATCGGGATCGCGATGATGGTCAGCGGCAGCAGCAGCGGGATGAAGACCGGCAGCATCGCGTGCGTCGCGTTGCGCTCACCACCGACGAAGAGTGCCATCGTGTCCGGGTCCACCTGCCCGGTGATCGAGATGGCCGAGGCCGCCAGCACCAGGCCGATCAGCATCGAGCCCGAGTCGCCCATGAAGATGCGCGCGGGGTGCATGTTGTGCGGCAGGAAGCCCAGGCACATGCCCATCAGGATGGCGGCGAAGAGGGTCGCGGGGGCGGCCGCCTCGATGCCGTAGCCGAACCAGATCCGGTAGGCGTAGAGGAAGAACGCGCAGGTGGCGATGCAGACCATGCCGGCCGCCAGGCCGTCGAGCCCGTCGACGAAGTTCACCGCGTTGATGGTGATCACCACCAGGGCCACGGTGAGCAGGGTGCCCTGCCACTGGGTCAGCGCGACGGTGCCGATGCCCGGGACCGGGATCCACAGGATGGTGAGGCCCTGGATGACCATCACACCGGCGGCGATCATCTGGGCGCCGAGCTTGATGAGCGCGTCGAGTTCGAACTTGTCGTCGAGGACGCCGACCAGCCAGATCAGCGCGGCCCCGGAGAGCAGCGCCCTCGGCTCGTTGGAGCGTTCGAAGACCCCGTTGAGGCTCTGCAGGTGGTCGGCGATCAGCAGGCCCGCGCACAGGCCGCCGAACATGGCGATGCCGCCCAGCCGGGGGGTGGGCTCGCGGTGGACGTCGCGGGCGCGGATCTCCGGCATCGCGCCCGCCGCGATCGCGAACTTGCGGACGGGCCCGGTCAGCAGGTAGGTCACCGCGACCGTGACGCAAAGCGTCAGCAGATATTCACGCACTGGCTGCCCCAGATGTATCGCCGGCCATCTCAGCCCCACACATTAGCCGCGATGTACACGGGGACGAGGACGCGCGGAGTCCTCGTTCCGGTTGCACTAAGGGACACTCGTCCCGGTTACGCCCCGTACGGTGGAAATCGCCCGGTCAGTTCGGCGACCTCGGCACGCGTACCGGCCGCATCGGCGCCGGCCAGCGCGGCGGCGAACAGCTCCGCGACCCTGGCCATCTCCGGCTCCCCCATCCCCTGCGTGGTCACCGCCGCGGTGCCCAGGCGGATCCCGCGCTGGTCCCCGTAGGGCAGGGCGCAGGTTTCGAGGACGATCCCGGCGGCGGCCAGCCGTCCGCGCGCGGCCGGTCCGTCGATGCCGAGCGGGGCCGGGTCGGCGCTGATCAGGTGGGTGTCGGTGCCGCCGGTGGTCACGTCCAGCCCGTGCGCCCGCAGGGCCTCGGCGAGGGCGCGGGCGTTGGCGACGACCTTGTGCGCGTACCGGGTGAAGGCCGGGCCGGCCGCCTCCCCGAAGGCCACCGCCTTGGCGGCGATGGTGTGCATCTGGGCGCCGCCCTGGGTGAAGGGGAACACCGCCCGGTCGACGCGCTCGGCGAACTCGGCCCCGCACAGCACCATCCCGCCGCGCGGGCCGCGCAGCACCTTGTGGGTGGTCGCGCAGACCACGTCCGCGTAGGGCACGGGGCTCGGCGCGGCCCCGCCGGCGACCAGGCCGATGGGATGGGCGGCGTCGGCGATCAGGTAGGCCCCGACCTCGTCGGCGATCTCCCGGAAGGCCGAGTACTCCAGGTGCCGGGGGTAGGAGATGGACCCGCACACGATGGCCTTGGGCCGGTGCGCCCGGGCCAGGCGCTGCACCTGCTCGTAGTCGACGAGCCCGGACTCGGCGTCGACCCCGTACCCCACGAACTCGAACCACCGGCCGGAGAAGTTGGCGGGCGAGCCGTGGGTGAGGTGGCCGCCGTAGGCGAGCCCCATCGCCAGGACGGTGTCCCCGGGGCGCAGCAGCGCGGCGTACGCGGCGAGCACGGCGGCGGAGCCCGAATGGGGCTGCACGTTCGCGTGCTCGGCCCCGAACAGCGCCGTGGCCCGCTCCTGGGCCACCCGCTCGGCCAGGTCGGCGTACTCGCAGCCGCCGTGGTGGCGGGCGCCGGGGTAGCCCTCGGCGTACTTGTTGGCGAGCGGGGAGCCCAGCGCGGCGAGCACGGCGGGGGAGGTGAAGTTCTCGGCGGCGCTCAGTTGCAGCGTGGTGGCCTGCCGCTGCCGCTCCCCGTCGAGGATGTCGGCCAGTTGCGGGTCCTGCCGGCGCAGGAGGTCGGCAGCCTGCTCGGTGGTGACGGTCATGACCCACTCCCGCGCGCTGGGGGTACCGGTACCAGCCACTGTAGGCCGGGCCCCGGCTTCACGCCCGGGCGAGCCGTCCCCGGCGTCGCCGCCGCGCGCCGCAGCGCCGCGGGCAGCCCGGCGGCCCCCCGGGGGAGGAGGGGGTCAGCGGGGGCCGGCCACGCCCGTCAGGGCCGTGACGACGGGGTCCAGCGCCTGGTTGATCTCGTCGCCGATCGAGCGGAAGAAGGTGATCGGCGCCCCGTACGGGTCGTACACCTCGTCCGCGTCGGCGGAAGGGGCCAGCAGCCAGCCCCGCAGGGCGGCGGCGGCCCGCACCAGCGCCCGGGCCCGCTCGGCCATGCCGTCGTCCAGCGGGGGCAGGGTCGCCGGGTCTATGGCCCGCACCAGGCGGGTGAACTCCTTCAGCGTGAAGGTCCGCAGGCCGGCCGAGTGGCCCATGGAGATGACCTGCGCCCGGTGGTCACGGGTGGCGGTCAGCACCAGGTCGGCCCGTATGACGTGCTCGTCGAGCAGCTCGCGCCCGGTGAACCCCGTCGCGTCGGCCCCGAAGTCGGCGAGTACGGCCGCCGCGTTGGCCTCCATCGGCGCGCCCTCGTGGCCCCAGGTGCCCGCGCTCTCCACGATCAGGTCACCCGGCGCCAGCCCCAGCACACCCAGCCGGTGCGCCAGCGCGTGCCGCGTCAGCCGCTCGGTGATCGGCGAGCGGCACACGTTCCCGGTGCTGACGTGGAGTATGCGGAAGCTGTCTTCCTTGGCTATGCCACGCCCCTGAGGGCTCACGGAGCCACCTCGAGGTCGGGTACGACCTCCCGCAGCTGCTCCGCGGTCAGCGCGCCCTCGCGCAGCAGCACGGGAACCTTCCCGGTGACGTCGACGATCGACGACGGCAGGGTGCTCGGGGTCGGCCCGCCGTCGAGGTACACGGAGACGGAGTCGCCCAGCATGGCGCGGGCCGCGTCGCAGTCCTCCGGTGCCGGGTGCCCGGACAGGTTCGCCGAGGAGACGGCCATGGGGCCGACCTCGGTCAGCAGCTCGATCGCGACGGGGTGCAGCGGCATGCGGACGGCCACGGTCCCGCGGGTCTCCCCCAGGTCCCAGGCCAGCGACGGCTGGTGCTTGGCGACGAGGGTGAGGCCACCGGGCCAGAAGGCGTCGACGAGTTCCCAGGCCTGCTCGGAGAAGTCCGTGACGAGGCCGTGGAGGGTGTTCGGGGAGCCGATGAGCACCGGGGTGGGCATGTTGCGGCCGCGGCCCTTGGCGGCGAGCAGGTCGCCGACGGCTTCGGCGCTGAAGGCGTCCGCGCCGATCCCGTACAGGGTGTCGGTGGGCAGCACGACGAGCTCTCCGCGGCGCACGGCCGAGGCCGCTTCACGCAGGCCCGTCTTGCGGTCCGTCGCGTCGTTGCAGTCGTATCGCCGGGCCATCAGCGGGCCTCCTCGTGCAGCGGGGTGGTGTCGTGGGCAATCGGGGTCGCGGCCATCACGGCATGGCCTTGCGGGCGGTCGCGAAACGCGGGCGGTTGTTCAGGTCGGGGTGGTCGGCGGCGTCGGCCCAGCCCCGTTCGTCGGCGAAGATCCACGGCACCTGGCCGCCCTGGGTGTCGGCGTGCTCGATCACGACGATGCCGCCGGGCCGCAGCAGGCGGTGGGCCGTGCGCTCGATCCCGCGGATGGTGTCGAGGCCGTCCTCGCCGGAGAACAGCGCCATCTCGGGGTCGTGGTCCCGGGCCTCGGGGGCCACGTACTCCCACTCGGTGAGCGGGATGTACGGCGGGTTGGAGATGACGAGGTCGACCTGGCCGTCCAGCTCGGGCAGCGCGCTCAGCGCGTCGCCCTGGTGGACGGTGACCCGGGAGCCCTCGGCGTTCTTGCGGGTCCAGCGCAGGGCGTCCTCGGACAGCTCCACGGCGTGCACGCGCGAGCGGGGCACCTCCTGGGCCATGGCGAGGGCGATGGCGCCGGAGCCGGTGCACAGGTCCACGATCAGCGGCTCGACCACGTCCATGGCCCGGACGGCCTGTATGGCCCAGTCCACGACCGACTCGGTCTCGGGCCGGGGCACGAACACCCCGGGGCCGACCTGGAGCTCCAGGTAGCGGAAGAAGGCGCGGCCGGTGATGTGCTGGAGCGGCTCGCGCGCCTCGCGGCGGGCGACGGCCTCCCAGTAGCGGGCGTCGAAGTCCGCGTCCTTGACGTGGTGCAGTTCCCCCCGCTTGACGCCGTGCACGAAGGCCGCGAGCTCCTCCGCGTCGAAACGCGGTGAGGGCACGCCGGCGGCGGCCAGCCGCTGGGTGGCCTGGGCCACCTCGGCAAGCAGCAAGTTCACGCTGGTCCTCCGGGCTGCTGTCGTACGGGGGGGGGTGGTGCGGGGTTCGTCAGTGCGCGGCCGCGAGCTTGGCCGCGGAGTCGGTGTCGACGCATGCCTGGATGACCGAGTCGAGGTCGCCGTCGAGCACCTGGTCCAAGTTGTACGCCTTGAAACCGGTGCGGTGGTCCGAGATCCGGTTTTCCGGGTAGTTGTACGTACGGATCTTCTCGGAACGGTCCACGGTGCGCACCTGGCTGCGGCGCACGTCGGAGGCCTCCTGCTCGGCGGCTTCCTGGGCGGCGGCCAGCAGGCGCGAGCGCAGGATGCGCATGGCCTGCTCCTTGTTCTGGAGCTGGCTCTTCTCGTTCTGGCAGGAGGCGACCACACCGGTCGGGAGGTGCGTGATGCGCACGGCCGAGTCGGTGGTGTTGACGGACTGGCCGCCGGGGCCCGACGAGCGGTACACGTCGATGCGCAGGTCGTTCGGGTTGATCTCGACCTCGACCTCCTCGGCCTCCGGGGTGACGAGCACGCCGGCGGCGGAGGTGTGGATGCGGCCCTGGGACTCGGTGGCCGGGACGCGCTGGACGCGGTGGACGCCGCCCTCGTACTTCAACCGGGCCCACACGCCCTGGCCGGGCTCGGTGGCACCGTTGCCGCCCTTGGTGCGGACGGAGACCTGGACGTCCTTGTAGCCGCCGAGCTCGGACTCGGTGGAGTCGATGATCTCGGTCTTCCAGCCGACGCGCTCGGCGTAGCGCAGGTACATGCGCAGCAGGTCGCCCGCGAACAGGGCGGACTCGTCGCCGCCGGCGCCCGCCTTGATCTCCAGGAGCACGTCCTTGTCGTCGCTGGGGTCGCGCGGAACGAGCAGCAGGCGCAGCTTCTCGGTGAGCTCCTCGCGCTGCGCGCTCAGCTCCTTGACCTCGGCGGCGAAGTCGGGGTCGTCGGCCGCCAGCTCCTTGGCCGTCTCGATGTCCTCGGCCGACTGCTTCCAGGCGCGGAAGGTCGCCACGATCGGGGTCAGTTCCGCGTAGCGCTTGTTCAGCTTGCGCGCGTTCGCCTGATCGGAGTGGACCGAAGGGTCGGCGAGCTTCTTCTCGAGGTCGGCGTGTTCGCCGACCAGTTCCTCGACCGCTTCGAACATCGGATGCTCCCGGGGTAAAAATCAAAATGGGCTGGGCTGGCTGAACGACGACAAAGGCGCCGGCCCGGCCGCCCCCGCGTGGTCAGGGGGCGGCCGGAGACCGGCGCCTGGGTCGCGCTACTTCTTGGCCGCACCCTTGCCGAAGCGGGCCTCGAAGCGGGCCACACGGCCACCGGTGTCGAGGATCTTCTGCTTGCCCGTGTAGAACGGGTGGCACTCGGAGCAGACCTCGGCACGGATGGTGCCCTCGGTCAGGGTGCTACGGGTGGTGAACGACGCGCCACAGGTGCAGCTGACCTGGGTCTCGACGTACTCGGGGTGAACATCGCGCTTCAAGGTGTCTCCTAGATTCGGGAGGGCGCCGGGTCGCAGGAGCCGAATTGCGCACTGCGTGAACCGGGGCCGACAGACCAGTCTGCCAGGACCGGCCCGCCTGTCAAAATTCTCGGAACGCTCCCCTCAACGGGGAGGGGCCGGCATCTATTCCGGCCCCCGCCCGGCGGCTCCGCTACTGGACGATCGAGCCCGCGGTGCTCTTGTCCCCGGTGGAATGCTCGGTGGCCGCGGCCGGGATGGGCTGGTCGGCCAGCAGGGCGTCCCAGACCATCTTGGAGTCCTTGGCCAGGACCGCGACACGGTCCTGGTCGAGCGGGTCCTGGGTCACCGGCAGGGTGATCATGTGCATGTTCTCGGCGCCGATGCCCTGGAGCCCCTGGGCGAAGCTCGCGAGGGACTTCACGTCACCGAGGGCCTTGTCGGTGGTGATCGCCTTGGTGGCGGAGTCGGCGAGGCCGTAGAGCTTCTTGGGGCTGTCGAAGACCCCGACGCCCTTGACCTGCTTGATCAGCGCCTTGATGAAGGCCTGCTGGAGCTGTATTCGGCCCAGGTCGCCGCCGTCGCCGACGGTCTTGCGCGTGCGGACGAGGCCGAGGGACTGCTCACCGTTGAGCTTGTGGGAGCCGGCCGGCAGGTCGAGGTGGCTGCCGTAGTCCTTGATCGGCTTGGTGGTCGTGAGCTCGACCCCGCCGAGGTTGTCGATGATCTTCTTGAAGCCGGTGAAGTCGACTTCGATGTAGTGGTCCATGCGGATCCCCGACATCGCCTCGACGGTCTTCACGGCGCAGGCGGCCCCGCCGATGGTGAAGGCCTCGTTGAACTGCGCGCGCTGCCTGGGGGCGCTGTTCTTCCCCTTGCCGATGGGGCAGGCGGGCCGCGGGAGCATCGTGTCACGCGGGATCGACACGACGCTGGCCTGCTTGTGGCCCTCGTAGAGGTGGACGATCATCGCCGTGTCGGAGCGGGCCGAGCCGCCGTCGTCCGCGCCGTACTCGCCGTTCGCCCCGTCGCGGGAGTCGGAGCCGAGGACCAGGATGTCCATCGAACCGTTGTCCACGTTCGGCGGGCGGTCCTTGCCCAGCGCCGAGTCGATGTCGACGCTGTGCAGGTTGCCGTTGAGCTTGAAGTAGAACCATCCGAGGCTCCCGCCGCCCAGCAGGACCACGCCGGCGGCGGTCCAGGCGGCGATCCTGAGGCCCTTGCGCGGCCGGGACTGCTCCCTGCGCCGGCGCCTGCGCGCGCCGCGACCGCCTCTGCTGGTCTCGCTCATGCTCTCCTCGGTCCTGGCTCCGGTGCCCGCTGTTCTCTCACACAGACGGACTAGCGCATTCCAGGGTTCCACGGCGCACGGGGCCGCTCCGCACCCCCCCGGCGCACACGGACACGCAGCGTGACACGCCCGGCACCCGGGGTGCCGATCCGGGCGCGGAAGGCCCCGTACGACGCCCTTCCGGGCCCCTCGGTGTGGCGAAGGTCGCACCAACGGCAGGCGCCCCCACCGCGATGCGGTGGGGGCGCCTGCGTTCACGCGTGGACCGACCGGCGGGGTCAGTCGTCGTTCTTGCCCGCCGGGGTGGTCTTGGCGATCTGCATCAGGAACTCGGCGTTCGACTTCGTCTGCTTCATCTTGTCGAGCAGCAGCTCGATCGCCTGCTGCGAGTCGAGCGCGTGCAGCACCCGGCGCAGCTTCCAGACGATGGCGAGCTCCTCGCTGTTGAGGAGGATCTCCTCCTTGCGCGTGCCCGACGGGTCGACGTCGACGGCCGGGAAGATGCGCTTGTCGGCGAGCTTGCGGTCGAGCTTGAGCTCCATGTTGCCGGTGCCCTTGAACTCCTCGAAGATCACCTCGTCCATGCGCGAGCCGGTGTCGACGAGCGCGGTGGCCAGGATGGTCAGCGAGCCGCCGTCCTCGATGTTGCGCGCGGCACCGAAGAAGCGCTTCGGCGGGTACAGCGCGGTCGAGTCGACACCACCGGACAGGATGCGGCCGGAGGCGGGCGCCGCGAGGTTGTACGCGCGGCCCAGACGGGTGATGGAGTCCAGCAGGACGACCACGTCGTGACCCAGCTCCACGAGGCGCTTGGCGCGCTCGATGGCCAGCTCGGCGACGGTGGTGTGGTCCTCGGCCGGGCGGTCGAAGGTCGAGGAGATGACCTCGCCCTTGACCGACCGCTGCATGTCGGTGACCTCTTCCGGACGCTCGTCGACCAGGACGACCATCAGGTGGCACTCGGGGTTGTTGGTGGTGATCGCGTTGGCGATCGCCTGCATGATCATGGTCTTGCCGGTCTTCGGCGGAGCCACGATCAGACCGCGCTGGCCCTTGCCGATCGGCGACACGAGGTCGATGATCCGGGTGGTCAGCACGCCCGGGTCGGTCTCCAGACGGAGCCGGTCCTGCGGGTAGAGCGGGGTCAGCTTCTGGAACTCGGGGCGGCCGCGGCCCGATTCGGGCGACATGCCGTTGACGGAGTCCAGGCGCACCAGCGCGTTGAACTTCTCGCGGCGCTCGCCGTCCTTGGGCTGGCGCACGGCGCCGGTGGTGTGGTCGCCCTTGCGCAGACCGGCCTTGCGGACCTGGGCGAGGGAGACGTACACGTCGTTCGGGCCGGGCAGGTAGCCGGAGGTCCGGATGAACGCGTAGTTGTCGAGGATGTCGAGGATGCCCGCGACGGGGATCAGGACGTCGTCGTCGGCGACCTGCGGCTCGCCCGGGGCGAACTCGTCACGGCCACGGCGGCCACGGCGGTCGCGGTAGCGGCCGCGCCGGCCGCGCCGGCCGTCCTCGCCGTCGAAGTCGTCCTGCGGACCGTTGTCCTGACGGCCCTGCTGGCCCCGGCCGCCGCCCTGCTGCTGACGGTCCTGGCGGTCCTGGCGGTCGGCGCGGTCCTGACGGCCGCCCTGCTGCTGGCCCTGGCCGCCGCCCTGCTGCTGGCCGCCCTGCTCGTCGGCCTTGGCACCGCGCTCGCGGCGGCCCTGGCGGTCACCGCGCTCGCCGCGCTCGCCGCGGTCACGGCGGTCACGGCGGCTACGGCCCTCGCCGGCCTCCTGCGCGGGGGCCTGGCCCTGCGCCGGGGCGGACACGGCCACGGCCTGCTCCGCCTTGGCCTCGGCCTGCGGGGCGACCGCGGGGGCCTCGGTCTTCTGCTCGACCTGCACGACGGCGGGGGACGAGGACTCGGGGCTGCCGGTCGGGGCGGTGGCGCGGCGGCGGCGGCGCTCGCCGGCCGGGGCGTCCTCGCTGATCGGCTGGCCCGGGATCTCGATCTGGGCCGGTGCGGCGGGCTTCTCGGCGGGCGCGGCGGCGGCCGCCTCACCCGTACGGGCCTTGCTGGTGGCGCGGCGCTTCGGCTTGGCCTCGGCGGCGTCGGCGGCGGGGGCCGCGGCCTTGGGGGCGCTGCCGCCCTGCGCCTCCTTGATGACCTCGATCAGCTGGCTCTTGCGCATCCGCGCGGTGCCCCTGATACCGAGGCCCGACGCGACCTGCTGCAGCTCGGCCAGGACCATGCCCTCAAGGCCGGTGCCGGAGCGGCGGCGCCGGGTGGCAGTGGCAGCTGCGGCGCCCGCGGCGGGGGCACTGGTGTCGACGTTGGTGTCGGCAGCGCCCATCAGATCGGTGGTGTCGCTCACGAAGGGTCCTTCCCTGGAGCGGACGTCGGCCTGTCTGGCTCGGCGACCGGTTGTGCTGTCCGACAACAGTCCTAGGTGTGTGAACTGTGCCGGGGCGGTGGTCCGCCGGTAGAGATACGGCGGAGAGAAACGTGCATGGGTGGTTCCGGCGAGAAGCCCCCGAGCTGGAAGCGTGGGAATGTCACGCCGATTCCGGAGCGTGCTCGAAACTGCTGGCAGCGATCAAAGCAGTCGGGGAGGCTCCCGGAAGAAAGGTGGTCCCGGATGGGGACACTGAGCACCGAGCCATGGCGGCTTCGGTTGCCTACTTGAGATTAACACTACCGGATCCAACAGACATTCCCCCTCTCAATCACCGGCAATCGCCCTTCCGGGGCGGTCGGCCTGCCCGGCCGCCCGCCCCGTCGGGCCGTGTCACCAGGACACGGGCTGACCGCCCTGGGCGCCCAGCGGAAGGACGCTCGCACCCGCGGCGTCGAGGGCGAGCCGGTTCGCGGCCCACCCCTCGCCCGCGAGCTGCGCGACCTTGTCGGCCGCGTCGTTGTCGACCAGCGCGAGGACCGTGGGGCCCGCGCCGGAGATGACCGCGGGGATGCCGTCCGCCCGCAGCCGGCCCACGAGCGCCACGCTCTCCGGCATCGCGGGGGCGCGGTACTCCTGGTGCAGCCGGTCCTCGGTGGCGGGCAGCAGGAACTCGGGACGCCTGGTCATGGCCTCCACGAGCAGGCCCGCGCGCCCCGCGTTCACGGCGGCGTCCACGTGCGGAACGGAGCGCGGCAGCAGGCCGCGCGCGGTCTCGGTCAGGACCGGCTTCGACGGGACGAAGACCACCGGAACGATGGAACCGGCGGGGTCCATACGGATCGCCTTCGCACTGCCGCCCTCCATCCACGCGAGGGTGAAGCCGCCGAGCAGACAGGCGGCGACGTTGTCCGGGTGGCCCTCGATCTCGGTGGCGAGCTCCAGCAGCGCCGTGTCGTCGAGCCGGGCCTCGCCGCCTATGGTCACGGCGCGCGCGGCGACGATGCCGGCGCAGATCGCGGCCGAGGAGGAGCCGAGGCCCCGCCCGTGCGGAATGCGGTTGGCGCAGACGACCTCCAGGCCGCGCGGCTGTCCGCCCAGCAGGTCGAAGGCGGTGCGCATGGAACGTACGAGGAGGTGGCTCTCGTCACGCGGGAGGGTGTCGGCGCCCTCACCCGCGATGTCGATGTTCAGGCCGGAGTCGGCGACGCGGACGACCACGTCGTCGTAGAGCCCCAGGGCCAGGCCGAGGGCGTCGAAGCCGGGGCCGAGGTTGGCACTGCTGGCGGGCACGCGCACTCGTACGGCGGCGGCGCGGAACGCTGGACCTGCCATCGGTCGATGACACTCCTTGTGACTGTGCGGGGATCCGGCGGGCTGTGCGGGATCTTCGCTGCGAAATGTACTGGAGAACGTACGACACCCGAAGGCCCTCGGGGCAGCACCGCGGTCATATGCGCGGTGGCGGATGTCAGTACAGCGTATCGAAGGAAGGTTCTCCCGCGACATAGGGCGCACAGGAGGCGCACGATGCGTGTCGCCGTCGTCCGGTGGGCCACCGCTGAAGTGCCGTTGGCTTTCGGTGTCGTACGGGCCGGGTTGCCGGATTCCGGAAGGTTTCCGGAATCCGGCAACGCCGGTCGCGGGCCGCTGTGCGCGGCCCAGGGGTTCCCGGGCCGGGCCCGGGGTCAGACCAGGCCGAGCCGGACGGCGGCGGCCTCGGCGTCCACCGGAACGGTGACGGGCTGCGGAGCGCCGGCGACCGCCCAGTCGGGGTCCTTCAGGCCGTTGCCGGTGACGGTGCACACGATCTTCTGGCCGGGGTCGACCAGGCCGAGCTCGGCGGCCTTGAGCAGACCGGCCACGGAGGCGGCCGAGGCGGGCTCGACGAAGACGCCCTCCTGTGAGGCCAACAGGCGGTAGGCGGCCAGGATCTGGCGGTCCGTCACCTCGTCGATGAAGCCGCCCGACTCCTCCTTCGCCGCGAGGGCGAATTCCCAGGAGGCCGGGTTGCCGATGCGGATCGCGGTGGCGATGGTGTGCGGCTCCTTGACGATCTCGCCGCGCACGATCGGCGCCGAGCCGGAGGCCTGGAAACCCCACACGCGGGGCGTACGGGAGGCAAGGCCGTCGGCCTTGTACTCCTTGAAGCCCTTCCAGTACGCGGTGATGTTGCCGGCGTTGCCGACGGGCAGCACGTGGATGTCGGGGGCGTCGCCGAGCGCGTCCACGATCTCGAACGCGGCCGTCTTCTGGCCCTCGATGCGCACCGGGTTGACGGAATTGACCAGCGCCACCGGGTAGTTGTCGGACAGCGCGCGGGCCAGGTCCAGGCAGTCGTCGAAGTTGCCGTCAACCTGCAGGATCTTCGCGCCGTGCACGAGGGCCTGGCCCATCTTGCCGAGCGCGATCTTGCCGCGCGGCACGAGGACCGCGGACACCATGCCGGCGCGCACCGCGTACGCGGCGGCCGAGGCGGAGGTGTTGCCCGTGGAGGCGCAGATGACGGCCTTGGCGCCGTCCTCCTTGGCCTTGGTGATGGCCATGGTCATGCCGCGGTCCTTGAAGGAACCGGTGGGGTTCGCGCCTTCGACCTTGAGGTGCACCTCACAGCCGGTGCGCTCGGAGAGCACCTGGGCGGGAACGAGGGGAGTGCCACCCTCCCGGAGCGTGACCACGGGGGTCGTCTCGGTGACCGGCAGCCGGTCCCGGTACTCCTCGATGATGCCGCGCCACTGGTGGGTGCGATTGCTGCTCATGGGTCCTTACTCCCCTTCAACACGCATGATGCTGGCGACACCGCGCACGGTGTCCAGCTTCCGCAGCGCCTCGACGGTCCCGGAGAGGGCGGCGTCGGGTGCGCGGTGGGTGACGACGACGAGGGAGGCCTCACCGTCCTTGCCCTGCTGCCTGACCGTGTCGATCGACACGCCGTGCTCCGCGAAGGTGGTCGCCACCTGGGCGAGGACGCCCGGCTTGTCCGCCACATCGAGGCTGATGTGGTAGCGGGTGACGACGTCCCCCATGGGGCTGACGGGCAGCTGGGTGTACGCCGACTCGCCGGGCCCCGTTGCCTCGGCGAGCTTGTTGCGGCAGACGGCGACGAGGTCGCCGAGCACCGCGGACGCGGTCGGCGAACCGCCCGCGCCGGGCCCGTAGAACATCAGCCGCCCGGCGGCCTCCGCCTCGACGAAGACCGCGTTGTAGGCCTCGCGGACGGAGGCGAGCGGGTGGCTGAGCGGGATCATCGCCGGGTGGACGCGGGCGGTGACGGACTCGCCGTCGGCGGCACGCTCCAGGATGGCGAGGAGCTTGATGGTGCAGCCCATCCGCTTGGCGGAGGCGAAGTCCGCGGCGCTGACCTCGGTCATGCCCTCGCGGTACACGTCGTCGAGGCGGACGCGGGTGTGGAAGGCGATGCCGGCCAGGATGGCGGCCTTGGCGGCGGCGTCGTAGCCCTCGACGTCGGCGGTCGGGTCGGCCTCGGCGTAGCCGAGGGCGGTGGCCTGGTCGAGCGCCTCCTGGTAGCCGGCGCCCGTGGAGTCCATCTTGTCGAGGATGAAGTTCGTCGTGCCGTTGACGATGCCCATCACCCGGTTGATCTTGTCGCCGGCGAGGGACTCGCGCATCGGGCGGACCAGCGGGATGGCGCCTGCGACGGCGGCCTCGTAGTACAGGTCCAGCCCGTGCGTCTCGGCCGCGGCGTGCAGCGCGGCGCCGTCCTGGGCGAGCAGCGCCTTGTTCGCGGAGACGACGGAGATGCCGTTCTCGAAGGCGGTGGTGATCAGGGTGCGGGCGGGCTCGATGCCGCCGATGACCTCGATCGCCACGTCGATGTCGCCGCGTTTGAGCAGCGCGGTGGCGTCGGTGGTGACGAGCGCGGGGTCGATGCCCTCGCGCACCTTGGAGGGGCGGCGCACCGCGACGCCGGCGAGCTCGACGGGCGCGCCGATCCTGGCGGCCAGATCGTCGGCGTGCGTCGTCATGATGCGCGCCACCTCTGAGCCGACCACTCCACAGCCCAGCAGCGCCACCTTCAGCGGACGCGTACGCATCATTCGACCTACGCCTTTCGATCTTTCTACGTTCCCGGCGCGCGGGTTACGCGCCAGGTATGAACCAGTCTCACTCAATGGACAGCAGTTTCCATCTTCGGTCCATTGAGTGAGACGTCCATTTTCGGGACCGGACGCCCCGTCCCGAAAATATGGGAATCACCCGAGGTCGAGGGACAGGAGATCTTCCTCCGTCTCACGCCGGACGATCACCCGCGCGGCCCCGTCGCGGACGGCGACGACGGGCGGGCGGAGCGCGTGGTTGTAGTTGCTGGCCATGGAGCGGCAGTACGCCCCGGTGGCGGGTACGGCGATCAGGTCGCCGGGGGCCAGGTCGGCGGGGAGGAAGGCGTCCCGGACGACGATGTCTCCGCTCTCGCAGTGCTTGCCGACGACGCGGACGAGCATGGGCTCGGCGTCGGAGACGCGGGAGACGAGGGTGACGGCGTACTCGGCGTCGTACAGGGCCGTGCGGATGTTGTCGGACATGCCCCCGTCGACGGAGACGTACGTGCGCAGGCCCTCCAGCGGCTTGATCGTGCCGACCTCGTAGAGGGTGAACGCGGTCGGGCCGACGATGGCGCGGCCGGGCTCGACGGAGATCCGGGGGGCCTTGAGCCCCGCGCTCTCGCACTCCCGCGCGACGATCTCGGTGAGCGCCTTGGCGATCTCGTGCGGCTCGCGCGGGTCGTCGGCGGAGGTGTAGGCGATGCCGAGGCCGCCGCCGAGGTCGATCTCGGGGAGCTCGACGCCGTGCTCGTCGCGGACGGCGGCCAGCAGCTGCACGACCCGCTTGGCGGACACCTCGAAACCGGCCATGTCGAAGATCTGCGAGCCGATGTGGGAGTGGACGCCGAGCAGCTCCAGGCTGTCGTGCCCGAGGGCGCGGCGCACGGCCTCGGCGGCGGACCCGTCGGCCACGGCGATGCCGAACTTCTGGTCCTCGTGAGCGGTGGCGATGAACTCGTGGGTGTGCGCCTCCACGCCGACGGTGACGCGGATCTGCACGGGCTGGCGCACCCCCAGCTCGGCGGCGACGTGCGCGACCCGCGCGATCTCCTGGAACGAATCGAGCACGATCCGCCCCACACCGGCGCCGACCGCGCGGCGGATCTCGGCCTCCGACTTGTTGTTGCCGTGGAAGGCGATCCGCTCGGCGGGCATCTCGGCGGCGAGCGCGGTGGCCAGCTCCCCGCCCGAACACACGTCGAGGTTCAGCCCCTCTTCCTTCAGCCACCGCACGACGGCCTTGGACAGGAACGCCTTCCCCGCGTAGAACACGTCCGCGTCCTTGCCGAAGGCGTGCGCCCAGGCGCGGCAGCGGGCCCGGAAGTCCTCCTCGTCGAGGAAGTAGCCGGGGGTCCCGAACTCCTCCGCGAGCCGCGTCACTTCGATACCGCCGACGGTGACGACCCCGTCCCCGTTGCGCGTGACGGTCCGCGACCAGACCTTCTCGTCCAGCGCGTTCAGGTCGGCGGGCGGCGGGGCGTAGTGGCCCTCGGGCAGGACGTCGGCGTGGCGGGGCCCGGCGGGGTGCGCGGAACGGCTCATCGGAATCTCTCTTCGGAAGTCACAAAGAATCTGGGGCGTCTATGCCGAGGAGGGCGAGGCCGCCGGCCAGCACCGCCCCGGCGGCTTCGGCAAGAGCCAGCCGGGCACGGTGGGCGGCCGAGGGTTTCTCGTCCCCGAGGGGCAGGACCTGGTGCTGGAAGTCGAGGAGCGCGTCGGCGACGGCGACGAGGTGCCGCGCCAGCCGCTCGGGCGCCCGATGGTGCGCGGCGGCCTCGAGGGCGAGGGGGTGGTCGGCGAGGGCACGCAGCAGGGCGGGCGCGTCGACGTCGCCGGGCTCGGCGCGGAACCCGAGGTCCGCGGCGTTGCGCGTCAGCGCCCGCGCCCGGGCGTGCGCGTACCGGACGCGGAAGACCTCGTTCTCCTCCCCCTGCACGAGCAGTCCGTCGCCGAAGGCGGGCGTCTCCCGGCCCGGCACGACGACCATGGCCCAGACCGCGGCCCCGGCCCCGTACCGCGCGAGCACGTCCCCGTCCCGCCGGGCCACGGGTGCGACGCGCGCCCCGCCCTCCTCCGGGGGGAACCCCTGCCCTTCCCGGATCCGCGCGACGGCGGCACGCACGACCTGCTCCCGGGATCCGCCGACGGCCTCGCTCCGCGCCGGGGCGCACCCGTAGCGCTCGGGCCGCTCGCGCACGTCCCGCACCAGCTCGGTGGCGGACAGGGGGGCGAGGGTGAAGTTCAGGAATCCGGGGCCGGTGACGTCGACGGTCGCGATGCCGGGCTCCTGGGCGAGCGCTCCGGCGAGCACGAGGGCCCCTTCGGCCCCCCTCCCCATCTTCAGCGCGACGGGACTGGCGTACTCCCCCACCCCTCCGGGCCGGGTCCGCTCGACGACCACCCGCCCGGGCGCGGGCCCGTCCAGTTCCCCGGCCTCGACGGCACGGCGTACGGCGTGTACGACGGCACGAGAGAGGTCGGCGGGGATCACGGAACCCAGCCTAGGGGAGAAGCCCGTCCCCCATGCATCGGGTTTCGCCATGTGGAATAGCCCGCCCCCACCACCCTGCCCGGGCCCTCCCCACACCCCTCCTTACGCCCCTCTCCTCACACCCCTCTGCCGGCCGGGGCGCCCTTCCGCTCCCGCCGGTCCTTCCGCTCGACGAGCCGCCGCACGACCTTCACCAGCTCGGCGGGCTCGAAGGGCTTGGCGAGGAAGGCGTCCACGCCGGCGGCGATGGCGGCCTCGACCTCGTGCTGGGTACAGGCACTGACGATGGCGAGCGGCACGTGCCGCGTCCGCGGATCGGCCCGCAGCCGCGCGGCGGCCCCGAACCCGTCCAGCCGCGGCATGACCACATCAAGGGTGATGGCGTCGGGACACACCCGGTGGACGACGTCCAGGCACTCGGCACCATCGTTCGCGGTCACGACCTCGAAGCCCTCCAGCTCGAGATTGACCTTGATCAGCTGCCGGATGACCTTGTTGTCGTCGACAACAAGCACCCGGCCCGAGGCGCCTGGCACAACTTGAGGGTAGGTCGCCCTAAGCCCCCGCGTCCGGGTTTTTGCCACTTCCACCCCCTCCGGGCGACCGACCTCCTTCCTCCCGCCCAAATCGGTTCCTGATCACCCCGCGGAAGCTGGTAGGGTTCAACCCGTCGCCGCAACGCGAACGACACGCCCCCGTAGCTCAGGGGATAGAGCAACGGCCTCCGGAGCCGTGTGCGCAGGTTCGAATCCTGCCGGGGGCACTTCGCATGAAGTGCCGAAGACCCTCCCAACAGTGCTCGCAACTGTTCGGAGGGTCTTCTTGCGTTCGGCGCCATGACGGGCGGGCCGCCGCGATCCGCGGCGGCCCCGTGGCAGTAACCACCCCCGCGGTTACCGCCCTTGTCCCATGAGCGCGGCCGCCAAGGTGCGGGCGCTCGCCGGAATGCCGTCGGTCGGGTGCCCGTACGCGGGGTGGGGGTCGTCCAGGGTGGGGAGGGTGCTCGGGGCGCGTTCGGCGGGGGCTCGGTCGAGGACGGTGGTGCCGGTTTCGGCTTCCTGGGTGGGCGCGTAGCCGGCGGTGCGCAGGGCCGCCAGGGTCTCCTCGGGGGGTGCGGTGGAGATCAGCACGGTGGGGGCGATCCGGCGCAGGCGGAGTCGGGCCAGGCCGCGGGCCTGGGCGACCTCGGCGATCAGGCCCGGGTCGTCCGAGCGGATGCAGCAGGCCGAGCGGACCACCTTGAGCCGGCCGTGGGTGCGGGCAGCGTCCTTGACCGTGTAGGTGAGGACCTGCGGTAGTGGGGTTTCGCTCGCGGCGGTGAGGAGGTCGAGGAGGTCGTCGGCGCTCCAGCCCGCGTCCAGGGCGCGGCGTACGGAGGCGGCGGTGATGCGCCAGACCACCGCGTGCCCCTCGGACTCGATGTCACCGACCGCGGAGAGCAGTTCGGCCAGGGCCGGTGCGGGGGCTCCGGTGACGGTGGCCGTCAGGTCGCTCTGGAAGCGGGCGGTGGTGCTGGGCGCGGGCAGGGCGGAGTGGAGTGCCTCGCGCAGGGCGGTGACCGCTGCCGCCAGGGCGGGACGGGTGGACAGGTCCTGGCCCAGGCCGTCGGTACCGGTGGCGGACGGGTCGGCGCCCGCGCCGGGCACGGCCGGGTAGTGGTGGGCGCCGCCGGCCTCCAGCAGTCGGCAGAGCGCGCGTCCTACGGGCGTGAGGGCTCCGTGCGCGACGACACCGAGCAGGGCCGCCTCCTTCAGGGTGGCCTCCATGCGGTCGAGGAATCCGTCCAGGTCCGCCGGCGCCCCGCTGTCGTCCACGGCCAGGTGGGCACGCAGCATGGGGCGGAACCAGGCGGCCCGGTCCAGGAGTTCGGCGTAGCCGAGGGCGTCCCCCCTCAGACCGTGCCCGGCCGGGAGGGTCGCGAGGGCCCGGAGCACCCCGGTCCGCAGGTCCACCGCCTCCTGGTCCTGCGGACTGACGAGGGCGACCGGGACCTCGCCCGGGTCCGGCCAGTGGCTGAGGATCCCGGGGAGCACGGCCCAGGCCGCCAGCAGCGGCAGGAGCTTGCCCGCGGCCGGGGCGGCGGCCCAGGCGTCGTAACGGTCGCTGGGCAGCAGGCGGGCGGGGGGCCTGGGCGGCGCGGCGTTCCGCCGACGGGCGGGGGCGGCGGGTGGCGGTTCCTCGTCCCGGCGCGCGGCGAGTCCGGCGGTCACGGCGAGGTCGAGCCACAGCCGGGTGTCCGCCTCGTCCGCACCGGCCGTCTTCGCCAGCCGCCGGGTGTCCCGTACGGCGATCCCGCCCGTCTTCCGGATCGTGACGGGCTGCGCGGCCAGTGCGCGCAGGACCTGCTCGGCGCGCCAGGCGGCGGCCGCCGCAGCCGCGGTCCCCTCGTCCGCCCAACCGGGCGGCAGCGGGGCCGTGGCGGTGAACGGGTCCGCTTCCAGGCAGGGGCTGGGCGGGGCCTGCTCGTCGCGCAGCGCGCGGGCGACCTCGTACGGGAGTTCCACCAGGTCGACGCCGACGGGGACCAGCATCCCGCGCGCGGCCAGCCAGTCCGTGCCCTCGTCTCCGCTGCCGCCCTGCCGGAAGACGAACTTGGCACCGGGGACGTCGTGTTCCCCGTACCGGCTGACGAAGCAGTGGGTACGCAGCAGCGGGGGCCCTGGCACCAGGTGGTCCAGCAGCTCCCGGGCGCGCGCGGGAGCCGTGGCGACCAGGTCCCGGACCCGGGCGGGGTCGGCGAGTACGGTCGCGATCAGCTCCTGGGCCGTGTCGCGGGTCCGCGCCGCGCCCTGTCCGTCCCCGGCGAGCACGGCGGCGATCCGCTTGACCTCGGGGGCGTTGTAGGCGGTGGTCAGCAGCCGGGCCGCGGTCCGCCCGTAGCCGTCGAACCCTGCGGCACGGACGTGCAGCAGGGGCGGCAGGACCAGTCGGCCCTTGGGGGCGGGAAGGAGCAGAGCGCGCTCCCGCAGCCGCGCCAGCGTCCTCTCGGCCCGCAGGCGCTCCGGCCCCGGCTCGAACCAGGAGAGCACGTCCTCCTCCGCCACCCATCGCCGCGCCGGGTCGACCGGTACCACCGGCACGCTCTGCTGCCAGGGGTAGCGCGGCCCGTCTTCAGCGTCTCCCCCGGCCGGACCGTGCCGCTCCAGGGCCAGGGCGGCGACGGCCGCCAGGAGCCCCAGTTCCCCGGCCGTACCCGCCATCAGGCCCCAGCCGACCGACTCGTCGCCGAGCAGGTGGCCGGCGAGCTCGGCGAGGGTGGTGATGCGCCGGAACCCTGCGGCGAGCGGCAGGCCCCGCTCCTCCAGCAGGGCGGTGAGCCGCTCGGTGTCGAGGGAGCCGAGCCATTGCGCGAGGGCGTCACGGGCGTTCACCCCGTCAGGCTAGCGTCGCCGCCGCTCCCCACATGGGGGACCGGTCGCATCCGCGTTCGGGCCGGCTGCCGGGCCCTGACCGGCGGTCCCTGCGTCCACATACCCCTGTCGTGGTCACGGGTCAAGACACGTGAATCCGGGTCGTGACCCGCTGTCGGCGCCCAGGCCTACTGGAGGTGCGGGGTGGAGGAGAGCTCGGGGCTCCTCCTCTCCCCCTTCTTGTCCAGTGGAGGAGGATTCCCATGGCTCAGCAGCCCTTCTGGTCCCGTCGTCTCTTCGTCTTCGCGGCCTCGACCGTCGTCGCCGCGGGGAGTGCCCTGCTGAACGTCGCCGCGTTCGCCGCCGTCCACGGGACGCCGCAGCTGAGCGCCGCCGGGCAGCAGTGGGAGTGCTACACCGCGCCCTGCAACCCTCCGGACGGCGACGGGCACGGGAAGGGCGGGAAGCCGCCGCACGTCCCCTCCCACCCGTTGGAATGCTTCGTCGCGCCCTGCAACCCGCCGGCTGACGGCTCCCCCCTGCCGCACCCGGAACCCGAGGGAACGCCGGCGGGCCCGGGAGTCCAGGCCTGAGCTCCGTAAACGGCCCGCTGGATCGTCCGGCGGGCCGTTTTCGTCAGCCGGCGTGGGGCCAGTCCTGTGCCGTGCGCTGTGCGCGGCGGTCGTTCTCGGTGCGGAGGGCCGTGAGCCAGGGCCAGAGGTCCGGGAGGGGCTGGGCCGCGCAGGCCAGGCGGTGTTCGATGCGGCAGCGCTGGGTCGGGTCCGGTGGGCAGACGCCGTAGACGGCCACGCGGTTGTCGGACCGCTCTATCCAGCGGTGCTGCGCCGGGACGGTGTGGGCCAGGGGCGTCATGCCAGGCTCCAGCAGCACCCAGTCGTGCTCGTCCGTCGCGACCCGGTCCACCGGCAGGCCGCAGTGCGGGCAGTGCGGCTGCCCGGCTCGCAGCCGGGGCGGTTCGTCCTGGTAGTCCCCCATACCGTGAGGGTCGACAGTCCGGCGGGCCGTGCAAAGGGCGCGAACCGGCCAGGACGGGTGGGGTCGGCGGGTGCGGGTGGGGTGCGGATCGGCTCGGGGGGCGACCGTCGTCACGTGCGGCACGGTGGGGTCGGCCGGGAGGGGCGGGTGGGGGCCGGAGCGCTGTCGCGGCGCGGTTCGTTCCGGTGGACCGTACGAGGGGGTGGGGCAGGGTCTGTGTGTTCGGGGGTGGTGGGGGGACGGGGGGTGCGTAGGGTGGATTTGAGGCCGCTTTGTGCCGTTGACCTGGCACTTTGCGGCGTGATGGCGCATAGAGGATGGGGCGACGAGATGCGTGAGCTGGCGGAGACGGCGCGGCAGTGGGCGGCCGAGGGGCGGGTGGCGTTCCTGGCGCGGCCGGTGACCGAGCAGGGGTTCGGCCCGCGGGATCCTGCCGGGGCCGTGCTCGTGGACGCTCGGGGTGAGTGTGTCGGGGCGCTGTACCGCGGGGTGTTCGACGCCGAGCTCGTGGCCGAGGCCGGGGCCGTGGGGGCCGGGGGCGGTGCGCGGGTGTGCGAGGTGTCGGTCGGGGCCGGGGAGGCCACCGAGGCGAAGCTGACCTGTGGCGGGCAGGCCGAGGTGCTGTTGCAGCCCCTGGCCTCGATCCCCGCCGAGTGGTGGGAGCTGCTCGGGTCGGGGGCCGGGGTGGCGCTCGTGACCCGGCTGAGCGAGGGGGCGGACGCCGCGGTGAGCGAGGTCGTGCGGGCCGGGGGCGTGCCGGCCGACGACGCCGCGCGGCGGGCCGGGGAACTGCTCGGGACGCGCCGGCCCGGGCGGGATGCGCTGTACGGGGGGTCCGGGCTGGTGCTCGTGGAGGCGTACCCGTCGGCTCCGTACCTGGTGATCGGCGGCAGCGGGGAGCTGGCCGAGGTGATCGGGGCGCAGGCCGCGCTGCTGGGGTGGGAGTCGGTGATGGTGGAGAGTGCCGGTGAGGCGGAGAAGGTGCTGGTTCAGCACCGGGACGCCGCTTGTCTGGTGCTGCTCAGCCACGAGCCCGATTTCGACGTGCCGAGTCTGCGGACCGCGCTGGCGCTGGGGATCCCGTACGTCGGTGCGCTGGGCTCGCGGCGGACCACCGCGCGGCGCCGGGAGGGGCTGGTCGCGGCCGGGGTGAGCGAGGCCGAGCTCGCGCGGGTGCACGGCCCGATCGGGCTGGACCTGGGGGCGAAGACCCCGGCCGAGACAGCGCTGGCGATCTGCGCGGAGATCCTGGGGGTGCTCGGGGGAAGGGACGCCCGGGGGCTGCGGGATTCCGACGGGCCGCTGCGGTGAGGGCCGGGCGCTGTTCATGATTCTTCGCGCGGGGCGCGTGAAAAAGGTGTGAAAACGGGAAAATAACATTCATGGACATGATCCTGAGCGTGGACGCGACCCTCTCCCGCAGCGCGTGGTTCTTCATCGTCGGAGTGATCATCGCCGGGTTCCTGCTCGGCGGGTTCAAGCTGGGGCAGCGCGTGCGGGCCAAGGAGCCGCCGCCGCCCACTCCCGAGAGCCAGCCGCACCTGCCCGAGGGCGGTGCGGTGCACGAGGTCCGGGAGGAGAGGGACCACGTGGAGATCCCCGAGGGCGGACTGAGGCCGCACGAGATGCAGGGGTACGGGAACTTCGGGTCCACCACGTCCGCACACCCCGAAGAGGTACGGGCCGAACGGGAGTCCGGCTACAAGCCCGTGACCGGCCCCGGACCGCACCCGCAGCCCGGCGCACCGCCCGACGCGGGACGCGGGGCGCACGCGTAGGCGGCACGCGTAGAGGCGCCGTCCGTCTGTCGCCGTCATTCGGAGTTGTCGCCGTCATTCGGAGTCCGCAGGGGCCTCCCCCCTCTGACCCGCGCCACCGGCGCGGGTCAGAGGTCTGTCAGGTCCGTCAGGTCCGTCCGGAGGCGGAGTACTTCCGGCGGGGGGTGGCGGGTCGAGGCGTGGCGGACCTCCGCCGTGAGGGGTGGGTCCAGGGGGGTGTAGGGGGTTTCGCCCAGGCCGATCGCCGTGACCGTCGGCAGCTTGGGGGGCGGTGGCGGCGACGTGCGCAGGGCCGCCGTGAGGTCCGTGCGGAGGGCGGGCGGGAGGGGGCTCGACACCAGGGGGGTCTCCTCGTCCTCCCCGGGGAGGAGCAGGACCAGGGCGAGCGGGCGGCGCACCGTGCCGGTGTAGCCGATCACCGCCGCGTCCCGGACATTGGTGTGGCGCAGCTTGCGCCAGGCGCGGCGGCCGGACGGGTACGGCTGGCCCAGGCGTTTGACGACGAGCCCCTCGATGCCGCTCGCGGGCAGGGTCTCGTACCAGGTCTCGGCCAGTTCCGGGTCGGTCGTCATCGGCACCGGCTGGAGGGGCGGGCCGAGGGGGACCAGGAGGTCGACCAGCAGGGCGCGGCGGCGCTCGTAGGGCTGCGCCCGTACGTCGAGACCGCCCAGCTCCAGGACGTCGAAGGCCGCGTACGAGGCGGGGAGGGTGCGCGACAGGGCGGCGGCCCGGGCCGGGGTGGCCGCGGCCCGGCGCTGGACCAGGGCGAAGTCCGTCTTGCCGGCGTGCCAGACCACCACCTCCCCGTCCAGGACGGTCCCGGCCGGCAACCGCCGGGCGGCCGCCGCGAGGTCGGGGAAGGCCGCGGTCACGGTGCGGCCGGAGCGGGCCTGGAGGACGACGTCGTCGGCCGTGCGGAGGACGACCATGCGGTGCCCGTCGAACTTCGGCTCGTAGGCCAGTCCCGGACCGCGCGGGAGGGTGCGTACGGAGGCGGCCAGGGCCACCCGGACCGGCGGTGTCATCGGGGCTTCCCGGGCAGCGCCCCGGCCAGGCCGGGGTCCAGGAGGGGGGCCAGGAGGTCGCCGTCGCGGGCGAGGCGGGGCGGGACGTCGTCGGCGAGGAACACCAGGTCGGCGGGGTTCCGGCAGGCCTCGACCTCCGCCCAGGCGACGGGGGCGGAGGCAGTCGGCAGGGCGCGGGCCCGCAGGGTGTAGGGGGCGGCGGTGGTCTTGGCCGCGGCGTTCTGGCTGTGGTCGACGAAGACCTTGCCGGGGCGCAGCGCCTTGGCCATGCGGTGCACGACCAGGGCGGGCAGGTCCGCCTCGGCCTCCTGCGCGAGGTGCTTGGCGTACGCGGACACCCGGGCGGACGGGGTCGGCTCGACCGCGACGGACAGGTGGAGGCCCTTGGAGCCGGAGGTCTTGGCGTACGCGTGCAGCCCGTCGGCGGCGAGGCGGTCGCGCAGCCAGAGGGCGACGGCGCAGCACTCGACGATGGTCGCGGGCGGGCCGGGGTCCAGGTCGAGGACGAGGCGGTCGGCGACGGCGGGGGTGGCGGCGGTCCACTGGTGGACGTGGAACTCGACGACCAGGTTGGCGGCCCAGATGAGGGCCGGCATGTCGGATACGAGCACCTGTTCGGCACCGGGGTCCTCGGAGCGGGGCACGGGGGCGGTCTTCACCCAGGCGGGGGTGCCGGGGGGCGGGTTCTTGGTGAAGAACAGCTGGCCGTCAGGTCCGTCCGGATAGCGAAGAAAGGAGACGGGGCGGTCATGGATGTGCGCGAGGAGGGCAGGCGCGACGGTGGCGTAGTAGTGCAGCACCTCGCCCTTGGTGAAGCCGGTCCGCGGGTACAGGACCTTGTCCAGGTTGCTGAGCGCGATGCGACGCCCCTCCACTGATGTGATCGGCGTCATACGATGAGATTGCCACGAATCAGGAGGAACCGTGCGATCCATTTGGAACGGGGCGATCTCCTTCGGCCTGGTCAGCATCCCGATCAAGCTCGTGAACGCCACTGAGAGCCATTCCATCTCCTTCCGCCAGATCCACGTGACGGACGGCGGACGCGTCCGCTACCGCAAGGTGTGCGAGCTGGACGGGGAGGAGGTGTCCTCGGACGAGATCGGCAAGGGGTACGAGGAGGCGGACGGGTCGATCGTGCCGATCACGGACGAGGACCTGGCACAGCTGCCGATCGCCACGGCGAAGACGATCGAGATCGTTTCGTTCGTGCCGGCCGATGAGATCGATCCGCTGCAGATGGATTCCGCGTATTACCTGGCGGCGAACGGGGCCACGGCGGCGAAGCCGTACACGCTGCTGAGGGAGGCCCTGAAGCGGAGCCGGAAGGTGGCCATCGCGAAGTTCGCGCTGCGGGGGCGGGAGCGGCTGGGGATGCTGCGGGTCGTGGACGACGTGATCGCCATGCACGGGCTGTTGTGGCCGGATGAGATCCGGGCGCCGGAGGGGGTGGCGCCGGAGGCGTCGGTGTCGGTGCGGGAGGCCGAGCTGGATCTGGCCGATGCGCTGATGGCGACGTTGGGTGAGGTGGAGATCTCCTCTCTGCACGACGACTACCGGGAGGCCGTGGAGGCGATGATCGCGGCGAAGGCGGGGGGTGCGTTCGAGCCGTCGGAGGCGGTGGTGGAACCGGCGGGCGGGCAGGTGATCGACCTGATGGCGGCACTGGAGAGCAGCGTGCGGGCGGCGCGGGCATCGCGGGGCGGGGACGCCGGTGGTGGGGGCGGGGGCGGGGAGGCCGAGGTGACGCCCATCCGGAGGAAGACTGCGGCTGCGGCCTCGCCGAAGGCGGTGGGCGGGAAGAAGTCGACCGCGTCGGGGAGAGGGGGCGGAGCGGCGAAGAAGACCGCGGCGGCGAAGTCGACTTCGAAGGCCACGGCCTCGGGCACCGCCACGGCATCCAAGTCGGCGGCGAAGAAGGCCGCTTCGGGCAAGAAGTCCACGGCGTCGACGGCGTCGACGGCCGCGAAGAAGACGGCGGGGGCGGGTGCGGGAAAGAAGGCGGCGCCAAGGAAGCGGAGTTCTGCCTGACCTGAGGGGGAGCCCCTGGGAACGGAGGATGGGTGGGAGGAAGGGCGGGGAGGAAGGGCGGGGAGGAGGGCGGGGAGGGGCAGGCCCCGCGCGGCGGCCGCTCCCGCCTCCGCCTGCAAAAGAGCGGCCTACAAGGGCACGGCGTACAAGGGCGCGGCCTATCGTTCGCCCAGCCACGTCGACGTCATGCGCGCCGCCGTGAACAAGGCTTCCACGTCCGGGGGTTTGAGGGTCGGCGGGACGGCCCGGAGGGTGGCCGTCAGGGTCGGGGGCTGGAGGACCAGGACGTCCCTGAGGCTGGGCGCCACCTCCACCCGGCAGGCGTCCGTGAGGGACAGGACCGGGGTGACCGGGGAGGCCAGGGCGCGGGAGGCGCGGGCCGCCGCACCGCGGATCCAGCGAGGGTCCGGGGCAGGGGTGCCACGGCCCACCGTCAGGAGGAGGTCCCCCACTTGGGCCCGCTGGCGGCGGCCCGGGACCGTGCGCAGGGCGAAGACGCCCGGCGGGCCGATGAGCAAGTGGTCCAGGAGCCCGAGACCCGGCAGGGGGACGTCGTGGACCACCCGCCAGTCCTCGGCCTCCAGCAGGTCCAGCTCCGCACCCGTGCGCTGTGACGCCGCCAGTTGCCGGCGCATGCGGTGCCGGGCCCTGCCGCCGCCCGGCGCCCCGTACGCCAGTTCACCCAGGAGGGCTTCGCCGGGGCGGTTGGGGGCCAGGTCCTGGTCGGGCGGGAGGTGCAGGCGGCGCAGTTCGGCACGGCTGGGAACGGGCGGCGGCCCGATGGTCCAGTCGCCGCTCAAGTACGGGCGCAGCACCGCCAGTACGGCCTCGCGCTGGTCGTCCGCGAGGACGCTGATCCGGTTGGTCTGACGGTCGTACCAGGCCACCGTCAGGCCGTCGGGCCGGTTGACGTAGAGCCGGCCGCGGCCGGGCCGGCCGCTCGGAAGCACCTTGAGTCCGGGCATCGGCCTCACCCCCGCCGTCCATGTGAGCAGGCGCCGCCGCCCCCGGCAATCCCTCGAACATGTAACAGCTCCGTCGGCTCGCTGCTGCCTTCCTGTTACAAGGCCAGGGCCCTACCGCAACAGCCCGCGCCTACGTTGGAGCCCTACCTGCCTGCACCACCCGTACCGAATGGACTCCCGTGAACACCGTCAGCCGCCGCACCATCGTTCGCGCCACCGCCGTGACCGCATGCGCCGCGGCCCTGCTGGCGCTGCCCACCGCCGCCGCACTCGCCGACGGGGTTCCGGCCGCCTCCGCCGCCGGGGCCCAGCGGACCCTGGTCAGCAGCCTGTCCCTCGCGGACGGGCAGTCGACCGCCAAGGTGTACCGGCTCGCGAAGGACGCGTACCAGGCGGAGATCCTGCGCGCCGGCGCCACGGTGGCGACGCTGACCAGCCGTGACGGCGCCACCGGCGTCGGCGGGGCCGGCGAGCTGCACGCCGCGCTGCGCCCGGACGGGCGGCTCTCCTCGTGGGTCGACGACACCCTCCCGCGGAACGGCTCGCACGCGGTGGCCGGCGACGGCCACAAGACGGCGACCCGCCGGGGCGCCGGGGAGGTCGTGCCGGCCGTCGCGGAGACCCACCACACCCCCGGCACCGCCGAGGCGCTGCGGCTGAACACCCTGGCCGACGGCCCGGGCAGCGGGGCGCTGCTGCTCGCGGCGGGCGGCGGGATCGCGGCCGTGGGCGCAGCCGGGCTGGGCTTCGCCATGCTGCGACGGGGCCGCACGGACGGCTGACCGCCCGGACGGCTGACCGCCCGGCTCCGGGACGAGTTCCCTGACGGCGACGACTGCCTGGGGCGGGGTGGGGCGAGGTGGGGCGGGTATCGGGATCCCGCAGGGCGGGCCCGTTCAGACGGCCGGAACCCACGATGACCGTGTCACGGCGGGGCGGTCTCAGGGACGGGTTGGGGCTTTCCCGTCAGCCCTCCTCGCGCCGCGGCTTCGTCCAGGGCCAGCGGAGTTTCGGTTTCTGGCCCGATGGGCGGTAGGCGTACTTCCAGCCCTTCTGGAGGCCCAGCCGCTTCGTGTAGCCCGACGGGACCCGCTCGTACAGCAGGACCGTCGGCGGGCCACCGTCGGCCGCCGGGACGGGGATCTCGTACCACTTCGGGGGGTGGCCCGTCGGGCCGAGGAGGATCGGGAGGACCCGGCCGTCCATCGGGCCGCCCTCGAAGGGGGTCGGTTCGCTTCTCACCCCACCAGTGTCACAGGAGGTGAGCGGCCTCGGAGACCACCGGGATCACGCGTCGGGCGAGGATCCCCGCCGGGCCGTCCGGGCGTTCCAGGGCCAGGGCGGCGCGTGCGGCGGTGGCCGTTTCGGGGTCCGTGGCGGCGGTGGCGGTCAGGAGGGCGATGAACTGGTCGACCAGCCAGTCGCGGAGGGTGGCGGCCTCCGGCTGTTTGCCCTCGTCCAGCCAGATCAGGGAGGCCGCCTCGACCGCCGTGATCCAGGTGCGGACCATCATCCTCAGCCGCCGTCCCGGCCCGGGGGCCGGGAGGTCCAGGTGGAGGAGGATCTGTTCGGCGGCCGCGCGTCGGATGCCGTCCACCGTGGCGGTGGTGCGGGAGGTCTCCACGACGCTGCCGCCCTGCAGCAGGGCGGCGAAGCCGGCGTCGTGCTCGTCGACGAAGGCCAGGTAGCGGTCGAGGACCCGGGAGAGCCGGGCCGTGAGCGGTCCGGTGCGGGGTTCGGCGAAGCACAGTTCGAGGACGTCGGCCGCCGAGCGCAGCGCGGCCTCGTACAGCTGCTGTTTGCCGCCGGGGAAGTAGCGGTAGACCAGCGGCCGCGAGACGCCCGCGGCCTCCGCGACGTCGTCGAGGGAGATCTCCTCCGGAGCCCGGTGCGCGAACAGCGACAGGGCCGCGTCGAGGAGTTGGGCCCGCCGCTCCTCGACGCTCAGCCGGCGGTAGGCGCGCACGGTGCGTACGGTCATGTCCGCAGCGTAGACGTACGGCGCGGCTCGCGGGGGCTTACGCGAGGAGGCCGGAGCTCTTCCAGAGGCGGCGGCCGGCGCCGCGGAGGACGCCGATGTCGTCGAGGAAGTCGGTCAGCCGCTTGGCGCCGGTCTGCATGACCTCGCGGCGGTGGCCGCTGGCCTTGACCTGGGCGACGGCCTCGCGCCGGTCGAGGCCGACGTTGTCGTAGACGGCCGGGTTGACGAAGGCGAGGGAGAAGACCCGGGCGGCCTCGCCGCAGCTGAGCCGGGTGAGTTCGCGCTCCCAGCGCGGGGCGGTGAGCATCTGCCGGCGCAGTTCCTCGCGGGCGTAGCGGACGTGCCGGGCCTCCTCGATGACGTGGATGCGGGTCACTCCGCGGACGAGGGGCTGGATGCGCTCGTCGGGGAAGGTGAGGCGCTGCATCCAGTCGAGGATCTCCTCGCCGAGGAGGGTGCAGGCGAAGGAGCCGGGGGTGGTGGAGATGGTCTTCAGGATCCGGGCGAGGTTGTGGTTGGCGCGGGAGACGGGGTAGGCGGGGGCGCCGCCCGTCTGGATCATGCGGGCGAACATCATCGAGTGGCGGCACTCGTCGGCGATCTCGGTGAGGGCGTAGCGGACGTGGTTGCTGGTCAGCGGCTTGTCGTAGATGTGCCGGACGAGGAGCTGCATGAGGATGATCTCGAACCAGATGCCGAGCGAGGCGAGTGCGGCGGCTTCGTGGCGGGAGAGTTCGATGCGCTGTTCCTCCCCCATCTTCTTCCACAGCGGGGTGTCGTAGAGGGAGAGCAGCTCGGGGGGCCAGTAGTACTTGCCGTCGACGGGCGGGGCCTGCCAGTCGAGTTCCTTGTCGGGGTCGAAGGAGTGCTTGGCGGAGGATTCGAGCAGGCGCTCGGCGATCTGCTCGCGGTCCTTGAGGAGGCCGAGGGCGTCCCTCAGTGCGGCTCGCTGCGTCACGGTCGTCATGGCTTCGGGCACCTCGGCAGTCGGGTTACCAGCGGTCACGTCTTATAAGACTGCTTGTCAGCAAGGTCGTCAATCCCTCGCGCACGACTTGTTGACCCCGTGTCTACCAACGTGTGACGCTGCCAACTGTCCAGTCCTGTACGGCAGTACGGCAGCACGTGAGACGAGGAGGCGTCAGTGTCGACGCACGAGCTCTACACCACGGCCCCGGGCGAGGGCGTCTGGCAGGTGCCCGCCAGCGGCTCGGCCCGCTTCAGCTGGGAGTACGACGAGGGCCGCGAACGCCTCCTCGCGCTCTACCAGAAGGGCAAGGACAAGCAGTGGGACGGCGACAAGCGCATCGACTGGGACATCGAGGTGGACCCGTTCGACCCGCTCGGCACCCCCGACGAGGTGCTGACCCTGTACGGGACGCGGCACTGGGCCAAGCTCACCGAGAAGGACAAGGGCGAGCTGCGCCGCCACTACAGCGCCTGGAACTTCAGCCAGTTCCTCCACGGCGAGCAGGGCGCCATGGTGTGCGCGGCGCGCATCGTGGAGTCCGTACCGGACCTGGATGCCAAGTTCTACTCCGCCACCCAGACCATGGACGAGGCCCGGCACGCCGAGATCTTCACCCGGTTCCTGCACGAGAAGGTCGGGATGCTCTACCCGGTCAACGACAGCCTCCAGGGGCTCCTCGGCGACACCCTGCGCGACTCCCGCTGGGACATGCCGTACCTGGGCATGCAGGTGCTCATCGAAGGGCTGGCGCTGGCCGCGTTCGGGATGATCCGCGACACGACGGACAAGCCGCTGCCCAAGCAGATCCTCGCGTACGTGATGCAGGACGAGGCCCGCCACGTCGCCTTCGGACGGATGGCCCTGCGCGACTACTACCGCCAGCTGACGGACGCCGAACTGCGCGAGCGCGAGGAGTTCGTCATCGAGGGCTGCTACCTGATGCGGGACCGGCTGCGCGGCGTGGAGGTCCTGGAGAACTTCGGGATCCCGCGGCGGGAGGCGGAGGAGTTCTCCGAGCAGTCGGAGTTCCTGCACCTGTTCCGCAGGCTGCTCTTCAGCCGGATCGCGCCGTGCGTGAAGGACATCGGGCTGTGGGGCGAGCGGCTGCAGAAGGCCTACCTGGACATGGGCGTCTTCGAGATGGGCGACTCCAACCTGGACCTGCTGATGGCCCAGGACGAGGAGATCGCCGAGGCCCTCGACCGCGAACGGTTCGCGACCGAGGAACGGGAGCGGGTGGCGGAGGTGGAGGCGGCCGTCCAGGAGGGGGCCGGGGCGTAGGGGGCGGCCTCAGCGGGGCCCGCCGGTCAGGGCGGCCTCCATCATCGTGCGGGCGATCGGGGCCGCCGCGCCGTTGCCGCTGATGTCTCCGCGTACCGCCGAGGCGTCCTCGACCACCACCGCGACCGCCACCGCCGGCTGCGGCGCGCCGTCCGCGGCCGCCCAGCCGATGAACCAGGCGTAGGGCGTGCCGGCGTTGCCGACCCCGTGCTGGGCCGTACCCGTCTTGCCGCCCACCCTGGCTCCCGGGATGGCCGCGTTGCGGCCCGTGCCCTCCTCCACCACCTTCACCATCAGCTCCTGCAGCCGCAGCGCCGTGGGCGTGCTCATCGCCCGGCCCAGGGTGCGCGGGGCGAAACGGCGGACCAGGCCGCCGCCGTGCCGGGTCGTGCGGTCCACCAGCCAGGGGGTCTCGATCTCACCGCCGTGGGCGACGGCCGCCGCCACCATCGCCATCTGCAGGGGCGTGGCCCTGGTGTTGAACTGCCCGATCGAGGAGAGCGCCAGCTGGTCCGGGCTCATGTCGGTGTCGAAGTTCGACCGGGACACCCAGGACGGCACCCGCAGCCCCTCGTCGTTGAACCCGAACCGCTCCGCCGCCGCGACCATCCCCTCCAGGCCCACCTGCACCCCGACCTTCGCCATCACGGTGTTGCACGACCACTGCACCGCCTCCGCCATCGAGGCGTCCTCACAGCCCGTGCCCGCGTTCGGCAGCAGGGTGCTCGTGCCGGGGAGGGGGTAGGGGTCCGGGGTGCGGGTGGGGGCGTCGACGTCGGTGACCACGCCCGCGTCCAGGGCGGCGGCGGCCGTCACGATCTTGAAGGTGGAGCCCGGCGGATAGGTCTCGCGCAGCGCCCGGTTGAGCATCGGCTTGGCCGGGTCCGCGTTCAGCCGCGCCCAGGCCGCCTTGACCTTCGCACCGGTCCCGGAGAGCAGGCCCGGGTCGTACGAAGGGCTGCTGACCAGCGCCAGGATCCGGCCCGTCGCCGGCTCCAGCGCGACCGCCGCCCCGCGCCTGCCGCCGAGCCCCCGGTAGGCGGCCCGCTGCACGGCCGCGCGCAGGGTGGTCGCGGCGTCGCCGCCGCCGGGACGGCCGCGCGAGAGGTCGTACCAGAGGGGGAAGGCGGAGAGCCCCGGGTCGGTGCCGGCCAGCAGGGCGTCCTCGGCACGTTCGACGAAGCTGGTCCCGTACGTCTGGGAGGAGAAGCCGGTCACCGGGGCGTAGAGGGGGCCGTCCGTGTAGGTGCGCTCGTAGCGCAGCAGCTGGCCGCTGTCGCGGGAGCCGGTGACGGGCCGGCCGTCGACGAGGAGGTTGCCCCGGGGCTGGGCGTAGCGCTCGATGGCGGGGCGCTTGTTGGCGGGGTTCGCCCCGTAGGCGGCGGACTCCCAGACCTGCACGCGGGCCACGTTGACGAGGAGGGCGGCGAGGAGGAGCACGCAGAAGTACGCGCACCAGCGGATGTAGCGGATCATCCCGGCCCCCCGGCCCCGCCGCCGCGGGCGCTGTCGCTCAGCCGGACCAGCAGGGCCACGATGATCCAGTTGGTGACGACGGACGAGCCGCCCTGGGCCAGGAAGGGCATGGCCATACCGGTGAGGGGGATCAGGCCGGTCACGCCGCCCGCGATGACGAAGACCTGGAGCGCGACGATCGAGGCGAGCCCGGTGGCGAGCAGCCGCCCGAAGGGGTCGCGCAGGGCGAGCCCGGCGCGGAACCCCCGGGACACGAGGAGCCCGTAGAGCAGCAGGAGGGCGGTCAGGCCGACCAGGCCCAGCTCCTCTCCGGCGGTGGCGAGGACGAAGTCCGACTTGGCGGCGAAGCCGATGAGGAAGGACTGGCCGTGGCCGAGGCCCGCGCCGAGGAGGCCGCCGGCGGCGAAGGCGAAGAGGGACTGGGCGAGCTGGCCGGGGCCTTCGCCGCGGTCGATGGAGGCGAAAGGATTCATCCAGTCCTGCACGCGGCTGTGCACGTGCGGTTCGAGGGTTCCGACGGCGTACGCGCCGAGCGCGGCGAGCAGCAGCCCGACGGCGATCCAGCCGATCCGGCCGGTGGCGGTGAACAGCATGATCACGAAGAGGCCGAAGAACAGGAGCGAGGTGCCGAGGTCGCGCTCCAGGACCAGGACACCGACGCTGAGCAGCCAGATCGCGAGGATCGGCCCGAGGACCCGGCCGGGCAGGAGCCGGAGCTTCCAGAAGAGCCGGCGGCCGGTGAGGGCGAGGGCGGTGCGGTTGGCGGCGAGGTAGGAGGCGAAGAAGACGGCGAGGAGGATCTTGGCGAACTCCCCCGGCTGGAAGGAGAGCCCGGCGAAGCGGATCCAGATGTGGGCGCCGTTGACGGCCGGGAAGAACACGGGGACGAGCATCAGCGCGAGGGCGGCGGTGACGGAGAGGTAGGCGTACCGCTGGAGCACGCGGTGGTCCCGCAGCCCGAAGACGACCAGGGCGAACAGCCCCACCCCGAGCCCCGACCACCGCAGTTGGTCCCCCGCTCCCGCCTCGCCCGGGGTGGCGAGGTCGAGCCGCTCGATGAACACGAGGCCGAGGCCGTTGAGCAGGACGGCGATGGGCAGCAGGACCGGGTCGGCGTACGGGGCCCTGATCCGCACGGCCAGGTGCGCGAGCAGCGCGGCGACGGCGAGCCCGGCGGCGTAGTGGGAGGTGGAGGTCGAGACTCCGCCGGCCAGGCCGACGTAGGCGTGTCCGAGTACGGAGATCAGGACGGCTCCGGCGAGGAGCGTCAGCTCGATGCCCCGGCGCTTGGGGGTGCGGGCGTCGGAGTACGGGGGCGGAGCGGGCTCGGGCTCCGTCAGCTTCGCCGTCAGGGCTGGCGGGGGCATACGGGAAACGTAGCAAGCCAACCGCCCCTATGTCCGGTTATGCCATAGTCTGCCGAAGAGTCGTCAGAAACGGTCGAAATCGCCGTAGCGAGGAGCGGGAGCCGAGCCTTATGGGACCTGTGGAATTCATCGTCCTCGCCTTCCCGGAGGAGCAGCTCCGGGTCCCGGCGGTCGAGGCCGTGATGGGACTGCGCAAGACCGGGGTGGTGCGCCTGATCGACGGCCTCGTCACGACGAAGACGGCGTCGGGGGAGGTCCTGGCGGCGGAGTTCGACGAGTTCGTGGAGCTGCGCGGCCTCCTGGCGGGCCGCGACGTGGCCCGGCTGATCGGCCCGGAGGACGTGCGCGAGGCGGCGGAGCTCCTGGACCGGGGCAGCTGCGCGCTGCTGCTGGTGGTCGAACACGTCTGGGCGCAGGACGCGGCCGTCGCGGTACGGGCGGCGGGCGGGCGGATCGTGGGCTCGGTGCGCATTCCCGCGGAACGGGTGGAGGTGGCCTGATGTTCATCCGCCCGGTGAACGTGACGGTGACGGCGGCAACCCGCCCGCCCGGCCACCCCCTGCTGCGGGGCCTGCTGCGACGGGCGGCGGGGGCGGCGGAGTGGAGCCAGGACGTGGACTCCGGCGAGGGTACGGCCGAATCCCTGGCGGATGCCTTCGCGGAGGACGAGGCCGAGGCCCTCACGGAGGCCGAGTCCCTGGCGGAGGCGGCGGGCTCGGCGGGCCTGGAGGGCCGGGCGGAGGCGGTGGACGAGGCCGACGCGATGGCCCGCCCGGCCCCGTGGCCCGCCGAACCCCGAACCCCGGCGCCTCCCTCCACGCACGCAACCCTGGTGTCGGAGCTCACCCAACTGGCCGACCTCGCCCGCGAGGGCCTCCTGACCCCGGAGGAGTTCGCACGGGCCAAGGGGCGGCTGCTGGAGGGGTGACACGCACCAGCCCCGACGACCGCGAGTTCCGCCGCCGATCCCACGACCCGCCCAACGCCTTCTCAAACCAGGTAAGGCACCAGACTTCCGCCCGACCCACTCCAGCCGCCCGCCGGGTCCCCGATCGCCGCTCTGTTCGTCATTTGGCGCGGGTATGAGCCCAAGACGGCAGCCGGACACCGAAATCAGAGAAGCGCGTGGCGATCTGACGCGCCCACCGCCCCCGGACGACGATTCCATCGTCCTCAGCTGCGGGCAGCGACCCCGGACGGGACGCGGACGCCGAGACGGGAGAAGCCCGTGGCGATCTGACGCGCCCACCAGCGCCGGATGCGATTCCGTCGGCCCGGATCCCGGGTCTGCCGACCCCCGACCACCTCTCCTGCTCACTGAGGGAGCCGCAGGGCCCAGGCAGAACCGTGCCGTCCCTTTGGGGGTTTCCCGGCAGTCTTCGGCATTTCGCGGCGGGACGCCCTGTCAAGGGTCGCCGCAGGCGATCGCGCAGCGACGCGACCGAAGGGAGCGCCCTTGACAGGGCGGCCCGCCGCGGAAGGACGATGAGACGGACGGGAAACCCCCAACCCGTCCCTGAGGCCGCCCCGCCGAGGCACCGCCCTCCCCCGCCCCCGCCCGGCCCGCTGGTTCGGCCCGACGAACACCCCCGCCTCCCACCGGCCCGCAGACGGGGAGGCGGGTGGGCAGCCCCCGCCCGGCCCCTCCCCCCGCGCCGGGGGAGAAAGCGGGCCCGCGCCGAAAAAGCCCCCACCCGGGTGACCCCCGCTCCCCCGCCGTGCCGCCTCGCCGGACCCCACCCGACCGCGTGGCAGCATCAGCCAGCGGAGGTGATTACATGACAAAACGACTGCTCGGATGCGGCATCAGCTGCCTCGCCGCCGCCACCCTCCTCGTCACCGCCGGCCCCCCGCCCCTCGCGCGGGCCGAGCCGGTCGGGGAGCTGCTCACGCGCCTGCAGGGGCTGTACCAGCAGGCCGAGGAGGCCGCCGAGACCTACAACGCCGCCGAAGTGGCCCTCAAGGCCCGCCAGGCCGAGGAGGAACGCCTCAGCTCCGCCCTCGGCAGGGCGCGCTCGGCGCTGGACTCCGAGCGGGCCACCGCCGGGCGGCTCGCCCGGGAGCAGTACCAGGGGCTCCAGGGCGGCGGCCTCTCCCCCTACCTGCGGATGCTGCTCTCCGGTGACCCCCAGCAGGCCCTCGACCAGCGGCGCCTCGCCTCCCGCGAGGGGGCCCGGCGCGCCGGGGTCGTGGCGCGGCTGGAGCGGGACCGTAAGCAGGCAGGTGCGCTCGCCGATGCCGCCCGCAAGGCCCTGGACGCCCAGCAGTCGCTCGCGGCCCGGCAGAAGGAGGCCCAGCGGGAGGTCACCGGCCGGCTCAAGGAGGTCGAGCGGCTGCTGGCCGCGCTCACCCCCGCCGAGCTCGCCGGGCTCGGCGCGCGGGAGGCGGCCGTCACCGCCGGGGCGCAGCGCAGCCTGCTGGACTCGGGCCGGCTGCCCGCCCGTACGACCCCGCCCACCGCCGCGGGTAACTCCGCCCTGCGCTACGCCGCCGCGCAGATCGGCAAGCCGTACGTGTGGGGCGCCGAGGGTCCGGGCTCCTTCGACTGTTCCGGGCTGACCTCGCAGGCCTGGGAGCACGCCGGGCGGTCCATCCCCCGTACCAGCCAGGAGCAGTGGGCCCAGCTGCCCCGGGTGCCGCTGGACCGGCTGCGCCCCGGGGACCTGGTGGTCTACTTCCCGAAGGCCACCCACGTGGCCCTCTACGTCGGCGACGGCAAGGTGATCCAGGCCCCCCGTCCGGGGGCGAAGGTCAAGGTCTCCCCCATCGCGGCGAACCCGCTCCTGGGCGCGGTCCGCCCCGACCCGGACGGGACCCCGCTGGCCGAGTTCACCCCGCCGCCGCTGCCGGACGCCTCGGCCGCGGGGGACGACGCCGGCTACGACGCGGACGGGGAGCCGTCGGCGGCTTCCGCCCCGGCCGCAGCCTCGGCCGCCTCGGCGACCTCCGCCAGGTAGTCCTCCGTGTCCTCCGGGTCATAGAAGTACGCGTCGAAGTCGGCCGGGTTGTCGAAGCCGTTGGCGAATCGATCCGCCACGCGCTGGTACTGCCCGGCCGCCCCGATCAGGTTCAGCACGTGCTGCGGCGGGGTGCCCAGCATGGCGTTGGTCCACTGGGTGACGGGCTTGCCGGTGGTGAACCAGTACTTGTCGAAGGTGGCCTTCATCCAGGCCTCGTCGAACGGCCTGTCGCCGTGCATCAGGATCGACGACAGGTACGAGGCCGCGCACTTGGCGGCGGCGTTGGCGCCCTGCCCGGTGATCGGGTCGTTGGCGACGACCACGTCCGCCACCCCCAGCACCAGCCCGCCGCCCGGCAGCCGCCCGACCGGGTTGCGCACCACGGGGGCGTAGCGGCCGGCCAGCGTGCCGCCGGCGTCCGTCAGTTCGACCTTCGTGGCGCGCGCGTACTCCCACGGCACGAACTTCTCCATGAGCTCCAGCGTGAGCTCCAGGTGCTCGCCGGGGTCGTTGACGCCCCGGAAGGCGTCCAGCGGCCCGCCCGGCAGGCCCTCCCAGAACAGGATGTCCGCCCGCCCCGAGGTGGTCAGCGTCGGCATGACGAACAGCTCGCCGACACCGGGCACGAGGTTGCAGCGCACGGCTTCGGTGTCCGGGTGCTCCGGGCGCGGCCCGAGCCCGTGCACGTACGCGACGGCCAGGGCGCGCTGGGGGCTGTCGTAAGGGGAGCGTGCCGCGTCCCGGCCGAACATGGAGACGAGCTCGCCCTTGCCCGCGGCGACCAGCACCAGTTCGTAGGCGCGCGAGAAGTAGTCCAGGTCGGCGACGGACGCGCCGTGGATGACCAGCTGGCCGCCGCGCTGCACGAAGACGTCGAGCCAGCCGGCCATCTTCACGCGCTGGTCCACGGACTGCGCGTAGCCCTTGAGGCGGCCGAGCCAGTCGACGGCGCGGCCGCCGTCGGGAGCGGCGACGGAGACGCCGAGGCCCTGGATCCTGGGGGCCTGCCGCTCCCAGAAGTTCAGCTGGAGGTCGCGCTCGTGCCGGAGCGCGGAGTCGAACATGCACTGCGTGGACATGACCCGTCCGGTGCGGATCTCGTCCGCCGTCCGGTTGGACATGAGGGTGACTTCGTAGCCCTTCGCCTGGAGGCCGAGGGCGAGCTGGAGGCCGGACTGCCCGGCCCCCACGACAAGTATCCTGCGCATCTCACGTTCTCAATCTGAGCAGTACGGGCGGTACGGGCGGTACAAGCACCACGGCGGCACGAGCACCACAGGCGGTACGAGCAACACAGGCGCGGCCGGCTACGCGGGCGTGGCGTCCAGCGCGTGACCCACCAGCGTCAGCAGGGACTCGACGACCGTGGCCCGGCGCCGCGCGTCCATGATCACGACGGGGACGTCCGGCGGGATGGTCAGCGCCTCCCGCACGTCCTCCGGCTCGTACTCCTTCGACCCCTCGAAGTGGTTGACGGCGACGGCGTAGGGCAGCCCGCAGCTCTCGAAGTAGTCGAGGGCGGGGAAGCAGTCGCGCAGCCGACGCGTGTCGGCGAGCACCAGGCCGCCGATGGCGCCGCGCACCAGGTCGTCCCACATGAACCAGAACCGCTCCTGGCCCGGGGTCCCGTACACGTAGAGCACGAGGTCGTCGGCGAGGGTGATGCGGCCGAAGTCCATGGCGACGGTGGTCGTGTTCTTGTCCGGGGTCCCGGTCAGGTCGTCGGTGGGGACGCTGGCCTGGGTCATCACCGCTTCGGTGCGCAGCGGGGTGATCTCGGAGACGGAGGACACGAAGGTGGTCTTGCCGACGCCGAACCCGCCCGCGACCAGCACCTTGACGGCTACGGGCGCGCGCGAGCGGTCGTACTGCCACGGCTGGACGGGCTCGTCGGCCAGCAGGAGCGCGGTGTCCGGACCGGCGACGGCGTCGGAGGCGGCGTCGGAGGCGGCGTCGGAAACGGCGTCCGGGACGGCTTCAGAGACGGCGAAGGCCATCGAGCACCCTTTCCAGCAGCGCGCGGTCGGGGCGGCCGGTGCCGTGCCCCGTGCCGTAGACGCGGATCCGGCCCTGGTCGGCGAGGTCGCTGACCAGGACCCGGACCACGCCGAGCGGCAGTTTCAGGAGCGCGGATATCTCGGCGATGGTCCGCATGCGCCGGCAGACCTCGACGATGGCCCGCATCTCGGGCATCCGGTCGGGCGTCTTGGCCGGTCCGGCGTCCAGGGTGGCGACGAAGGTCTCCACGAGCAGCACCTGTGTGAAGCGGGTGCGGCCGCCCGTCAGGGAGTACGGGCGGACGCGGGCGGGGCGCCGGTCGGCCCCGCGTATCGGCAGTCGGTCGGAGGCCGGGCTCCTCACGGGGTGTTCTCCATCGACTGGCGCAGCTCGCTGCGGACTTCGGGGGTCAGGACGTGGCCGGCGCGGCCGACGAACAGGGCCATGTGGTAGGCGACGACGCCCATGTCGCAGTCGGGCGTGGCGTGCACGCCCAGCAGGGAGCCGTCGCTGATGGCCATGACGAAGACGGAGCCGTTCTCCATCGCCACCATGGTCTGCTTGACCGAGCCGAACTCCATGAGGGCGGCCGCGCCGGTGGTGAGGCTGCCGAGCCCGGACACGATGGTCGCGAGGTCGGCCGAGGCCCCGCGGGGGCCCTTGGGCCGGTCCGCCTTGCGGGATTCGGGGGCGGCCTCGGAGGAGAGCAGCAGCAGCCCGTCCGAGGAGACGACGGCCACGGAGTTGACCCCGGGCACCTCCTCCACCAGGTCGGTCAGCAGCCACTGCAGGTTGCGGGCCTGGCTGCTCAGTCCGTACGTACTGGGCGCGGTCATGTGCGTGCCTCCTGTGCGGTGTCCCCCTGATCGGTGTGTCCCTGTCCGTGGGCCTCATGGGCCCCCGGACCCCCCGGGGTCTGCCGCTGGTCCTGCGCGAGTTCGGCGGCGGCGACCCGGCGCCCGTCCTGGGCGCCCTGGTAGAAACCGCCGAGTCGGCGGCGCAGTTCCTCGGCGTCGACCCGGCGCGGCTCGGGGCGGGCCGCGGCGGGGCGTCCGGTGCCGCCGGGGGCGGCCACGGCGCGCGGGGTGCGCTTGGGGAGGCCCTTGGCGGTGACGGCTTCGGTGCCGCCGGGCTCGGGGTGGCTGCCCTGGCGGGGGATGAAGCCGTCCCCGGCGTCGGGGGCCCGTCGGTGTCCGCCCTGGTCGGCGTCGTTCCGTTCCCGGCGCGGCAGTCCTGCATCGGTTACGGGGCCACCGGGCGCGGTGCCCGGCTCCCCGGCGGCGTCCCCCGGGGCGGGGTCGGCCACCGCGAAGGCGTCCGCATCGGCGTCGGCCACGACCCGTGCGAGCAGTTCCTCCTCGGGACGTTCCCCACCCGGCGCCTCCGCCGCGGGGGCGGGCACGGTGAAGACCTCGTCGGCGGGCGGCGGCGCGTCCTCGAAGCCGGCCGACGGCTCGGGCACGACCCCGGCCGGCGGCTCGGCGGCGGGCGGCTCGGCGGCGAAGGGGTCGGCGCCGGCCGTGAAGACCTGGTCGGCCGGGGGCAGCTGGGCGTCCTCGAAGGCCTCGGCCAGCGGGACGACGCGGGCGGGCTGCTCGGCGTCGGCGGTGCCGGCGGTGCCGGTGTCGGCGGGCCGCTTGGTGAAGGCCCCGGCCCCGAAGGCCTCCGCCACCAGGTCGGCGGCGGCGTAGCCAACGGAGTCGGCGTAGTCGGACTCGGACTCGGACTCCGACTCAGCCCCGGACTCGGACTCGAACCCGGCAGCACCTATCCCGGCACCCGCGCGCTCGACGTCCACGGACCCGGCGTCCACGGACCCGGCATCCACGAACCCGACGGCACCGTCCTCGGCGCCCCCGTGCCCGGCACCCTCGTGCCCGGCGTCCACGAACCCGGCGTCAGCAGACCCGGCGTCCACGGACCCGGCGTCAGCAGACCCGGCGTCCACGGACCCGACGCCACCGTCCTCGACGTCACCGGCCTGAGCACCCTCGTCCTCCGCCGACTCCGGCGACTGCGCCAGCTCTGCCGACCCCTCCGGCTCCGCCTCGAAGGCCTCGGCCAGCGTGACCACCCTGGCGGCCTCCTCGGGGGCCGGGGTGTCCGTCGGCTGGGGGCGCAGGCGGGGCGGGAGGGTGTGCTCGTTCGCCTCGGCGATCACGCCGGGCAGCTGGTAGGCGGGCGCGCCGGAGGAGCCCAGGCTGTGCACGGGCGAGGCCGGCGGGGCGTCCGGGAGCAGCACGGCCGGGATGACCACGACGGCCTCCGTGCCGCCGTGGGCGGCGGTGCGCAGCTCGGCGGTGACGCCGTGGCGGGCCGCGAGGCGTCCGGCGACGTACAGGCCGAGGCCCAGGCCGTGTTCGGTCTCGGGTTCCTCGTCGTAGGCCTCGGGGGTGGAGAGGCGGGAGTTGAGGGAGGCGAGCCTGTCGCCGGTGACGCCGATGCCCTCGTCGACGACGGACAGCACCACGTCGCCGGCGTCGGTGATGTGGCCGGAGACCTTCACCTTGGCTTCCGGCGGGGAGAAGGTGGTGGCGTTCTCCAGGAGCTCGGCGACCACGTGCGAGATGTCGTCGGCGGCGTGCCCGGCGACCTGCGTGTAGGAGGGCAGCGTGGTCAGGTCGACGCGTTCGTAGCGCTCGATCTCGCTGACGGCGGCGCGCATGACGTCGACCAGCGGCACGGGCAGGCTCTGGCCGTGGCCGTGCTCCTGCCCGGCGAGGACCAGCAGGTTCTCGTTGTGGCGGCGCATGACCGTGGCGAGGTGGTCGAGCTTGAAGAGGGTGGCGAGCCGGTCGGGGTCGCCTTCCTTGGACTCCAGTTCCTCGATGACGGTGAGCTGGCGCTCGACCAGGCCGAGGGTGCGCAGGGAGAGGGAGACCGAGGTGGTCGACATGATGCGGCGGTGCTCTTCGAGCCCGGCGCGCAGCTCGGCCAGTTCCCCTTCGAGGGCCTTGCGGGTGGAGGCCAGCTCCTTCTCGCGGGCTTCGCGGCTGGTGGCGAGGGCTTCGTTGCGGCCGATGAGGCGGCGGCGGTCGGCGTCCAGGCCGGCGATCTTGGTGTGGAGGGCGACGGTCTGCTCGCGGACGGCGTTGAGGTGGCGGACGACCTCGGCGAACTCGTCGTTGCGGCCGGTGAAGCGGACCGGTTCCTGGGAGCCCTCCGGGGTGGCCAGCCGCTCGGCGCCGCGGCGCAGTACGGACAGGGGCCGGGTCAGGGAGCGGGCGACGCCGGTGGTGAAGCCGATGACGAAGAGGAAGAGGACGCCGAGTCCGGCGACCATCAGTTCGAGCCGGGTCACGTCGTCGTCGCGCTGGGTGGCGAGGGCGGTGGCCCGCTGGCCGGCGAGGGTGGCCTCGACGGAGCGCATGCGGTCGATGCGGGCGGTCAGCGCGGAGGCGAGGGCGCCCGGGTCGGTGGCCTTGCGTTCGGCTGCGGTCAGGGTGGGCCGCTCGGTGAGGCGCCCCAGCTGGTCCTCGGCGGTCTTGACCTCGGGGCCGGTGACGGTGGCGGCGAGGGTCTGGCGCACGGCGGGGCGGGCGGCCCGGTTGAAGTCGTCGAGGGCGGCCTGTTCGCGTACGCGGGAACGCTGGGCGGCGGCGCTGAGCTCGTCGGCGGCGGCGTTGCCCGGGGCCTGTTCGGCGCGGGGGACGGCCAGCGCGGCGAGCAGCAGCCCGCGGGTGGCGGAGGCCTGGTCCACGGCCCGGCTGAGGGGCGCCATGGGACGGGTGACGGCGAGTGCGGCCTCGGCGCGCGGCGGGGTGAGCTCGGCGAGCCGGTCGCCGGGCGCGAGGAGTTCGGTGATGAGCCCGGCGTAGGCCTGCTGGGCGGCCACGGCGGTGCCCTTGCCGTCGACGGCCTCGGCGCGGGCGGCCTTGATGTGGCCGAGGGCGCGGGCGAGGTCCTCGTCGGCCTCCGGGCGGAGTTCGGCGAGGGTCCGGTCGGTGCGCGCGGTGCGCTCGTCGACGGGTGCCTTGGCGTTGCCGGGACGGCCCTTGGCCGCGTACTCGACGACGGCGTCGCGCTCGTCGCCGAGGAGGTGGACGAGGGTGAGGGTGTGCTGTGTCTGCTCGGCGAGGGTGACGAGTCGCTGTGAGTCGTCCAGTTCCCTGGTGGCGGAGACGACGGCGGGGGTGCCGGCCGCGAGGACGGTGAGTCCGGCGACTGCTACTCCGACGACCAGCCTGCTGCGGACGCGCACGCGGCGTCCTGCCTTGGCGGGTCCGTCGGCGCTGGCGGTGCCGTTCTTCCGAGACCGCTTCTTCTGCACCGGTGCTCGCAATCCTGTACGTGGGGTCGTGCTCGTCTACTCGTGTGGCCGAGGTAACGGCCGGTCAACAAGTAAACGCCCCCTGCCCCCTCGTACCGCCTCAGACCTTCGCAGTGTGTTGGGAGGAGAGCCGCACATCGCCCACCCGGCCACTCGAAGGAGTGAACATCACGGAGGAGTGGCCGACCAACTCGGGCACGGCGTGCCAGGCGCCGTCCATGGACGGGCGGTTGAAAGATCGAGGCGGGCTTTGGCAATATGCCCGCCCACATTTACCGGGAGTACCCCTTCCGGCATTGGTACGTACCTGACCGGCCATCCGGGGTTCCGGTGGGCAGAATGTCCGTATGCGCATCGACCTCGCTTCGGCCCCCGGCAGTGCTGAACGCCCCAACGAGGACTGGGTGTCGGCGTCGACACCTGCGGCGGGAGGGGGTGTTGTGGTCGTCCTGGACGGGGTCACTCCGCCCCGGGGGGACGACGGCTGCGCGCACGGAGTGCCCTGGTTCGCCACCCGCCTGGGCGGTCGATTGACCGAACTGTCCGGATCGCGGCGGGACATGCCGCTCGACCGGATCCTGGCCCGGGCCATCGGGGACACGGCCGACGCCCACCGCGGCACCTGTGACCTTTCTCACGTCCGGACGCCGCAGGCGACGGTGGTGATGGTCCGCTGGGACGAGGCCCGCGTGGAGCACCTGGTGCTCTCGGACTCCGTGCTCCTGCTGCGGGCGCCCGGCGGCGGGGTCACGGCGGTGCTCGACGACCGGCTGGACCGGATCCCGCACGGGGTGCGCGGCTCGGTGGCGGCCACGGACGCGCTGCGCAACGCCGAGGGCGGCTTCTTCACCGCCGCCGCCGACCCCTCGGTGGCGGCCCGGGCGGTCGTCGGGCGCACCCCGCGCCGGGAGGTGGGCGCGCTGGCCGCGCTGACGGACGGGGCGAGCCGGTGGACGGACACCTTCGGGGAGGGCGACTGGGCGGCCTGTCTGGACGTGCTGCGCGAGGAGGGGGCACGGGGGCTGATCGGGCGGGTGCGGGCCATCGAGTCCGACCCGGTGCGCCCGCCGGCCCGGTACAAGCGCCACGACGACGCCTCGGCGGTGTACGCGGAGCTTTGAGCCCGCGCTCCCGGCGGGCCCGGTCCTACTCCTCGCCGGAGTTCAGCTGGTTGAGCAGCCGGGCCAGCTCGGCGACCTCGCCGCGGTCCCAGTCGGCCAGCTTGCGCATGTACTGCTCGCGCCGGGCCCCTCGCACGCGCAGGAACCGGGCCCGGCCCTCGTCCGTGAGGCCGACGAGGAAGGCGCGGCCGTCGGCGGGGTCCGGTTCGCGGGCGACCAGGCCCAGCAGTTCCAGGGCGCGCAGCTGGCGGCTCATGGTGGCCTTGCCGACGCCGAAGTAGGCGGCCAGCTCGGTGGCCCGCTGGCGGCCGGCGGCCTCCAGCCGGACCAGCAGCCCGTATGCGGCGGGCTCCAGCTCCGGGTGCAGGGCGCGGGCCATCTCGCCCGAGGAGGCCCGGGCGCGCCGAAGGAAGACGGACAGCTCCCGCTCCAGAGCGAGGAACTCCTGGTCTTCACTGCCGTGCACGTGCCGCTCCCATCGCTGGTGGGGCGCGACCTGGCACCCCGGTACGGGTCCAGTATTTCCCAGGGGGTGCGCCGCAGGCCCGGGACCCCGCCTGGGGGCCCCCGGACGGAGTCCAGGGGAAGGGGGTCCCGGGCCTGCGGAGGTGCGGCGGCGCCGGTCAGGCGGCCTTGGTGAAGGAGACCACCGCCGGGGCCAGGGCCAGCTCCAGCACCTGGCGCACGTCGGTCACCGGGTGCACCTCCAGCCCCTCCAGCACCTCACTGGGGACGTCGTCCAGGTCGGCCTCGTTGCGCTTCGGGATGATCACGGTGGTCAGCCCGGCCCGGTGCGCGGCGAGCAGCTTCTGCTTGACCCCGCCGATGGGCAGCACCCGCCCGGTCAGCGAAACCTCACCGGTCATGGCCACGTCCGTGCGGACCTGGCGGCCGGAGAGCAGGGAGGCCAGCGCGGTGGTCATGGTGATGCCCGCGCTCGGACCGTCCTTGGGGACGGCGCCCGCCGGGAAGTGGATGTGCACGCCCCGGTCCTTCAGGTCGGCGACCGGGAGCTCCAGCTCGGCGCCGTGCGAGCGCAGGAAGCTGAGCGCGATCTGCGCCGACTCCTTCATCACGTCGCCCAGCTGCCCCGTCAGGGTCAGTCCGGCCGCGCCGGTCTCCGGGTCGGCCAGGGAGGCCTCGACGAAGAGCACGTCACCGCCGGCGCCGGTCACGGCCAGGCCCGTGGCCACGCCCGGGACGGCCGTGCGCCGCTCGGCCGGGTCCTGGGCGGACTCCGGCACGTGGTGCGGCCGGCCGATCAGGCCCCGCAGCTCACCCGCGCCGATGGTGAACGGGAACTCCCGCTCGCCCAGCTCGTGCTGCGAGGCGACCTTGCGCAGCAGCCGCGCGATGGACCGCTCCAGGGTGCGCACGCCCGCCTCGCGGGTGTACTCCCCCGCGAGCTTGCGCAGGGCCCCCTCTTCCAGGACCACTTCCTCGGCGGTCAGCCCGGCGCGCTCCAGCTGGCGGGGCAGCAGGTGGTCGCGGGCGATGACGACCTTCTCGTCCTCGGTGTAGCCGTCGAGGCGCACCAGCTCCATCCGGTCGGCCAGGGCCTCGGGGATGGCTTCCAGCACGTTCGCCGTGGCCAGGAAGACCACGTCGCTCAGGTCGAGCTCCACCTCCAGGTAGTGGTCGCGGAAGGTGTGGTTCTGCGCCGGGTCCAGGACCTCCAGCAGGGCCGCCGCCGGGTCGCCGCGGAAGTCGGATCCGACCTTGTCGATCTCGTCGAGGAGCACGACCGGGTTCATGGAGCCGGCCTCCTTGATGGCCCGGACGATCCGGCCCGGCAGGGCACCGACGTACGTCCGGCGGTGGCCGCGGATCTCGGCCTCGTCCCGCACACCGCCCAGGGCGACGCGCACGAACTTGCGGCCCATGGCGTGCGCCACGGACTCCCCGAGCGAGGTCTTGCCGACGCCGGGGGGCCCGACCAGAGCGAGCACGGCACCGCCGCGCCGGCCGCCGATGACGCCCATGCCCCGCTCCCCGCGCCGCTTGCGCACGGCCAGGTACTCGGTGATGCGGTCCTTCACGTCGTTGAGCCCGGCGTGCTCGGCGTCGAGGACGGCCCGGGCGCCCTGGATGTCGTAGCGGTCCTCGCTGCGCTCGTTCCAGGGCAGCTCCAGCACGGTGTCCAGCCAGGTGCGGATCCAGGAGCCCTCGGGGCTCTGGTCGCTGGAGCGCTCCAGCTTGTCGACCTCCTTGAGCGCGGCCTCGCGGACCTTCTCGGGCAGGTCGGCGGCCTCGACGCGGGCCCGGTAGTCGTCGGACTCCTCGCCCTCCTTCTCCCCGCCCAGCTCGCGCAGCTCCTTGCGGACGGCCTCCAGCTGGCGGCGGAGCAGGAACTCGCGCTGCTGCTTCTCCACGCCGTCCTGGACGTCCTTGGCGATGGACTCGGCGACGTCCTGCTCGGCGAGGTGGTCGCTGAGCGCCTTCACGGCGAGCCGCAGGCGGGCGACCGGGTCGACGGTCTCCAGCAGCTCCACCTTCTGCGCCACGGTCAGGAACGGGGAGTACCCGGAGTTGTCGGCGAGCGCCGAGACCCCCTCGATCTGCTGCACCCGGTCCACGACCTGCCAGGCGCCGCGCTTCTTGAGCCAGCTGGTGGCGAGGGCCTTGTACTCCTTGACGAGCTCGGCGACCGCCCCGGGCAGCGGGTCGGGCACCTGCTCCTCCACGGTCTCCCCCTCGACCCAGAGCGCCGCCCCGGGCCCGGTGGTCCCGGCGCCGATCCGGACGCGGCCGCGCCCGCGGATCAGCGCCCCGGGATCGCCGTCGGAAAGCCGCCCGACCTGTTCGACCGTCCCCAGCACACCGATCCCGGCGTACTTCCCGTCGACCCGCGGCACGAGCAGCACCCGGGGCTTCCCGCTGCCGCGCGCCGCCTGCGCGGCCTCGACGGCCGCGCGCACCTCGGCGTCGGACAGGTCCAGCGGGACGACCATCCCGGGCAGCACGACCTCATCGTCGAGCGGCAGCACGGGCAGGGTGAGCGTTACGGACGTCGAAGCCATGATCTTCCCTCCGGCAGTGAAGTTGAGCTATGCCGACTCAATGCTTCTGCGCGCAGCAATGTTCCCCAACTGGCGTTCGCCGGGGGCGAACAGCCCCGCGGTCCGTCCCGTAGCACCATGACGCCATGACAGACATACGACGAACCGTCAGCTCGGGCTCCCCGCTGGAACCCCGGATCGGCTTCTCGCGCGCGGTGCGCGTAGGGCGGCACGTGGCCGTCGCGGGCACGGCGCCCATCGGGGACGACGGCTCCACCGTCGGCCCGGGCGACGTCCACGCCCAGACGGTGCGGTGCCTCGACATCGCCCAGCGGGCCCTGGAGGAGGCGGGCGCCTCGCTGGAGCACACCGTCCGGACGCGGATCATGCTGACCGACATCACCCGCTGGGAAGAGGCCGCGCGGGCCCACGGCGAGCGCTTCGCCGGCATCCGCCCGGCGGCCACCTTCGTGGAGGTGTCCCGCTTCATCGACCCCGCCTGGCTGGTCGAGGTGGAACTCGACGCGATCCTCGACGAGGACTAGGGAGGCGGGGCCGGGGCGGGGGACGCCGGGGGCCGGGGCGCCGGAGGCCGGGCCGCCGGGGGCTAGGACGCGGGGGGCTAGGACGCGGGCTAGGACGCGGGGGGCTAGGACGCCGAGAGGCGGATGTCCCCGGAGGCGGTACGGACCGTCATCCGCGACGCGGCGTCCGGGCTGCTGCTCAGGCGGACGTCCCGGCTCCCGGAGGCCGTGTCGACCGACAGCCTGTACGGGCCCTGCGGGGCCGTCACGCCGACGTCGCCCGAGCTGGTGGTGACGGACACCGAGGCCGGAGCCTTCACGAAGCCGGCCTGCACGTCCCCGGACGCCGCACGCAGATCCGCCTCGGCCCCTTCCAGACCGGTGGCGGTGATCCGCCCGGAGGCCGTACGGACCTTCACCGGGCCCGCGATCCGCTCGGCCCGGATGTCCCCGGACGAGGAGGTCAGATCGGCCCGCGCGACCCCCTGCACGGTGATGTCCCCGCTGCTGCTCTCGACCCGCACCCCGGCTGCTGCGGGCACCTCCAGGCGGTAGTCGATCCAGCAGTCGTCCTCGCAGTCGTCCTGGAACTTCAGCACCCCGCCCGAGACCCGCTGCCCGGCCGTGGGCGCCGTGCCGCCCCGGTAGTGGACGACCCGCCGGACGGTGACCCCGGGGCCGGAGCCGGCGGTGACCTCGACGTCGCCGCTACGGATGCCCGTCAGCTCCACCGCCGTGACCGGCTCGGAGACGGTCGCGTCGGCGTCGAGGGTCTTCACCGGGCGGCCCACCTCTGACAGGCCGCAGCCGGACAGCAGGAGGACGGCCCCGAGGGCCGTGACGACGAGGCGGGTTGACGTGGTGTGAAGTGCAGGTGCCATGGGGACGAGTCTGCCGAGCCGACGCCGCAAGCGCGCGGGTGCAGACATCCGAACCGGGGGTGGGGTTAACTCCACCCCCCCACTTCTCCGGCCCTCGGGCCCTCCGACCCTCCGGCCCTCCCTTCCCGCCTCTTCCTCCTCTTCCTTCTCCTCCTCCTCTTCCTTCTCTCCCTTCTCTCCGTCGCCTCAGGCCCCGGTCGCCACCGGCCGGTCCGAGGGCACGCCCCACTCGCTCCACGAACCGTCGTACACCGCGGTCTCCCCGTACCCGGCCAGGGTCGCGCCCAGCGCGAGCACGCACGCCGTCACGCCGGACCCGCAGCTGAAGTAGAGCCGCTCCCGCTCCCCGGCCAACGCCTCGAAGGCCGCCCGGAGTTCCCCGGCCGGGCGCATCAGACCGCCCGGCCCCTGGAGTTCACCGAACGGCAGGTTCAGCGCGCCCGGCATATGGCCACCACGCAGCCCGGGCCGCGGCTCGGGGGCACTGCCGGCGAAACGCTCCCGGGTCCGGGCATCGAGCACGACGGCACCCGGGTCGGCGAGGGCCCCGGCCACGGTGTCGGCGTCCACGAGCAGCCCCGGGCGCGGACGCGCGGTGAAGGAGCCGCGCGGGCCGTCGTACACGGCCGGCCCGGCCTCGACGGGCAGCCTGGCGGCGATCCAGGCGGGCAGCCCTCCGTCGAGCACGGCGGCCCGGTCGAAGCCCATGGCCCGCAGCATCCACCAGGCCCGGGCACTGGAGTAGACCCCGGCGGCGTCGTACACCACCACGGCATCCCCGTCCCCGACCCCGAGCCCCCGCAGCGCCTCCTCGAACGCCGCCGCCGTGGGCATGGTGTGGGGCGCGGGGGCGTCATGGTCGGACAGATGACCGTCCAGGTCGAAGGGCCGGGCGCCCGGAATCCTCCCGGAGCCACCCCGATGCGCCCCGACGGAGGCGTCGAACACCACGACCCGCCCGAGGTGCGCGGCAAGCCAGCCTGTACCGACCAGCGGGGCGGGTATCTCGGGCGGGGATGCGAATGCGGATGCGGATGCGGATGCGGGCATGCGGAGCCTCCGGGGCGGGGTCGGAAACGATCTCCCGCCCATCCTCAACCCACCGCACGCTGGCCGGGGAGAGTTGGCTGGCGAGGCCGACGGCTCGGGGTGAACTAACCAAGCGGCAACGGAAGGCCGGGCGGGGGTGGGATGGCCGGGACCACACTCGGCGGTCTCAGAGAGGGGTTGGGGCTTTCCCGTCAGTCTCATCGTCCTTCCGCGTCGGGCCGCCCTGTCAAGGGCGCTCCTTCGTCGCGTCGCTTCGCGATCGCCTGCGGCGACCCTTGACAGGCCGTCCCGCCACGGAAAAACGAAGACTGCCGGGAAACCCCCAACCCGTCCCTGAGACCGCCCAGCTGGAACCCCGACCCTCCTGGGTGCCGGGCCGCTGTCCTGTTCCGGCCCGGTCAGGCACCGCCGCGAGGTGGGTGGGCAGGCGCCGACCCGCCCCCGGCCCCTCGAGGGGGCGATGGCGCGCCCCCTCACCCGCATCCGCCCCGGCGGGCGTACACCGCCACCCTCGCGCCCTTGACCTCCGTCACCGAGCAGCGGTCGAAGGCGGTCGTCAGGGTGGTGCGTTTCTCCGCCTCCGTGGGGTACGGGTCCAGCGGCTGGTCCGCCGGGTCCATCAGGGCTATCACCCTCGGGGACGACAGCAATGCCCCCCGGACCCGGTCCGGGGGGAGTTCCGTGCCGTGGAGGGTGTGCGAGGCCGCCGGGGAGGCGGCCAGGGCCACGTCGCGCAGCGCCCCGTACGGCCCGGGGGTGGACAGCAGCCACTCCCGCCTGCGGGACGGCATGAACAGCACGGCGTCCCCCGGCCTGGCCCGTTCCCGCACCGCCGCCGCCACCGCGAGGACGTCGTCCCGGCGGCTCTCCGGGGTGCGCAGCCACGCCGACCACGCCGCCACCGGGACGAGCAGCACGCCCGCGACCGCCCACGGCAGCCAGCCCCGCACCCCCGCCCGTCCCCCCTCCGCCGCGCGGGCGCCGACCAGGAGGGCGAGGCCGCCCAGGGCGTAGAGGACGTACCGGTCGACGTACCAGGGGTGGACCAGTGAGACCGCCATCAGCAGCCCGGGCGGCAGCAGGGCCAGGGGTACCGCGACCCGGAGCACTTCGCGCCGGCCTCCCCGGGCCAGGAGGGCCACGGCCGCCGCCAGCACCCCGTACGCCACCCAGTCCTGCCACCGGGGCCGGCCCAGCCAGCCCAGCTGCCGCTCCGCCTGCCCCGCGCTCACCACCGCCAGGGGCAGCAGCCCGGCGGCGACCGCCCCGGCCGCCCACCGCCAGACCCTCTCCCGCCAGGCGGCGAACGCGTGGGCGAGCAGGGCCAGGGCCGCGAACTCGTGCAGCCAGCAGCCCACCACCAGCACGACCGCGTAGGCGGCCCACCGCCGCCGCACCATCAGGTACGTCGCCCAGGCCACGGCCGCCGCGACCAGGGCGTACGAGCGCCCCTCCTGCCCGTACATCTGCACGGGCGGAAGCAGGACGTACACCGCCCCCGCGCACAGCGCGGCCCGCTCCCCCGCCAGCCGGTACGCCACGGCGGCGACCCCGCCGGCGGCGAGGGCCGTCCCCGCCACGGACGGCAGCCGCAGCGCCCACAGGCCCGCGCCGCCCGCCCCGCCCCCTTCCCCCCACACGGCGAACACCGTGTGCATCACCGCGTAGTACAGCCCGTGCACCGCGTCGACCTGTCCGAGCAGCCCCCACAGCTCCCCGGCCGGCCGGTGCGCGACCTGCCAGGTCGTGGATTCGTCGCGCCACATGCTGCCCCCGCCCGGTCCCCGCTCCAGGCCCCACAGGCCGAGGAGGAGGACGGCGAGCAGCGGCGGGAACCAGCGCCAGGCGGCCAAGCGGTGGATGACGTCCTCCGGGGTGCTTTCGGTCGGGGGTCGGGGCCTCCATACTCGGATGCGGTACCGGTGTCCCGCAGGAGGTCGGAGTGCGAGCGATGCGAGCGGCCGGGGCCGCGGCGGCGGTGCTGCTCGCCGCGGTGTCCCTGGCGGGGTGCGACCACGGCGGCTCCGCGGGCGGTCCGGAGCCGGCGGGGGCCACCGCGGCGGCGACGGCGGCCACGAGCGCCCCCGCGACCGCGCCCGTCCCGACGGCGCCCGCCACCACCGCCGGCCCGCAGCCCACGGCGACCGCCCCCGCCACGCCCCGCCCCACCCCTCCGCCGACGGCGGACCCGTCCACCGAGCGCCTTCTGCGCGTCACCCGCAGCGGCGGTTTCGCCGGCCGGACCAGGACGCTCCTCGTCAACGGCGACGGCTCCTGGACCCTCCTCGGCGAGCAGGACAAGGACCTGCGGAAGGGCCGGCTCACCCCGGCCGGGCTGGAGGATCTGCGCACCGCGCTGCGCGAGGCCGACTTCGCGCACCTGCCGCGCACCGCGACCGCCGATCCGCCGGTGTACGACGGGTTCACGTACTCCTTCGTGCACGGCGGCTTCGAGGTGGCGGCCGACCAGACGGCGCTGCCGGCGGCCCTGTCCCGGGTGCTGTCGGCCCTTCCCGGATTCGACGCCGCCTGAGGAATCCGGGATGAATCTCTGATTCCGGATGCTGTCGGGTCCTGTCCGAACCCTCCATGGCCGCAGGCCTGTGCCTCCTCTACGCTGCACCCCAGCCATCACGCGGATCATCAGGGGCGGGACATGGAACAGACGCACACCACCCACAACGGCGCCGCGGCCACTCCAGGTGCCCAGCGGCGCGTGCTGGTGGTCGAGGACGACCGCACCATCGCCGACGCCATCTCGGCCCGGCTGCGGGCCGAGGGCTTCCAGGTGCAGACCGCCTACGACGGGCCGGCCGCCGTCGCGGCCGCCGAGAGCTGGCTGCCCGAGCTGCTGGTGCTGGACGTCATGCTGCCCGGCTTCGACGGGCTGGAGGTGTGCCGGCGGGTGCAGGCGCAGCGGCCCGTGCCGGTGCTGATGCTGACGGCCCGGGACGACGAGACCGACATGCTGGTCGGTCTGGGGGTCGGGGCGGACGACTACATGACGAAGCCGTTCTCGATGCGTGAGCTGGCAGCGCGGGTGCACGTGCTGCTGCGCCGGGTGGAGCGGGCCACGCAGGCGGCGACGGCCCCGCGGGGGGCGACCCTGCGGCTGGGGGACCTGGAGATCGACCACGCGCAGCGCCGGGTGCGGGTGCAGGCGGAGGACGTGCACCTGACCCCGACCGAGTTCGACCTGCTGGTGTGCCTGGCGGGGACCCCGCGGGCGGTGCTGTCGCGGGAGCAGCTGCTGGCGGAGGTGTGGGACTGGGCGGACGCCTCGGGCACCCGTACGGTCGACAGCCACATCAAGGCCCTGCGCCGGAAGATCGGCGCGGAGCGGATCCGTACGGTCCACGGCGTCGGGTACGCCCTGGAGACCCCGGCGCAGGCGTGAGCGGCGGGCGCCCCGGCAGGGGGCACGGCGTGGGCCGCTCCGGTGGTGCCGGTGCCCGCAGCGGGGGGCTGCGGCCGTTCTCGCCGTTCTCGATCAAGACGAAGCTGGGCACGCTCGTCGTGGTCTCGGTGTTCATCACCACCGGTCTGCTGATGGTGGCGCTGCGCACGGACACGGAGGTGCGCTTCATCACGGTCTTCTCGGTGATCGCCTCGATGCTGATCACGCAGTTCGTGGCGCACGGCCTGACGGCGCCGCTGGACGAGATGACGACGGTGGCCCGGGCGATCTCGCACGGGGACTACACGCGCCGGGTGAGCGGGGCGGGGCGGCGGGACGAGCTGGGCGATCTGGCGTCGACGATCAACCGGATGGCCGGTGATCTGGAGGCCGAGGACAGGCACCGTCGAGAGCTGGTCGCGAACGTCTCGCACGAGCTGCGCACTCCGATCGCGGCGCTGCGGGCGGTGCTGGAGAACGTGGTGGACGGGGTCTCGGAGGCCGATCCGGAGACCATGCGGACGATGCTGAAGCAGGCGGAGCGGCTCGGCCGGCTGGTGGAGACGCTGCTGGACCTGTCCCGGGTGGACAACGGGGTGGTGCCGCTGAAGGCGCGCCGGTTCGAGGTGTGGCCGTACCTGTCGGGGGTGCTGAAGGAGTCGGGGCTGGCGGCCGCGGGGCGGCCGGGGCTGGCTTCCGGTTCGGGCGGGCACACCCGTAACGACGTGCACCTTCATCTGGACGTGCATCCTCCGGAGCTGACCGCGTACGCGGACGCGGAGCGGCTGCACCAGGTGGTGGCCAACCTGATCGACAACGCGGTGAAGCACAGTCCGGCGCACGGCCGGGTGACGGTGCGGGCCCGTTCGGGCGACATGCCCGGGAGCCTGGCGCTGGAGGTCGTGGACGAGGGGCCGGGCATTCCGGAGGCGGAGCGGCACCGGGTCTTCGAGCGGTTCAACCGGGGGGCCGCGGGGGGCGGCGACGGGGGCACGGGGCTGGGGCTGGCGATCGCCCGCTGGGCCGTCGGCCTGCACGGAGGGGAGATCCGCGTGGCCGAATCGTCACGTGGTTGCCGAATCCTTGTCACCCTTCCGGGCAGCTCGGCGGTGCTGTCTTGACGTAGGGTTCGAGTGGGAAGGACATGATCTCGGCCACATGTGCCCGGGGTCGGCAGGGGTGCGAGGCCATGGGGGTCGCAACCTGGCTGCCCCCTACCCGAACCACGCTTGTTTCCCGCCATTCCACGTGGCGAAACCCGCCGTTCGGTGTGACCTGCGCGACGGAAGTCCCGCCCGGCCTGCATTGCACCGCTGGGGAGGCGTAGCCTTTATTCCCGCTGTCCATACCTTGTGAAGCGGAAGAGGGCGGTTGCCGCCGTGTCGCCACAGTCCCCTAGTAACCCGAGCACCACGACCGACGCAGCAGAGGGCGGGAAGAACCCCGCCTCAGGCTTCGGCGCGAATGAGTGGCTCGTCGACGAGATCTATCAGCAGTACCTCCAGGACCCGAACTCGGTCGACCGGGCCTGGTGGGACTTCTTCGCCGACTACAAGCCGGGGGGCGCTGCCGCTCCGGTGAAGTCGGACGGTCCTGGTCCCGGTCCCGAGAAGACCGCGACGACGGATGGCGCCTCCGCACAGGCCGCCACCGCCCCGGTCGGGATCCCGCAGGCCGCCGACGCCGCCACGGGGGCGGCGCCCGCCGTGTCTGTCCCCGCCGCGACCACACCCGTGTCAGCTCCGTCCCCTGCTCCTGCCACCCCCTCTGGTGCCCCTGCTGTGACTGTCACCCCTCAGGCCCCGGCCGCCGCACCGGCCGCGCCTGCCCCTCAGGCTCCGGCCGCCACCACTCCGGCTCAGAAGGCCGCGCCCGCCACCGAGGCCCCGCAGGGCCCCGAGCTGGTGACGCTCCGCGGCCCCGCGGCCGCCGTGGCCAAGAACATGAACGCCTCCCTCGACGTCCCGACGGCCACGTCCGTCCGCGCCGTCCCGGTGAAGCTGCTGTTCGACAACCGCATCGTCATCAACAACCACCTCAAGCGGGCCCGCGGTGGGAAGATCTCCTTCACCCACCTGATCGGCTACGCGATGGTGCAGGCCATCAAGGCCATGCCGTCGATGAACTACTCCTTCCAGGAGAAGGACGGCAAGCCGACCCTGGTCAAGCCGGAGCACGTGAACTTCGGCCTCGCGATCGACCTGGTCAAGCCGAACGGCGACCGCCAGCTCGTCGTCGCCGGCATCAAGAAGGCCGAGACCCTGAACTTCTTCGAGTTCTGGCAGGCCTACGAGGACATCGTCCGCCGCGCCCGCGTCGGCAAGCTGACGATGGACGACTTCACCGGCGTCACCGTCTCGCTGACCAACCCCGGCGGCCTGGGCACCGTGCACTCCGTGCCCCGCCTGATGCCCGGACAGTCGGTCATCATGGGCGTCGGCTCCATGGACTACCCCGCCGAGTTCCAGGGCACCTCGCAGGACACCCTGAACAAGCTGGGCATCTCCAAGGTCATGACCCTGACCTCGACCTACGACCACCGGGTCATCCAGGGCGCGGCCTCCGGCGAGTTCCTGCGCATCGTCGCGAACCTCCTCCTCGGCGAGGACGGCTTCTACGACAGCGTCTTCGAGTCGCTGCGGATCCCGTACGAGCCGGTCCGCTGGATGCGCGACATCGACGCCTCGCACGACGACGACGTCACGAAGGCCGCCCGCGTCTTCGAGCTGATCCACTCCTACCGGGTCCGCGGCCACGTCATGGCCGACACCGACCCGCTGGAGTACAAGCAGCGCAAGCACCCCGACCTCGACATCACCGAGCACGGCCTCACCCTGTGGGACCTGGAGCGGGAGTTCGCGGTCGGCGGCTTCGCCGGCAAGTCGATGATGAAGCTGCGCGACATCCTCGGCGTGCTGCGCGACTCCTACTGCCGCACCACCGGCGTCGAGTTCATGCACATCCAGGACCCGAAGCAGCGCCGCTGGATCCAGGACCGCATCGAGCGCGCGCACTCCAAGCCGGAGCGCGAGGAGCAGCTGCGGATCCTGCGCCGCCTGAACGCGGCGGAGGCCTTCGAGACCTTCCTGCAGACCAAGTACGTCGGCCAGAAGCGCTTCTCCCTGGAGGGCGGCGAGTCCGTCATCCCGCTGCTCGACGCCGTCATCGACTCGGCCGCCGAGGCCCGCCTCGACGAGGTCGTCATCGGCATGGCCCACCGCGGCCGCCTGAACGTGCTCGCGAACATCGTCGGCAAGTCGTACGCGCAGATCTTCCGCGAGTTCGAGGGCAACCTCGACCCGAAGTCCATGCACGGCTCCGGCGACGTCAAGTACCACCTGGGCGCCGAGGGCACCTTCACGGGCCTGGACGGGGAGCAGATCAAGGTCTCGCTCGTCGCCAACCCCTCCCACCTGGAGGCCGTGGACCCGGTCCTGGAGGGCGTCGCCCGCGCCAAGCAGGACGTCATCGGCAAGGCCGGCACGGACTTCACCGTCCTGCCCGTCGCCCTGCACGGCGACGCCGCGTTCGCCGGCCAGGGCGTGGTCGCCGAGACGCTGAACATGTCGCAGCTGCGCGGCTACCGCACCGGCGGCACCGTCCACGTCGTGATCAACAACCAGGTCGGCTTCACCGCCGCCCCGGAGTCCTCGCGTTCGTCGATGTACGCGACCGACGTGGCCCGCATGATCGAGGCGCCGATCTTCCACGTGAACGGCGACGACCCGGAGGCCGTGGTCCGCGTGGCGCGCCTGGCCTTCGAGTTCCGTCAGGCGTTCAACAAGGACGTCGTGATCGACCTCATCTGCTACCGCCGCCGCGGTCACAACGAGTCGGACAACCCGGCGTTCACGCAGCCGCTGATGTACGACCTGATCGACAAGAAGCGCTCGGTGCGCAAGCTGTACACCGAGTCCCTCATCGGTCGCGGCGACATCACGCTGGAAGAGGCCGAGCAGGCGCTCCAGGACTTCCAGGGCCAGCTGGAGAAGGTCTTCGCGGAGGTCCGCGAGGCCGCCGCGCAGCCCGCGGGCGCCCCCGTCACGCCGGCGCAGACCGCGCAGGAGTTCCCGGTCTCGGTGAACACCGCGATCTCGCAGGACGTCGTCAAGCGGATCGCCGAGTCCCAGGTCAACATCCCCGAGGGCCACACGGTCCACCCGCGTCTGCTGCCGCAGCTGCAGCGCCGCGCGGCGATGATCGACGACGGCACCATCGACTGGGGCATGGGCGAGACCCTGGCCTTCGGTTCGCTGCTGATGGAGGGCACCCCGGTCCGCCTGTCCGGCCAGGACTCCCGCCGCGGCACCTTCGGCCAGCGTCACGCGGTCCTCATCGACCGGGAGACCGGCAAGGACTACACGCCGCTGCAGTACCTGTCGGACGACCAGGCCCGCTACAACGTCTACGACTCGCTGCTCTCCGAGTACGCGGCCATGGGCTTCGAGTACGGCTACTCGCTGGCCCGCCCGGACGCGCTGGTGCTGTGGGAGGCCCAGTTCGGTGACTTCGTCAACGGCGCGCAGACCGTCGTCGACGAGTTCATCTCCTCGGCCGAGCAGAAGTGGGGCCAGACCTCCGGCGTCACGCTGCTGCTGCCGCACGGCTACGAGGGCCAGGGCCCGGACCACTCGTCCGCCCGCCCGGAGCGCTTCCTCCAGATGTGCGCGCAGGACAACATGACGGTCGCGATGCCGACCCTGCCGTCGAACTACTTCCACCTGCTGCGCTGGCAGGTCCACAACCCGCACCACAAGCCGCTCATCGTCTTCACCCCGAAGTCGATGCTGCGTCTGAAGGCCGCGGCGTCGAAGGCGGAGGAGTTCACGAGCGGTTCGTTCCGCCCGGTCATCGGGGACACCACGGTCGACCCGAACGCCGTGCGCAAGGTCGTCTTCTGCGCGGGCAAGGTCTACTACGACCTGGAGGCCGAGCGGGAGAAGCGCGGGATCACCGACACGGCGATCATCCGCATCGAGCGTCTGTACCCGCTGCCGGGCGCGGAGCTCCAGGCGGAGATCGCCAAGTTCCCGAACGCGGCGAAGTACATCTGGGCGCAGGAGGAGCCGGCGAACCAGGGTGCGTGGCCGTTCATCGCGCTGAACCTGATCGACCACCTCGACCTGGCGGTCGGCGCGGACATCCCGGCGGGCGAGCGCCTGCGGCGCATCTCGCGTCCGCACGGCTCGTCCCCGGCGGTGGGCTCCGCGAAGCGCCACCAGGCGGAGCAGCAGCTGCTGATGAACGAGGTCTTCGAGGCGTAGTCGCCGACGCGGCCCGCACGGAGAAGGAAGGCCCGGTCCCCCACGTGGGGGGCCGGGCCTTCCGGCACGTCCGGCATCCGGCACGTCCGGCCACGCCGCGCCGCGCCGGTGGGGCCGGTCATGGCTGCGGTTCGAAGTCCCAGTACGGGCGGGTCTGCTGGCGGGCCGAGACCGTGTGGACGTGTTGGGGGCCCAGGGTGCGGGTGAGGGCCTTGAGGCCGGCGTCCTCGTGTTTGGCGGCCTCCGTGTCCTCCCGTACCGAGCGGAGGTCGGCGGCCAGGGCGATCTGGGCGCTGAGGGCCATCGGGTGGTCCGGGCCGAGGACCTGCTGGGTGGCGCGGAGGGTCTCGCGGCTGAGTTCCAGGGCGGAGTCCAGGCGGCCGGTGATGTTGCGGTGGCCGGTGGCGTTGAGGGCGCAGCCCAGCGTCCAGGGGTGGCGCTCGCCGAGGGCTCCGCGCATGCCGACGAGGGCCTGTTCGGCCAGGTTCAGGGCCTCGGTGCGTTCGCCCTGGGCGCGCAGGACCAGGCCGAGGTTGCCGACCGTGCCGATGCTGTACGGGTGGGCGAGGCCCAGCTGTGACTGGTAGCCGCGGACGACCTCCTCGGAGATCCGGCGGGCCTCTTCGATGTCCCCGTACTCGCGCAGGTAGGTGGCGTAGTCGGAGGCGACCATCAGGGTCCAGGGGAACTCGGCGCCGAAGACCCGGGTGGAGCGTTCCAGGACGCTGCGCAGGCGGGCGCCGGCACCGGGGATGTCGCCGGTGCGGCGCAGGCACTGGCCGAGGTTGTGTTCGGCGCGCAGGGTCTGCGGGTGGTTGGCGCCGAGGACCTGGAGGTGCAGTTTGAGGCCCTGTTCCTGGCGGGCGAGGGCTTCGCGGTAGCGGCCCATCAGGCGCAGGCCCATGGCGCAGCCGATGCCGGAGGAGAGGGTGGCGATGTGCCGGACGCGCAGGACGCGTTCACGGCGGCGCAGGGTGTCGAGGTCGGTGTCGTAGGCCTCCTGGTAGCGGCCGAGGAGGCGCAGGGCGACGGCGACGTTGTTCTGGGCGTTGAGGGTGGTGGTGTCGTCCTCGCCAAGAAGTTCGCGGTAGCTGTTGAAGGCGTGTTCGAGCAGGGCGCGGGCCTGGTCGAACTTGGCGGTGCTGAGCAGGACGCCGGCGTAGGTGCTGGTGGCGCGGAGGGTCTCCAGGTCACGGTCGCCGCGTTCGGCGGTGAGCCGGTCGGCGACCTGGCGGGCCAGGGCCTCGGCCTGGCGGAAGTGGCCGAGCATGCGCAGGGCGCCGCCGTAGTGGTAGCTGAGTTCGCGCACCTGGTCGTGGTCGTCGCCGAGCATGGCCCGCCAGACGTGGTCGGTCTGCTCGGACAGGCGCAGGCAGGTGCGGTATTCGCCGGCGAGGATCAGGAAGCGCAGGCAGTGCAGGAGGAAGTTCTGGATGCGGGGGTTGCTGCTGGTCAGCACGCCGGCGGGTTCCAGGTGGGGGATGAGTTCGGCGTAGCGGGGCCAGAGCCTGGAGTCGGTGGGGCGGCCGGGGTCGGCTGCGGCGAGGACCTGGCGGACGGCGCGGGAGAGCTGGTCGGCCTCGTCCTCGGCCAGGTTCTCGCGGACGATGTTGTGGACCATGCGGTGCAGCTGGACGGTCTCCAGGCCGCCGCCCTCTTCGACGGACAGGTCGGAGTACTCCAGGCGGACGACGGAGAACTGGACGAGTTTGTTGAGGGCGGCGTTCCAGCGGATCTGGTCGTTGACGATGCCCGCGAGGTCTTCGGGGACGTCCTCGGCGGGGAATTCGCGCAGCAGCCGCAGCGGGACCCGGCCGGGGGCGAAGAAAACGAACAGCCGTAGCAGGGCGAGGGCGTCGGGGAAGTTCTCCCGGACGTTGTTGAGGAGTATCGCCAGGGCGGTCGGGAAGGGCAGCGGGTAGTCGTCGGAGAGGGTGACGGCCTCGTGGGAGTCGAGCCGGCGCTGGAGGAGGCCGAGGTATTCGCCGACGCCGAGGGGGGAGTCGGCGAGCCAGCCGGCGGTCTGGTCGAGGGCGAGGGGGTAGTCCTCCAGGGCCTCGGCGAGCTGGTCGGCCTCCTCGCCGGTCAGGCGGTGGGCCCGGCGGCGGATGAAGGTGACGGACTCGGGGCGGGCGTAGAGGGGGACCTCGACGAGGCTGGTGTGGCGGGCGGCCCATTCGCGGTTGCGGGAGGTGATGATGACGTCGCCGGCGCCGGAGGGCAGCAGGTCGGTGAGGTCGTCGGGGTTGTCGCAGCCGTCGAAGACCATCAGCCAGCGGTGGTACGGGGAGCCGCGCCGCAGGGCCTCCAGTACGGCCCGGATCTGCTCGCCGTAGCTGCCGGCGCCGCGCGGCAGGCCGAGTTCGGGGGCGAGGTCGGCGAGGCGTTCGCGCAGGGTGGGGCGGTCCTCGGCGGGGACCCACCAGACGACGTCGTACTCGGAGGCGAACCGGTAGGCGTACTCGGTGGCGACCTGGGTCTTGCCGACGCCGGACAGCCCCAGGAGGGTGACGGTGGAGGCGCCGGGCGGGGCTTCGGTGAGGGCGTCGCGGAGCCGGCCGATGACGTCGTTGCGGCCGGTGAAGCGGGGGTTGCGGCGCGGGACGCGGCCCCAGATCTCGGGCGGGTCGTTGGGGAAGCGGGGGCCGCGGCGGCCGCTCTCGGTGCCGATCCGGTCGGTGGGCAGGTCCAGGCGGCGCAGGACGCGGTACTCGGCCTCGTAGGCGTCCAGGCCCCACAGGTCGGTCTTCTCCAGGATGGCGACCGCGCTGGGGAGCGGGGCGTCGGTGAGGCAGACGGCGGCGAACCGGTCGGGGTGGGCGGCGGTGACCGTGCGCAGGGCGGTGTTCCACTCCTCGTCCTGGATGTCGGCGTGGGTGCCGGCGGAGAAGTAGCGTTCGCTGAGGACGACGAGGACCTTGCCGCCCGCGCGGGCGAGGTCGTCGAGGGCCTCGGTGATGCCGGGGCCGGTCTGCGGGTCCCAGCGCTGGAGGGCGACGCGGTGGCCGTGCTCCTCCAGGCGGTGGGCGATCCACGCCGCCCAGGGCCGGTTGAAGCCGGCGAAGCTGATGACGAAGCGCTGGGGCTGGGCGGCTCCGTCGCGGTCTTGGCGCGTACCGGTACCGGTCATGCGGCCGTCTCCCTGGGGTGTCCGGGCGGTGGACGGGTGCGGGCGGTGCGGGGGCGCTGCCGCGGCCGGGGGTGCCGTGGCGGCAGGACCAGGTGCGAGGGGGCGGGCTTGAAAGGTACCGCAGCGGGCGGCCCGTCAGGCCCCTGCGAACGCGGCGAGTTCGGGGTGTGCCGCGCACCAGGCGCGGCGTTCGCGTTCGAGGGCGCGGCGGGCGGTGGCGTGCCGGTCGCCGGGCGGGGGGAGTTCGTCCATGGCCCGTTCGGCCCCGGTCATGGCGTCGACGAACTCCCGGCCGGCGAGGGTCAGTCGGGGGTGGTCGCGCAGGACGGGCAGGACGGCCGCCACCTGGGCGCGGATCCGGGCGTGCCGGGCCCAGGCGCCGCGGGCCCCGTAGAGGGCGGCACGCTGCCAGTAGCCGGCCAGGGCCAGGTGGGCGTACGTGCCGTGCAGCAGCCCCTCCAGGGGGCGCGGGTCGGCGCGCCAGGGGGCCCAGTGGCGGGGGGTGCGGTCGGCGGTGTGGAGGGTGAGGACGTCGGTGAGGGCGGCGAGTTTGCCGTGCTGCACCTCGTGGACGAGGGTCGCGGCGAGGGCGGGCGGGGACTGGCCGCGGGCGAGGACGGCGCCCGCTGCGGCGGGGAGGGTGGCGCCGCTGGAGCGGGAGCCGCCGCCGAGCGGGACGACGCAGCGCAGGAGGCGGCCCGCCTCGTCGGCGCGGGCGGAGTCGTAGCGTTCGAGGAGGGTGAGCGCGGCGGCCCACTGGGTGTCCCAGCGCTTGTGCCCCTTGGGGGTGAGCCTCCGGGCGGGGCGGACGGGGGCGGGGTGGCCGGTGGCGGGGGCCCGGTAGGGGTCGAGGTCGTCGAGGGAGGCGCGGCCGCCGGGGAGGGCGTGCAGGGGCAGGACGTCGCAGGTGTCCCAGGAGCGTTCGCTGAGGGCGAGGGGGCCGGGCCGCTCGGGGAGCAGCAGGCCGAGGGTGGGCAGGGCGAGGCGGCCGTGGGAGGGGCGCAGGGTGGTCTTGAAGCCGATCCCGGCGCGCAGCGCGGCGGCGACGGCGAGGGCTCCGAGGTGCCCGAGGTCGGGGGCGGGGCCCTGCGGGGCGTGCAGCCGGCGCAGGGTCTCCTCGGCCCAGACCCCGGTGGAGGGGTAGTGCAGGACGTCGCGCACGGCGCCGGGCTCCTGCCGCTCGGCCTCCTCCAGCAGCCCCCACCACTCCCCGGCCTCGGGCCCGGGAGCGGCGTCGAGGACGGCCCGCAGCAGGAGCAGCCGCTTGGAGCGCCGGATGTCCCCGACGAGCCGCAGCCCTTCGGGGGTGGGCTCGGTGGTGGCGAGGGACCGGAGGGCGTGGGAACTCACGCGGAACCGGACGAGGCCGGGGGCAGCGGCGTCGCCGGGCGGGGGGCCGGGGGCTGTGGAGGGGACGGAGGGCGGCGGGGTGGGGTGGGTGGGGCCTGGGGATTCGGCGGGCCGGGGCGGGTCGGGGGGTGCGGGGTGGGTCATGAGGCGGCCCGTTGGGTCGTGGTGGCCGTGTGGACCGCTCGGGCGATGTGGCGGATCAGGCTCTGGAGGTCCGCGCAGTACACGGACGGCTGCCGGAACCCTTCCCCCTCGCGGTAGCGGTGGGGGTAGTGGCCGCCGCCGCAGACCTCCACCAGCTCGCAGGAGCGGCAGCCGTCGGCCAGGGCCTCGCGGCCGAGCTGGCGGGCGGCGAAGCCGGGGTGGTCGAGGAGGTCGTCGAAGCTGTGGGTGTCCAGGGTCATGCCGGTCGCCGCGGCCCCTTCGTAGGCGGACTTCAGGGAGTCGGCCTGCTCGATGCTGCCGTCGGTCTCCACCACGGCGGTGGTGGCGGGTGCCAGCCCGAGGCTCTCGGTGGCGGCGGGAAGGCCCAGCAGCAGCGCGATGACCTCCTCGAAGATCCGGATCCGGGTGCGCCGCGCCCCGTCGTGCCACCAGCGTTCGAAGACGGCGATCAGCCAGTCCGCGTACGGGGTGCCGCCGTCCCGCCCGGTGCGGCCGGGCGGCGGGGTGCTCCAGTTGGCCAGGGGCAGCAGCAGGCCGATGGCGGGCGGGGCGAACGCGAGCAGGGACTCGTACGTCTCCACCGGGTCCTGCCCGATGTCGGCCACGCACAGCACCCCGGCGTAGCCGGCCGGGTGCCGGGCCAGCAGGCGCAGGCCGCGGGCGGCGGCGCCGAAGCCGGGCCGTCCGGCATGGTCCACGCGGCGGGCGTTGTGGGCGGGGAGCCCGCCGTCGAGGCTGACGCCGATCCGGATCCCGGCGCCGGCCAGGGCGGCGATCCGGCCCCGGGTGAGCAGGGTCGCGTTGGTCTGCACGCTCGCGGTGACCCGGGTGCGGGGCGAGCTCCGGGCCAGGGCCGCGCGGACCGCCTCGACGGGGGCGGCCAGTTCGGCGGGGGCCGCGAGGAGGGGTTCGCCGCCGTGCAGGACGAGGTCCACGCGCGGCAGGTCGTGGGCGGCGGCGTGCTCGGCGATGCGTTCGGCGGCGCGCAGGGCGGTGGCGGGGGCCATGGCGGCGGGGCGGGTGCGCCAGCTCTGGTCCGCCATCTCGTAGACGTAGCAGTAGGTGCAGGCGAGGTTGCAGCGGCTGTGGGTCTTGAGCACGAACTGCCGCACGGGGTACGGGTGGTGGCCGGCCGCGCGCAGAGCGGGGACGTCGAGCCGGGCGTAGGGCCAGGGGGCGTGCCGGGCGTGGGCGCCGACGGGGTCGTGGGGGCCGGGCGGAGGATCCGGCGGCGGGTGCGGCGACGGAGGGCCGCCCGTGATCGCTCGGTTCATCGCCCGCACCTCCTCCCCCGGCCACCGCTGGGGGATCCGGCCCCCGGGACGGTCCATCCCTGCCCTCCGCGGAGGTCCGGCTAACGGCGGAAAGTGGTCAACTCCGGGCGGTACCGACCCGCGTGGGGCGGGCGGGGGGCCAGGGGTCAGGCGACGCCGGAGTCGAAGGCGTTGAGGATCTCGGCCGGGTGGGTCACCCGTTCCACGAGCCCCTCGATGACCTCGGCGAGCACGGGGTGGGCGATGCCGCGCAGGGCGGTCAGGTCGAGCCCGGAGAGGTCGGGGAGCTGCCCGGCGCAGGGGCGGGGTTCGGGGGGCGCGGCCACTTCCTGACGTCCGGTCACCATGCGCTTCCCGTCCCCCTGTCGCACCGTGGAATGTGGAGTGTGGAATGTGGAGTGTGGAATGTCGTGGAATGCCGTGGTCCACTGCCCTTTCCCGCAGCCCGGCGGGGGGAAACGGCTCATCCGCCGCTCTCCAGGGCGTGGATCCGCGTCCGGACGGCCCCGGCCCGCTCCCCGTCCGGCAGTCCCTGGCGCTGCCACAGCTCCAGGGCGGCCCGGTACGCGTCCAGGGCCGCGCGGGGGCGGGCCAGGTGCTCCAGGACCCCGCCGCGCAGTTCCTGCACGCGGGCGGCGAGCCGGAGGGCGGCGCCGGTGCCGTCGGGGTCCTCGCGTGCCGCCTCCAGGGCGGCGCGCCAGGCCCGGCGGTAGGAGTCGGCCGCCCGGTCGAGGCGGTCGGTGGTGCGGGTGTGGGCGTGGATCTCCTGCTGTACGTCGCCGTGGTCGCGCCAGGCGCGGGCGCGCTCCAGGGGGTGGTGGCTCTGCCGGACGGCCAGCTCCAGCAGGTACTCGGCCTCCCGGAGGTCGACCAGGTCCCCTTCGTAGGTGTGCCGCAGCCGCAGCCCGGAGGCCAGCCGCAGCAGCCGGTAGGCGGCCCCGGGGTGGGACTGGGCCACCGCCGACCGGCTCTCGCGCAACACCCGTACGGCGGTGGAGGCGAAGCGGCGGCCGTCGGCGGCCCGGGCCCGCTCCAGGAGCACGTCGCCCCACTCGGGCAGCAGTCCGGCGTAGGCGTCGCCGTCACGGGGGATCAGCCGCCGGGCCCGCGCGTACGCCTCGGCCGCCTCCTCCAGGGCTGCGGGTTCCCCGTCACGGTCGTACCGCGCCCGGTGCACGCGGGCGAGGCACAGCAGCGCGGCCAGCCGCAGCTCGGGCTCCCCGACGCCCTCTTCGAGCGCCCGCAGCAGCTGGGCCCGCGCCTCTTCGAGCCGCCCGGGCAGGTACCGCAGCGCCCCTGCCAGCTCCACCCGGACCCGAGCAACCCGCCGCTCCCGCCCGACACCGCTCACGGCCCGGGCCCCGATCCCCCGGCCACCCCGGCACCGCCCGACGCGGCCGCCCCGACCCGCGCCCCATCGGCCGCCCGACCGCCTCTCCCGGCGGCACCCCCGTCGCCCTCGGCTACCCCGGCCCGCACCCCATCGGCCCCCCGGGCGCCGCCCGGGGAGGCGCCCCCGGCCGAGGTGCCCGTCCCGGCCCCGTCGGAAGCTCCCGCCCCCTCACCGGCGGCCGTGGCGGCCCCGGTGGAGGCGGGGTCCGCGTCACGGCCGGACGTCCCGCCCCGGGCCCCGTCCGCCGCGTCCGCCCCGGCGGAGGCGGGACCCCCCGCCGGACCACCGGCCCCGTCCCGGTGGGCCGCTCCGGCCCGGGGCCCGTCCGGCGTCACGGCCCCGGCCGAGGCTGCGCCCGCCGGGGCGGGGGCCCCCGGCGCGGGGTGGTGGTCGTCAGGGCGCGGCCCCCCGGCCCAGGTCCCGTCGGTGCGCCCGGCGCCCCCGTCGTGCTCGGGCGCCCCCGGCAGGGGTCGGGCGGCTCCGAGCCGGCCGGCGGCCGAGGCGGCGTTCTCGTCAGGGTGGGGTTCCCCGGCCCGGTATCCCTCGCTCCTGCTTGCCTTCGCGGGGGTGGCGGCGCCAGCATCGTCTGATGATCCGGGCCCGCTCGCCCCGGCCCGTCCGTCCCGCGCCGGGGCGGCGTTCGCGGGCGAACCCCCGGTCCCGTCGTGCTCGGGCGCCCCGGGCCGGGGTCCGTCGGGATCCCCGGCTGCCGTCGGAGGGGCGTCCGCGTCGCGGGCGGACTCCGCTGATCCGGGTCCGTGGGCGGGTCCGGTGCCCGTTCCGGCCGTCGTGGGGGCGCCGGTGGGGGCAGCCTTCGCAGGGGTGGCCGCCGGATCCGGCCCCGCGCCGCCGACCGTGCCGGGGGCTGTCGCGCCGGGCGGGGTGGCGGGGCCCCTGCCGGTCGAGGGGTCCGGTCCGGTGCCGGCGCCGGGAGCGGGCGCCTCGGGGGACCCCGCGGGACGAGCGCCGCCGGTGCCGGGCGCCGGCTCCGGGCGGCTCCCGGCGGGCGGGGTGGCGTCGGCGGGAGCCTCCATGCCGCCGTACCGGCCGGGGCCGGGCGACCCCTCGGGGCGGGGCGGGGCGGTCGGTGCCGCGGGCGGCCCGTCCGGTGCATCGGGCCGACCCGCCGTGGCCGGGCTGTCCGGTGCTGCGGGCCGACCCGCCGCCGCCGGGCTATCCGATGGCGCGGGCCGACCCGCCGCCGCCGGGCTATCCGATGGCGCGGGCCGACCCGCCGCCGCCGGGCTGTCCGGTCCTGCGGGCCGACCCGCCGCCGGGCTATCCGGTGCTGCGGGCTGATTTGCCGGGGCTGAGCTGTCCGATGGCGCGGGCTGACCTGTGGCCGGGCTGTCCGGTGCTGCGGGCCGACCCGCCGTCGCCGGGCTGTCCGGTGCGGGCTGGCCCGTCGGGGTCGGGTGGGGTGCTGCTGCCGGTTCCTCCGCCGGGGGCGCCTCCAGCAGGGCCAGGGCCCTTTCCAGGGCCGCCGCCGCGCGTTCCGCCAGGGCCGTGCGGTCCGGCGGGGACGGGGTGCGGGTCAGAAGGGCCAGCAGGGTCGCGCCCAGGGCCAGCAGGACGTCCGGGTGGGTGGCGGCCGGCGGGTCGGCGGCGAGGGGTTCCAGGACGGCCAGGGCCTCGTGCAGCGGACCCGTGTGCGCGCGGAGTTCGCTCAGCCGGATCAGGGTGCGGGCCCGGCGCACGGCGCAGTCCGCCCGCAGCTCCGCGTCCTGCGCGGCGGCGCCCCCGGCTGCGGCGAACTCCCGGGCGGCGGCGGCCAGCAACGCGTCCCCCTCGCGGCCCGACACGAGGGCCCGCTCGTACAGCACCCGGCCCAGTGCCGCCCGGCCCCCGGCGGTCCGCAGCCCGGTCACGGCCCGTTCGGCCTCGTCGAGGAGCTCCGGGTCCCGCTGGGCCGCCCACAGCCGCAGCAGCACCCCGGCCAGCTCCGTCTCGGCCTCCTCGGGCGGGTCCCCGGGCCCGGCCGGGACCGCCGCGGCCCGCCGCAGCAGGGCGGCGGCGTCGTGGAGGTGGCGGGTGTCGCCGTCGGCTCCGGCGTGCCGGAGGCGTTCGCGGGCCGCCCGTACCGAGGGGGCCCGGCCCGGCGGTACGGGCGCGGGCGCCGGCTCCGGGTCCTCCTCCGGGGGCCCGGGCAGGTAGCGGCGTACGACCTTCGCGGAGACCTGCGCGAAGGCCTGCGGCAGCGGCCCCGCCGCCCCCTGCTCCGCGCCGGTCCCGTCCGGCCCGTCCGCCCCCTCCGTCCCGGGCTCCCCGAGCTCTCCCGGCTCCCCCGCCGGGACCCCGGTCAGCTGGGAGACGGCGAGGGCGGGGAAGTTGCGCACGCCCCGGCCGAAGTGCGCCAGCACGTACTCCGAGCAGTGCTTGAGGACCAGCGCGGCCTCGTCCCGCCCCAGCGGCCCCAGCAGCACGTCCTGCACCCCGGGCACGAACTCGTACCACGGCCCGGGTGCGCTGCCGGAGCGCCGCAGCAGCCCGCTGAGCAGCACCTCGGCGAGGTCGGACGGCTCGGAGTCGGGCAGCATCGTCCGCTGCACCAGCCGCATCACGGGCAGGGTCAGCGGCGCCGCCGACAGGTACACGGCGAGCTGCACGGCCCCGGGCGCGGCGGAGGAGCGGAAGCGGCGCACCAGCTCGCCCGGGGGCCGGGCGGTCCGGGGCAGCGGTACGGGGGCGGCGGGGTGGCGGGCCAGGACCCGGCCCACCTCGGCCGGGACGGGTCCCGAGCCGAGGCCCGCCACGAGCCGGGCCCAGGCACCGAGGGCGGTCGCGTTCGGCGGGAGCACGGGCACGGTGAGCCCGCCGGTGGGCCGTCCGGGCCGGGCGGGCCGGTCCGGCCGGAACCTCAGCCCGGACCCGCCCCCGGACCCCCCGCCGGACCCGCCGCCGGACCCGCCGCCGGGCCCGCCGCCCGTGCCGCCCGGCCCGGTACCGCCGCCCGACGCCCGTTCCAGCACCCCGCGCTCGGTCGGCAGCCAGCTGCGGTTCCACAGCCGCTGCGGCAGGGGCTGGACCACCACGCAGGGGGCGCACTCGGCCCAGCGGTGCAGCAGCCGCTGCGCCTCGCCCTCCCGCCAGACCGGCCCGGCGCAGTCGGAGACGACCATGGTCAGCGCCCGCCCGGTGGGATCGCGCAGCTGGTCGCCGGAGCGCACCCCGGCGCCGGGCGCGGGGCCGCGTCCGACGGCCGCGGTGCCGTCGGGGAGCCGGTGCAGGTAGTGGACCTGGACGTCCCGGAAGGCGCCCAGCCGCTCGCACACCGCCCGCAGTTCGTCGAACATGTCCTGCCACACCGCCATGGACGGGGAGGCGTCCATCACCAGCCGTACGGTCGCCTCGCGACGGCTCTCGGGCCGGAAGACGGGCAGGACCAGTCCGAGGGCGCGGGCGCTGGCCTCGGCGGTGGCGGCCTCGTCGAGGACGGTGCGGGTGGGCGGGCCGGGCGGCCGGTGGCGCTGGAGGGCGCGCAGGGCCCGCTGGATGTCGAGGATCCGGGGCAGGGCGGCCGCCCCGGGCACCCGTACGGGGACCCCGGCGGCGACGGGGACCTCGCCGACGGGCGGGGAGTCGGGGGCGAGGGTTCCGGCGGGGTGGAGTGCGACGGGGTCTTCGGCCGCGTCGTCCTCCCGGGTGCGGGCGGACGGCTGGTCCTCGGCGCCGGCCGGGGGGCTCGTGCCGGCGGGGCGCCCGGAGGACGGCCCGCCCTTCGCCGGGGTCCGGGCGGGCTGCGGCGCCGGGCTCCCGCCGTCGCCGGGCGCGGCCGCGCGGGCCGCCTCACGGGTCCGGGCGGCCAGCCACAGGGCGTCGGCGAGCTCCTCGGGGGACGGGTCGAGTCCGGCGCCCCGAAGCAGCCCGGCCAGGACGCGCAGTCGGGGGTCGACGGGGGCCGCGCGCCCCGCAGGCCCCGCCGCCGGTCCGGGGCGGGCGGGGTCACCGCCGGCGTCGTGCGGGCCGGCGGGCCCGGGGTCCGCGTGCTCTCGGGGCACCGGGGCTCACCTCGGGCGGTCGAGGCGCTGGATGAGGAGGTCGGCGAGGTCCTCGCGGCTGGGCGGGGAGGCGTAGTGGGTGAGGTAGATGGCGTTGAGGAGCTGGTCGGCGGCGACCAGTTCGGAGCGGGAGCGGCTGAGGAACTCGCGGATCAGGTCGGCTCCGAGCCGGGCGGCCTCCTCCCCGAGGTGGGCGCGGACCATGGTGGCGAGGCGCTTCTCGCCGGGCTGGCCGAGTCTCAGCTGGATGCAGCGGCGCAGCAGGGCGGCGGGGAAGTCCCGTTCGCCGTTGCTGGTGAGGATGATGAAGGGGAAGGCCCGGCAGCGGATCCGGCCGCCCTGGACGGTGGCCTTGGCACCGTCGTCGGTGAGGACCTGGACCTCGGGCTGGGAGTCGGCGACGCGTTCGAGTTCGGGGAGGGTGAACTCGCCTTCCTCCAGGACGTTCAGCAGGTCGTTGGGCAGGTCGATGTCGCTCTTGTCGAGTTCGTCGACGAGCAGGACGCGGGGCCGGGCGGTGGGCAGCAGGGCGGTGCCGAGCGGCCCGAGCCGGATGTACGTGCCGATGCCGGGGGCCGTCGCCGCTCCCGCCCCGCTCGCGGCGATCTGTACGTCCTGGAGCCGGGCGAGGGCGTCGTAGCGGTAGAGCCCTTCCTGGAGGACGGTCCGCGACACCACGGGCCAGCGCAGCACGCGGCCGAGTTTCAGCTCGTGCGCGACGGCGTGCGCGAGGGTGGACTTGCCGGTGCCGGGGTAGCCGGTGACCAGCAGGGGCCGGCGCAGGTAGAGGGCGGCGTTGACGGCCTCCAGTTCCTCGGGCTCGGGCCGGTGCAGCTCGGCGGCCTGCCGGTGGGCGCCGAGCCGCCGTGCCACGTTCCCGTCGGCGGCCGCGGCCGCCGGGCCGGGCTCGGCGACGGGGCCGCCGTCGAAGTCCCGCCAGGGCGGCGGGTCGGGCAGCGTCTCGATCCCGTCGTGGGGCTCGCCGACTCCCCGGTAGATCAGCCATTCGTCGTTCACTGCCGCTCCCTCCCACACCGCTGCCGCTCTCCTGCGGGCCCCCGCCTCAAAGGTCCCCCTGCAGTGGTTCGTCCTCCGGCAGGGCACGGTCCGGGTCCTCCCACACGAGGGCCAGCCCGGCCGCCCAGTACGCGTCGGGGTCCGCCCCGTGGGCCCGCTGCCGCAGGGCCTGGAGGCGCTGCGGCAGGACCGCGCCGCGGGCCGCCTCGGTGAACTCCTCGCGCAGCCCCCGGTGGAAGGGCGCGCAGGAGGCCGACGGGTCGGCCGGGGGGCGCCGGCACACCGCGACCCCGTAGCCGGCGTCCCGCACGGAGTGCAGCGCGCCCAGGGTCGGTTCGGCGGCGGGGTCCCGGCAGAGCACCGGCACGGTGGTGTCGGGCAGCCCCTGGAGCCAGCCCGGGGCGGGGATGCGGGGGCGGCCGCGCGAGCAGTCGGCGCGCTGGTCCAGCAGGGGCCCCGCCTGCACCCGCGCCCAGCGTGCGCGGGCGGCGGGGCTGCCGGCCGCGTCGGCGTGGCGCAGGACGACGGGCCGCTGCACTCCGACGGGGACGCCGCCCGAGACGGCCCACTCGTCGAAAGGCAGCCCGAACAGTTCGGGGGCGACGGCCACTTCGAGCAGCGCGGCCGTCTCGTGGGTGTCGCAGCGGCGGAACCCTTCGGCGAGCGGGGCCCGCAGTACCTCGGGCAGGCCCGCGAGGGTGGCCCGTACGCCGGCGGCGACCGGGGTGATCCGGCCGGGGCGGGCGGGGCCGGCCAGGACCGACACCCGCCAGTCGTAGACGTCCTCCCAGCCGTGCGCCCAGGCCTCCAGCAGCACGGAGGGTCCGGCGGGCAGGCCCTGGGGCTGCCGGGTGCGGCCCTGCGCCGCCCGTCCGGCGGCCTGCCGGCGGCGCCGGTCCCGTTCGGCCAGGCCCCGTTCGTGGTGTTCGGCGAGTTCCCGGCGCAGCGGCCGCCACAGGCGTTCGGCGGTGGCCCGTACCCAGTCCCACAGCTCCTCGTCGGCGCCGGGGGCGGGCGGTTCGCGGTGGTCGGCGACGCTGACGCCGGTGGCGTAGCGGAGCATCGCGGCGGCCTCGCCGCCCGCGCCGGGCGGGTCGTGGAGGAGGCCGAGGCCGTCGCGCCAGCTGAGGGGGGCGGGGAGGGTGGTGTCCGGTTCCTCTCCCCTGGCCTGTTCGGCGAGTTCCCGTACGGCTTCCGAGGAGCCGGGCGGCGGCAGTTCGGCGAGGAGCCCGCACAGGGTGGTGCGCTCGCCGGGGGTGAGCCGTCCGCGGCCGCCGTAGGGGTCGTTCTCGCCGTCGGAGAGCAGGTCGTGGACGTCGGTCCAGGTGCGGCGGCTGTCGAGGTCGCTCAGGTGCCGGTCGTAATGGTAGAGGTCGTGGGCCTGCATGACCCTGCGGTAGAGCCCGGTCTGGCCGGTCGCCGCCATCGGCAGGGTCCGCAGCTGGGACACGGACACGGCGAGCCCGCCGCCGCCGGCGTGCCGCCGGGCCTTGACCACTCCGACGACCTCCCCGCGCGCCAGGTCGACGACGGGGCCGCCGGACATGCCGGCTTCGATCTCGTCGTCGTCGCCGAGGCGGATGGCGGCGCCGCCCGCGGCGAGGCCGCGCAGCCGGGTGGTGCGGCCGGTGATCTCGCGGATGCCGAGTTCTTCGGTGCAGCCGAAGTAGGCGGCCTCGTCGAGGCGGGGTCTGGCCCGTTCGGTGAGCCAGACGCAGGTGTGGGTGACGGGTGACAGGACGCGGACCAGTGCGAGGTCGGGCAGGTCCCACAGGGCCCGCCGCCCGGGCCGGCGTTCGTCCAGCCGTTCGGGCAGGACGCATTCCACCCGCCCGGCGACCGTGCCGGTGGCGGTGGTGTCCCCTCCGGGGAAGAAGCTGATGCCGACCTCACGCCCCGCCAGACGCACCCCGGCACCCCCTTCACCGACGACGTGCGCACACGTGAGGACCCAGCCGGGGGCGATGAAGAAGCCGCTCCCCCAGGTGGGTCCGGTCCCAGCGCTGTCATACCCGCCGGGGGCCGCGTGGACGCGTACCGTGGCGGCCCGGACCAGGGGTTCGAGGAGCTCGAAGGCGCGCGCGGATCCGCCCGTGCGCCCGTCCGGCATCCCGAGGCCCCCCTCTCCCGCCCGCCCCATCGGCTCCGTCCACGCTAGCGCCGGGGGCGGGAAGGCGGGAGGTGTCGCCGGGGACCCGGATTATCCTGGCGGGAAACACCCCATCACACCCCCGACTCACTACACGGCACGGAGCCCGACTTGTACTTCACCGATCGCGGCATCGAGGAGCTGGAGAAGCGGCGCGGCGAGGAGGAGGTCACCTTCGAGTGGCTCGCCGAGCAGCTCCGCACCTTCGTGGACCTCAACCCTGACTTCGAGGTCCCGGTCGAGCGCCTGGCCACCTGGCTGGCCCGGCTGGACGACGACGAGGACGAGGACGAGTAGTCCGCTGGTCCGCCCCGGCGGGCGCCCTGACCGGCGCGTGCGCCGTGGCGCGGGAACGACCGAGGGGCCCGGCCGCACATGCGGTCGGGCCCCTCGGTGGTGGTGCCGGGGGAAGGCCTGGATCAGGCGGCCTTCGTCTCCCAGAAGATGCGGTCGATCTCGGCGATGAGCTCGAGGGCCTTGGCGCCGGTCGCCGGGTCGTTGGACGCCTTGGCGGCCGAGAGGGCCTTCAGGGTGTCGTTGACCAGGGTGTGCAGCTGGGGGTACTTCTCGAAGTGCGGGGGCTTGAAGTAGTCGCTCCACAGCACCGAGACGTGGTGCTTCGCGAGCTCGGCGCGCTGCTCCTTGATGGTGATGGCACGCGCGCGGAAGTCCGCGTCCTCGTTGGCCTGGTACTTCTCCTGGACGGCCTTGACGGACTCGGCCTCGATACGGGCCTGGGCCGGGTCGTACACGCCGCAGGGCAGGTCGCAGTGGGCGGAGACCTTCACCTTGGGGGCGAAGAAGCGGGAAAGCATTGGAGTGGGTCCTCCTCGTGATCGTCTTCTCAAGGGTGGAGATTACTCGCTGAGAAGACGGAAATCGCGGGCGCCCCCATGGGCTTAGGACAAAAGTCCAGCCTCCGCCGAGGACGGGTGAGCGAACCTACGGGGCCGTGCGGCACCATGCGGGCAGGGACGAGGAGGCCACAGATGGCGGAGAGCGGGCGGGCGCGGGTGCGCATCGGGATCACTGAGGTGGTGGGGCCGTCGATGGTGCCGACGCTGCTGCCGGGGGACCGGATGGTGGTGCGGTACGGGGCGCTGGTCCGGCCGGGTGACGTGGTGGTGTTCCGGCATCCGCTGCAGCAGGACCTGCTGGTGGTGAAGCGGGCGGCGGAGCGGCGGCCGGGCGGCTGGTGGGTGCTCGGGGACAACCCGTTCAACGAGACGGGGGACAGCACCGACTACGGCGCCGTCCCCGACGAGCTGGTGCTGGCGACGGCCGTGCTGCGGCTGCGGCCCCGCGCGGCGCATCAGAGTTCGCTGAGGGCCCGGCTGTCCTGGGCGGTGTCGGCGGTGCGGCCGCTGCGTGCGGACTCCTCGGCCTCCAGGCGTTTGCGGGCGCGGTAGGCGGCGACGTTGGCGCGGGTGGCGCAGCGGTCGGAGCAGTAGCGCCGGGAGCGGTTGGTGGAGGTGTCGAGGTAGGCGTTTCGGCAGGGCGGGGCCTGGCAGAGGCCGAGCCGGTCGGGGCCGTGCTCGGTGAGGTGGAAGGCCAGTCCGAAGGACGCGATGGCGGCGTAGCCGGCGGAGGCGTTGGAGGGGTGGTCGGCGAGGTGGATGTGCCAGTCGGGGCGGCCGTCGGGGCCGACGAGGTCGTGGCCGGAGACCTGGGGGCTGACGGGGAACTCCATGAGCAGGGAGTTCAGCAGGTCCACGGCGAGGACGTGGTCGCCGCTGTCGGCGGCCTCGAAGACGGCGCGGAGCCGGCCGCGGACGTTGCGGAAGCGGGTGACGTCGGTGTCGGTGACGCGGCGGGCCATCTGGGTGCTGGGGCCGAAGAGGGCACGGACGTCGTCCGCCGAGGTGAGGGCGTCCTTGTTGCGGGCCGGCTCCTCGGTGTTGACCAGGCGCACGGCATAGTCCGAGTAATGGGCCAGTTCCACTTGTAGTCCTTACGGCTGCGGGTTAAGGTCGGGTCACGGCTGCCGGTAACGGCTGCTCTCGCTTCGAGGGTATTACGTATGGAGGGGTTCGGGATGACGGATACGGTGACTGGCTCGTTCGGTACGGACTGGCAGGCCTGGCAGGACAGCTGGGACCGCCAGCAGGAGTGGTACATGCCCGACCGCGAGGAGCGGTTCCGGGTGATGCTGGACATGGTCGAGGCGCTGACCGGCCCCGCCCCCCGGGTGCTGGACCTCGCGTGCGGTACGGGAAGTATCACGGACCGCCTCTTCAAAAGGTTCCCGCAGGCCCGCAGCACCGGGCTGGATCTCGACCCCGCCCTGCTGACGATCGCCCGGGGCCACTTCGCGGGCGACGACCGGGTCACCTTCGTCACCGCCGACCTCAAGGACCCCGACTGGCGCGCCGCGCTCCCGTACGACTCCTACGACGCGGTGCTGACCGCCACGGCCCTGCACTGGCTGCACAGCGAGGAGCTGGCGGTCCTCTACGGCCAGATCGCGCCGCTGGTCCGCCCGGGCGGGGTGTTCATGAACGCCGACCACATGCCCGACGCCTCGACCCCGCTGATCAACGCCGCCGACCGGGCCCAGCGGCACGCCGGGATGGACCGGGCGAAGGCGGCCGGGATCCTGGACTGGCGCGACTGGTGGGCCCTGGCCGCCGCCGACCCGGTGCTGGCCGAGCCGACGAAGGCCCGTTTCGCGATCTACGGAGAGCACGCCGACGGGGACACCCCCGACGAGTTCTGGCACGCCCGCACCCTGCGGGAAGCCGGCTTCGCGGAGGCCCGTACGGTCTGGCGCTCCCCCTCGGACGCGCTGGTCCTAGGTCTGAAGCAGTAAATTCCGGCGGCAGCGCGAAGGGGCGGTACGGACCTCCGTACCGCCCCTTCGCGCCGTGTCACCGCCGCGCGGCTACAGCACCTTGGACAGGAACGCCTTGGTGCGGTCGTGCTGCGGGTTGCCCAGCACCTCGCGCGGGTGGCCGGACTCGACCACGACGCCGCCGTCCATGAAGACGAGGTTGTCGCCGACCTCGCGGGCGAAGCCCATCTCGTGGGTCACCACGATCATGGTCATGCCCGACTCGGCCAGGTCGCGCATGACGTCGAGGACGTCGCCGACCAGCTCGGGGTCGAGGGCCGAGGTGGGCTCGTCGAAGAGCATCAGCTTCGGCTCCATGGCCAGCGCGCGGGCGATCGCCACGCGCTGCTGCTGGCCGCCGGAGAGCTGGGTCGGGTAGTTCCCGCCCTTGTCGCCGAGGCCGACCCGGTCCAGGAGCTTGACCGCGCGCTCGCGGGCCACCGCCTTGGACTCGCCCTTGACCATGACCGGGGCTTCCATGACGTTCTCTATGGCCGTCATGTGCGGGAAGAGGTTGAAGCGCTGGAAGACCATGCCGATGTCCCGGCGCTGGGCCGCGACCTCGCTGTCCTTCAGCTCGTAGAGCTTGTCGCCCTTCTGCTTGTAGCCCACCAGCTGGCCGTCGACCGAGAGCCGGCCGGCGTTGATGCGCTCCAGGTGGTTGATGCAGCGCAGGAAGGTGGACTTGCCGGAGCCGGACGGGCCGACCAGGCAGAACACCTCTCGGGGGGCGACCTCCAGGTCGATGCCCCGCAGGATGTGGGCGGCGCCGTACGACTTGTGGACGCCTTCGGCCTTGACCATCGGCTGAGCGGTCTTGGCGGTCATCGCGCGACCTCCGTACGGCGGAACATGTTCAGGTTGGCCTTCAGCCGCTCGAACGGCGTGGGCGGCAGGGTGCGCTGCGCGCCGCGGGCGTAGCGGCGCTCCAGGTAGTACTGGCCGACGCTGAAGACGCTGGTCAGGGCCAGGTACCAGATGGAGGCGACGAAGTACATCTCGATGACCGCGCCGGCGGTGCTGCCGATGTTGGAGCTGGCCCGCAGGAGTTCGGTGTACTGGACCGCCGAGACCAGGGAGGAGGTCTTCAGCATGTTGATGAACTCGTTGCCGGTCGGCGGGATGATCACGCGCATGGCCTGCGGGAGCACGACGCGGCGCATGGTCTGCGTCTGGGTCATGCCCAGCGCGTGGGAGGCCTCGGACTGGCCCTCGTCGACGGACTGGATGCCCGCCCGGACGATCTCCGCCATGTAGGCGCCCTCGTTCAGGCCGAGGCCCAGGAGGGCCACCATGAACGGGGTCATGACGTCGACGGTCTCGTTCTTGTAGATCGGACCGAGGTTGATGTACTGGAAGATCAGCGGGAGGCTGAACCAGACCAGCAGCTGGACGTAGACCGGGGTGCCGCGGAAGAACCAGATGTAGAGCCAGGACACGAAGCTGGTGACCGGGTTCTTCGAGAGGCGCATCACCGCGAAGAGGATGCCGAGCACGAGGCCCAGCGCCATCGAGGTGATGCTGATGATGACGGTGTTGCCGAGGCCGGCGAGGACCGAGGAGTCGAAGAGCTTGTCGCCGACCGTCGCCCAGATGATCTTGCCCTGGGAGAAGGCGTAGACGAGCCACGCGAGCACCACGGCCACGACGACGGCGCTGATCCAGCGGCCGTAGTGCCGTACGGGGATTGCCTTGATGGCCTCGTAGGGGGTGGTGCCCGAGGCGCCGGGCCCGGCCGGCGGAGTGGCGTCTGCCGGACCCTTGTCGATCTTGTCAGTCACAATGACTGCCCTTCAGTGGAGCGCTTCGGTGTTACTTGCCGGCGTTGATCGTGGCGGACTGCACGGCGCCGTCCTTCACGTTCCACTTCTCCAGGACCTTGGCGTAGGAGCCGTCCTTGATGATGGCGTCGACGGCTTCCTTGAGGGCGTCGCGGAGCTGGGTGTTGTCCTTGGAGACCGCGATGCCGAAGAGGCCGACGTCGGACTGCTGGCCGCCGACCTCGAAGTCGTTGCCGCCGCCCGAGGTCTTCGCGATGTACGAGGTGACCGGGAAGTCGTTCAGGTCGGCGACGGCGCCGCCGGCCTTCACGCGGACCTGCGCGTCGGCGTCCGTGTCGAAGGCCTCGATGGTGAGCTTCTTGTCCCCGCACTTCTCGGCCTGGGCCTTGAAGGTGTCCTCGTAGATAGTGCCGCGCTGGACGGCGACCGTCTTGCCGCAGAGGTCGTCGAGGGACTTGATGTTGTCCGGGTTGCCCTTCTTGACCAGGAGGGAGACGCCGGAGGACATGTAGTCGACGAAGTCGACGCCCTTGCCGATCTTCTGGCCCTTGTCGTCGAGGCCTTCCTGGCGCTTCTTGTTGTCCGTGATCGAGGAGATGGCCACGTCCTGGCGGCCGGTCTCCAGGGAGGTGATCAGGCCGTCGAAGGTGCCGGAGGTGAACTGGAGCTTCACGCCGAGCTGCTTGCCGAGCGCCTCGGCGATGTCCGGGTCCACGCCGACGATCTTGCCGCCGTCCACGTACTCCATCGGGGCGTAGGCGGTGTCGGAGCCGACCTTGATGACACCCGCGTCCTGGATCTTCTTCGGGAGCTTGGAGAACAGCGGGGCGCTCTTGTCCGCCGTACCCGTACCGGAAGACGACTTGTCGGTCTGGTCGCCACAGCCGGTGAGGATCAGGGCGCCGGCGACCGCGATCGCGCCGACCGCGGCGATCCGGGACCGGGCGGCGGTCGTACGACGGGTGGTGCTTGCGGTCATGAGCTGGTTCCTCCGACGGGGGTGGAAAAGCATCCGAGAACAGGTCGAGCACGCACCATCGAGTGCCGCGACCTTGTGTGATTACGGCATCTTGCCATTCGGACTGGCGCATTCAGGGTGCCCGTGAGGTCAAAATCAGATAACGGGCGCCCCCGACTACCCAACAGGACTGCGGGCAAGGCCCCTCGGAGCCGCACAAACCGCCGTGACCTGGCATTTTCGCCTCACTATTTACGGCTCGTCTCAGGTGGTGGACAGCAACCTTTGGACTTTTGGCCAAAACCGGGACAAGGACCCTACGATCAGTCCGGAATCGACTCGTCTGGGCGTGTGCTCTTCGGGTAGAACAGATCCTTACACCCCTCATCCGGGGCTCAGGGCGCGCGTGCGGCGCGCCCGCGCGTACGAACCTCCCCTCTGCGGAGACGGGCCAACCGTCGACGCGGAGTACGGACGCGGTGCCCGCCCACCCCTTAACCAGGAGTGGCCACCCTCAATCAACACAAGGACTTAAGGGGTCACACGAAGTGGCAGCCGAGATCGTCAACCCTCGCAGCGACAGTGCGACGGACAACAACCCCGATGCGGTCTTCGCGCTGCACCGGGGCGGCAAGATGGCCATCCAGGCCACCGTGCCCGTCAAGGACAAGGATGACCTGTCCCTGGCCTACACGCCCGGCGTGGCGAAGGTGTGCACCGCCATCGCCGAGCAGCCGGAACTCGTGAACGAGTACACCTGGAAGTCCAACGTGGTCGCCGTCGTCACCGACGGCACGGCCGTGCTCGGACTCGGTGACATCGGTCCCGAGGCCTCCCTCCCCGTCATGGAGGGCAAGGCGATTCTGTTCAAGCAGTTCGGCGGCGTGGACGCGGTTCCGATCGCGCTCGCGACCAAGGACACGGACGAGATCGTCGAGACGGTCATCCGTCTGGCGCCGTCCTTCGGCGGGGTGAACCTGGAGGACATCTCCGCCCCCCGCTGCTTCGAGATCGAGCGGCGCCTCCAGGAGGCGCTGGACATCCCGATCTTCCACGACGACCAGCACGGCACGGCCATCGTGACGCTGGCCGCCCTGCGCAACGCGGCCAAGCTGACCGGCCGCACCCTCGGCGACCTGCGCGCCGTGATCGCGGGCGCCGGCGCGGCGGGCATCGCCATCGCCAAGATCCTCGTGGACGCGGGCATCGGCGACGTCTGCGTCACCGACCGCAAGGGCGTCGTCTCGGCGGACCGCGCCGACCTGACCGACGTCAAGGCGGAGATCGCGGGCCTGACCAACAAGTCGGGCCTGACCGGGACGCTGGAGGAGGCCCTCGCGGGCGCGGACGTCTTCATCGGCGTCTCCGGCGGCACGGTCGGCGAGGAGGCCGTGGCCACGATGGCGCAGAACTCCTTCGTCTTCGCCATGGCCAACCCGAACCCCGAGGTGCACCCCGACGTCGCGCACAAGTACGCGGCGGTCGTGGCCACGGGCCGTTCGGACTTCCCGAACCAGATCAACAACGTGCTGGCCTTCCCGGGCATCTTCGCGGGTGCCCTGAAGGTCCGCGCGACCCGGATCACCGAGGGCATGAAGATCGCCGCCGCCGACGCCATCGCCGGTGTCGTGGGTGACGAGCTCGCCGCCGACTACGTGATCCCCTCGCCGTTCGACGAGCGCGTCGCCGAGGCCGTCACGGCCGCGGTCGCCGCGGCGGCGAAGGCCGACGGTGTGGCCCGCCTCGTCTGAGTGACGGGCGGGGCCCCGCGGGGCTGAACGGGTGAGGCCCGGCCGGAGTGATCCGGCCGGGCCTCTTCGTGTACGGAGGGCCGCCGCGCAGGGGAACGCACCCTCCCCGCCCCCGAACGGGGAGGGGACGTCCCGGGTCCTTCGCCGCGGCCGGCCGTGGGCCTCCTCACCGAACGGACCAGGCACGACCAGGTACGACCGGGCGCGCGGAAAGAGCGCGCGAAGGGCGCCCCGGGAACGCAGAAGGAGTGTGCGGAGCCCGTGACACGCTCACGACGAGCCACCGCATGGCCTGAATATTACCCCCATCCGGAGGCCGCCGATCTCTTCCGTTTAGGCCTATGCAGCCCGCAAACCGCATGGCACGGAAGGTAGTTGAGAGATCTCACTCCGCTTCCATTCCGGCCCATCCACACCCCCGCACCCCTGGTCACGGGCCCTACCGACCGGTAGCCTCTGGCGCCATGTTCGCTGCCTACGCCGCCCGAATCGACCGAGACCAGCCGCTGAGCGGCCTTGAGCTGGGCGAACGCCCGGCCCCCGAGGCCCGCCCCGGCTGGGTGACCGTCAACGTCAAAGCCGCCTCGCTCAACCACCACGACCTGTGGTCCCTGCGCGGGGTGGGCCTCGACGCCGACAAACTGCCCATGATCCTCGGCTGCGACGCGGCCGGCACCGACCAGGACGGCAACGAGGTCGTCCTGCACTCCGTGATCGGCCAGAGCGGCCACGGCGTCGGCCCGGACGAGCCCCGCTCGGTGCTCACCGAGCGCTACCAGGGGACCTTCGCCGAGCAGGTCAGCGTCCCGGCGTGGAACGTGCTGCGCAAGCCCGCCGAGCTGTCCTTCGCGGAGGCCGCCTGCATGCCGACGGCCTGGCTGACGGCGTACCGGATGCTCTTCACCAACGCCGGGGTCCGCCCCGGCGACTCGGTCCTCGTCCAGGGCGCGGGCGGCGGGGTCGCCACCGCCGCGATCGTCCTGGGCAAGGCCGCGGGCCTGCGGGTCTACGCCACCAGCCGGGACGAGGCCAAGCGCAAGCGCGCCGTGGAACTGGGCGCGATCGAGGCCTTCCCGCCGGGCGCCCGGCTCCCGCACCGGGTGGACGCGGTGATCGAGACGGTGGGCGCGGCCACCTGGTCCCACTCGGTCAAGTGCCTGCGCCCCGGCGGCACCCTGGTCATCTCCGGCGCCACCAGCGGCGACACCCCTGCGCACGGGGAGCTGCGGCGGATCTTCTTCCTGGAGCTGAAGGTCGTCGGCTCGACGATGGGCACGAAGGACGAACTGGAGGACCTCCTGGCGTTCTGCGCGACCACCGGGGTCCGTCCGGTCATCGACGAGGTCCTTCCGCTGGACCGCGCCCGCGAGGGCTTCGAACGCCTCGAAGCGGGCGACCTGTTCGGAAAGATCGTCCTCACGGTCTGAGCCGCACCCCCTCCCGCACTCCGCCGTCAATCAGGGTTGACACCCCTCCCGTGTCAACCTACATTGACAGCATGACCGAAGCCACCGATCTCGCCGAACGGGCCGGAGACCGGGACCCCCGCGTGGGCCTGCGCGCCGTGGCCGCCCTCCGCCGGCTGCTGGAGCAGCTGGAGACCGTCCAGGTGCGCAGCGCCCGCGCGCAGGGCTGGTCCTGGCAGGAGATCGCGGCCGAACTCGGCGTCAGCCGGCAGGCCGTGCACAAGAAGCATGGGAGGCTCTGATGTTCGAACGCTTCACCCGGGACGCCCGCGACGCGGTGTCCGGCGCCGTCGCCCAGGCCGTGGCGGCCGGAGCCGGCACCGTCACCGAGGAGCACCTGCTGCTGTCCCTGCTGAACGGGGGCGCACTGGACGGCCTCGGCGTCGACGGCGCCGCGCTCACCGCGGACCTGGAGGCCGCCCGCCGCCGGGGCGGAATGTCCCGGGCGGACGAGGAGGCCCTCGCGGGCCTCGGCATCGACCTCTCGGAGGTCGTGTCCCGCATCGAGGAGACCCACGGCGCGGGCGCCCTCACGGCCCCCGCACCCCGCAGGCGGGGGCTGGGCTCCTCGCTCCGCGAGGCCCTGGGGCGCCCCGAGCCGAAGCGGCGTCACTTCCCCTTCACCCAGGGCGCGAAGAAGACCCTGGAGCAGTCCCTGCGCATCACCCTGGGCCGCAAGGACCCCCACATCGGCACCCCGCACCTGCTCCTGGCCCTGCTCACCCGCCCCGGCACGGTCTCCGAGGTCCTGGCGGACCACGGAGTCACGTACGCGAGGGTGGAAGCGGCTCTCGCGGCCTGACTAGGCACCCGGGCGCAGGCCCGCCTCGATGCGGGCGGCCGCGGCCGCCAGGTGGGCGCGGGCCTCGGCCAGCTGGGCCGGGGTGACCCCGTGGTCGCGGGCCGCGTCCCGGATGTCGTCACGGAACCGGTCCAGCAGCCGGTCCAGGTCGCGGGCCGGATCCGCGGTGGGCGCCAGGTCCTCGGCCCAGCCCGAGCCCGAGGGGCCGGGGGCGGTGGGCGTCTCGGGCGCGGCGGCCGTGTTGCCGCCGCCCAGCCAGGCCCCGGCCAGGCTGCCGAACACCCCGCCCGTCTTGCTGAGCTGCTCCTGGAGCTGCGCGGCGATCCGCTGCACCTCCTCGCGAGCCCGCTCCTGGGCCTCCTTGGCCTGACGGCGGGCCTGCTGGGCCTCCTCACGGGCCCGGCGGCTCTCGTCCTTGGCCCGGCGGGCCTGCTCCTTCCACTCCTGGCGCGCCTTGCGGAGCTCCTCCTTGGCGGCCTTCCAGGACTCGTCCTCGGGCTGCGTCGCCGAGGCGTTGGCCGCGGCCAGCATCTCGCGCCGCAGATCACCGGCGGCGCCCCGGACGTCGTCACGGATCTCCGCGGCCAGCTCGGACACCGAGTCGCGGATCTCCAGCTCCAGGTCGGCCAGCTCCCCGCCCCGGTCGGCCAGTTCGGCGCGGCCCGCCTCGGTGATCGAGTACACCTTGCGCCCGCCCTCGGTGGCGTACGTGACGAGCCCCTCGGCCTCCAGCTTCGCCAGCCGCGGGTACACCGTGCCCGCGGAGGGCGCGTACAGGCCCTGGAAGCGCTCCTCCAGCAGGCGGATCACCTCGTAGCCGTGGCGGGGCGCCTCGTCCAGCAGCTTGAGGAGGTAGAGGCGGAGGCGGCCGTGGGCGAAGACGGGCGGCATGTCAGAGCACCTTCTTGTCGAGCTGGAGGGGAGCGGCGGCCTCGGCGTCCGCCTGCGGGCGGCGCAGCACGGCGATGGACCCCGAGACGGTGGTGGCCCGCAGGGTGCCCGAGCCCTTGCCGAGGGTGCCGGTGATCCGCTTGGCGCCCAGCTGCCCGGTGACGCGCAGGTCCTCGAACCCGTTGGAGACGCTGCCGGTGGCGGTGTTGGCCTCGACCCTGGCGTCGGCGGGGTGCGGGAGGCGGATCGCCACCTGGCCGGAGACGGAGTTGAGGGAGATGTCCACCGGCCGGCCGGCCGCCCCGTCGAGGGCGAGGTCGATGAGCATGTCACCGCTCACGGAGTCGGCCCGTACGCTGCCGCCGGCGCCGTCGACGACCGTGAGTCCGCCGGAGACCGAGTGGAAGCCGAGCTCACCCGTGACGGACTGCACCTCGACGCCGCCGGACACGGTGTGCGCCTTGACCCGCCCGGAGAGCCCGACCAGGGTGGCGTCGCCCGAGACCCCGGTGACCTCGGTGGCGGCGGAGATGCCGGAGACGAACGCGGTCGCGCTGACGGTGGCCAGCTGGACGGCGGTGGCGGCGGGCACCGTCAGCGTGACGGTGACGCTGCGCTCCCAGGCCTTGCGCCCGTCGGCGGAGGAACCGGACCAGGCCTTCCAGGGCTTGCCCTCGAACCACTTCTTGAAGCCCTGGGAACCGTTCCAGGGCAGGTCCTCGTAGGACACGGTGAGGACGCCGCCCTCCTGCACCACGTGCAGCGGGGGCCCGTCGACCTCGGTGACCTCCAGCCGAGCGGGCCCGTCCTCGGAGGCGACGACGTTGACGGTGCCGCCGACCACACGGACCCGCAGGTCCGTGACCGGCTGCTCGAAGGCGATCCGCTGGGGGGCGGGGACGGACCAGGTCATCTGCTCAGGCATGGTGCTGCTCCTCCTCATGGACTGACGACGACGCACGCAACATATCGCGTCTTCTGTAGAACACGATATATCGCGCTACCCCGAAGTCAAGCACGCACCCGGTGCGGCGCGGCGTCGGGGGGCGGGGCGGGGGCGGACAGCGGGGGGCCGAGCGTGGGGCGGACTGGGGGGCCGGACGGGGGCCGAGCGGGGGAATCGGGATTCCGGCGATGCGGCGGCGGAGGACGGGCACCCGGGACCCACGGGATCGGGGTCTGACCTGGGCGGTCTCAGAGCAGCCCTGGGGCTTTCCCGTCAGTCCCACTGTCCTTCCGGTTCGGGCCGCCCTGTCAAGGGCGCTCCCTTCGGTCGCGTCGCTTCGCGATCGCCTTCGGCGACCCTTGACAGCCCGTCCCGCCCCGGAAAGACAAGGACTGCCGGGAAACCCCCAGAAGAACGGCACGGTCCATCGATGGACACACGGCGGAATCAGCGACCAGGCGGGGAGGCCGGGGGCCGCCTCGCCAAGCATCCGGGCCGACATCCATGCCATTCGGGGCCGCCCTCCGCGACAGATCGCTACGCGCTCCTCTGGTTTCGGCGTCCGCCGACCGCCTGGGGCCGCTGCCCGCACCAAAGGCCGACAGAATCGGCATCCGGGGCCGGTGGGCGCATCAAATCGCTACGCGCTCCTGTCTTTTCAGCGTCCGGCGGCCGGCTGGGGTTGCTGCCTGCACGAAATGCCGATGAGAAGGCCATCAGGCGACCCCAGGCGCGTCAGATCGCTACGCGCTCCTCATTTCTCGGCGGCTGGCGGCCGTCTTGGGCCGGGATGCTCTGCGGATCGGCTTTTGGTGCCGCCACCAGCCCCAGCCGGCCGCCGGACGCCGGGATTTCGGCAGCGCGTAGCGATCTGACGCGCCCGCAAGCCCGGATGCTGCCCTGGTCGTCATTTGGTGCAGGTATCAGCCCCCGGCGGCCGCCGGACGCCGAAAAACGAGGAGCGCGTAGCGATCTGGCGCGCCTGGCGGCTTCGGATGCCAATTCCGTCGGCCTTTGGTGCGGGCAGCGGCCCCAGGCGGGTCGCGGACGCCGAAATCAGAGGAGCGCGTAGCGATTTGACGCGCCCACCGGCCCCGGATGCCGATCCTGTCGTCCTTTCCTGCGGGCAGCGGCCCCAGACGGCCGCCGGACGCCGAGACGAGAGGAGCGCGTAGCGATCTGTCGCGCCCACCGGCCCCGGATGCCGATTCTGTCGTCCTTTGGTGCGGGCAGCGGCCCCAGGCGGTCGGCGGACGCTGAGACGGGAGGAGCGCGTAGCGATCTGTCGCGGATCGCGGCCCCGAATGGCATGGATGTCGGCCCGGATGCTTGGCGAGGCGGCCCCCGACGACCCCGGAGGGTCGCTGAGTCCGCCGGATGTCCAGTGAACGTCCGTCCCGTTCCTTTGGGGGTTTCCCGGCAGTCTTCGTTTTTCCGTGGCGGGACGGGCTGTCAAGAGTGGAGCGCAGCGACATCGCGTAGCGACGCGACGAAGGAGCGCTCTTGACTGACCGGCCCGACGCGGAAGGACGATGAGACTGACGGGAAAGCCCCAACCCATCCCTGAGACCGCCCAACCGAGACCCCGCCCCTCCCCCGCCCCCGGTCCGCTGACCCGGCCCGCCCCGCCCGGACCCCGCCGCGAGGTGGGTGGGCAAACACCGCCCGGCCCCCACCCCTCGAGGGGGCGATGGCGATGGCCCGCCTAAGCCACCAGCAGCGGACTCCCCTGCCGTGACAGCCAGGCCCGGTACGGCGGCGTCCCCAGGGCCGCCTCGCGGTAGGCGGCGCGGAGGTCCTCGTAGGCCTCGGCGTGTTCCCCCGGGCGGGTGGCCAGCAGGAGGCGGACCGCCAGGGGGTCGCCCAGCAGCGGGCGGATCGCCATGTCGTCGCGGGGGCCCGAGGTCGGCTGGCACGGGGCCACCGCCTCGCCGCTGACGATGAGTGACGCCGCCGTGTGGTAGTCGGCGTGCAGGACCTGCGGGGTGAGGCCGGCGCGGGCGAACACGCGGCGCAGGCCGTCCCATTCGCCGTCGACCGAGGGGTCCACCGTCCAGCGGTCCCCGGCCAGGTCCTGTAACTCCACCACCGCCGACCGGGCCGCCGGATGGTCCAGGGACATGGACACGAACTGCGGCTCGCGTTCCATCAGCACCCGCAGCTCCAGGCCGTCCGGCACCCGCAGCGGGCTGCCCTCCACCTCGTGCACGAAGGCCACGTCCAGCTGCCCGGCGGCGGTCATCCGCAACAGCGCGTTGGCCGAGACGTCGACCACCAGCGTGGTCTCCGTCTCCGGTGCGCGCCGGTGCAGCCGGCGCAGCCACCCCGGCAGGGCGCGGCTCGCGGTCGAGCCGATCCGCAGCCGGGGCCCGTGCGCGGCGGCCCGCGCCTCGGCGACCAGTGCGGCCATCTCGGCGAGGAGCGGCCGCGCCCGCCCGAGCACCGTGCGCCCGAAGGGGGTCGGCCGGCAGCCGGTCCGCTCACGGAGGAACAGCTCGCCTTCCAGGGCCCGTTCGATTCGGCGCAGCTGCGTCGTCAGGGAGGGCTGACTCACGCCGAGCTGCCGGGCGGCCTTGTGCAGGCTGCCGGCGTCGGCGATGGCGCACAGCGCGCGCAGGTGCCTCACCTCGAGCTCCATGACCCGAGGGTAGGCGGGCCCCAGGGGGCCGCACCAGCCACCTATAGCCCCCCGAATCCCGCCATTCTCACGCTAGTTGACCAAGGTAAATCTCGCCGAAACCCCCCGATAGGGCGGTGTTATCGGCCTCTGACATCATCCGCCGGCCCCTTCCGCTCCCGCAGACTCCGGTACCGGATCACCCAATCCACCCCCCACTGCACCTGATGAGTAGGAGCCCCCCACATGCGCCACTCCCGCAGGACCATGCTGTCCGCCGCGTCCGTCGGCCTCGGTGTCGCCGCCGTCCTCGGCGGCGTCGTCCCCAGCGCGACGGCCGCGACCCCGGCGGGCGGCAGCCCGGCGAGCTACGCCGCGTACGAGCGCTCCCAGGAGAACCAGGCCGCCAACAAGGCGTTCTTCGAGGCCGTCCAGCGCGCGGTGGCCGAGCAGCGTGCCGCGAACCCGAGCGCCACGGCGGTCGTCACGGTCACCTACAACACCCGCAACGCGCCCAGCTTCCGTACGCAGATAGCCAATTCGACCCGTATCTGGAACGGTTCGGTCTCCAACGTGAAGCTGCAGGAGGTGTCCTCGGGCGGGAACTTCTCGTACTACGAGGGCAACGACTCCCGGGGGTCGTACGCGAGCACGGACGGGCACGGCCGGGGCTACATCTTCCTGGACTACGCGCAGAACCAGCAGTACAACTCCACCCGTGTGACGGCCCACGAGACGGGCCACGTGCTGGGTCTGCCGGACCACTACTCGGGTCCGTGCAGCGAGCTGATGTCGGGCGGCGGTCCGGGTACCTCGTGCACGAACGCCTACCCGAACAGCACGGAGCGCTCGCGCGTCAACCAGCTGTGGGCCAACGGTCTGGTCGCCTCGGGTCTCGGCACCAAGGGCTGATCCCGCACCCGCCCGCGGTACGGCAGCACCCGCCCGCGTACGGCAGCACCCGCGGTACGGCAGCACCCGCGGAGGGTCATCCCTCCGCGGGCACGTGCCGCGGGCAGTCCGGGGACGGGCAGGGGCCCGGGCCCCAGGTGGGTACGAAGATCCCGAGGGACTTGTGGCGCCGGACCACCGTCTCCACGGGGGTCCCGCAGGCCGGGCAGGTCTGCTGTGCGTGCCCGGCCTGCGGGGCGACCGTCGGATGCGCGTGTTCTCGTCGCTGTTCACCGGCCATACCTCCACGGTAGGCCGTTTCCGCGCGTCCGCCCGGTACGAGGACCGTCACAGCACTTCAGCCGGAGTGGTCGCCCACCACCCGGGCACGCGGCCCGTCCCCCGCCCCCGCGCCCAGCGGCTTGCGCCACATGGGCCACATCAGCGGGCCGTCCGGCAGCCGCACCGCCTCGCCGGTGAGCTCCCAGCCCAGCCGCTCGTAGAGCCGCATGCTCCGCTCACTGCTCGCCTCCAGGTACGCGGGGACCCCCTCCCGGTCGCAGCGTTCCAGGACGGGCCGGATCAGCTCGGTGCCCAGCCCCTCGCCCTGCCGCCCGGGCGCGACCGCGATCATGAGCAGGTACTCGTGCTCCTCGGCGGTGGGGTGGACCGCCCCCGTGAGCCGTCCGACGAGCTCGCAGCGTTCGTTGCCGGGGTCGGCCACGGCGCGCATCTTGGCCGGGATCTCGTCCTCGCCCTCCGGCTCGCCCGCCGGGATCCGCAGCCACAGGGCGGCCGCCGAGCCGTCGGCCGCGTAGTCGATCCGGCCCTCGGCCAGGGCCACGTCGACGAACACCCCGAGGAACCTGCCGTGGACGGCGGCGCGGTGGGCGGGGTCGGGGAAGACCCAGGAGCTGACCGGGTCGCTGCGGAAGGCCTCGTCCAGCAGACGCGCGACGGCGTCCCGGTCCGACTGATCCGCCTGACGTATCTCCAGCACCACGGGTCACACCCTTCACTCACGCGTCAACGACCGCGAGTGATCCTAGAGTTGGCCGGAGCGCGCGGATAGGCCCGTTCCGGCACCCCCGCGGTGCCGGAACGGGCCATCCTCCCCGTCTACTTCGTACGGCGCGTCACGAACTCCGCGAGCGCCAGCAGCCCGCCCGCCGCCGCCACGTCCGGCACCGCGCGGGACAGCTCCTGCACCGCCCGGCCCATCCGGTCGCCGGCGTGGTCCTGCGCCCAGTCGCGGCCGCCGGCCCGCTCCACGGCCCGGGCGGCCCGCCGGACGTCCTCGTCCCCGGTCATGGGGCCGGCGTACAGGGCGGCGAGCTCCTCCCCGGCCTCGGTGCCGGAGCCGAGGGCCGCCACCACCGGGAGGGACTTCTTGCGGGCGATCAGGTCGGCCCCGGCCGGCTTGCCGGTGTGCCCGGGGTCCCCCCAGATGCCGATCAGGTCGTCGATCAGCTGGAAGGCCAGGCCCGCCTCCCGTCCGAAGGCGTCCATCGCCTCGACCTCCTCCGGCCCGGCGCCCGCGTACAGCGCGCCGACCGCGCAGGCGCAGCCCAGGAGGGCGCCGGTCTTGGCCGTGGCCATGGCCAGGCACTCCTCCAGGGTGACGGAGGAACGCCGTTCGAAGGCGCAGTCCGCCTGCTGCCCGGCGCACAGCTCGACGATGCAGGCCGCGAGGCGTGCCGAGGCCCGCGCCGAGGCCGGGTGCGGGTCGTCGGCGAGCATCCGCAGGGCGAGCGCCATCATCGCGTCGCCCGCGAGGAGGGCGTCGGGGATCCCGAAGACGGTCCAGGCGGTGGGCCGCCCGCGGCGGCGGGCGTCGTTGTCGATGACGTCGTCGTGCAGCAGGGTGAAGTTGTGCGCCAGCTCCACCGCGGCCGCCGCCCGTACCGCGGACTCCGGGCTGCCCTGCGGACCTCCGAGGGCCCGCGCCGAGGCGAGGACCAGGGCCGGCCGGATGGCCTTGCCCGCGCCGGCGGCGGCCGGGCTGCCGTCCTCGTGCTCCCAGCCGAGGTGGTACATCGCCACCCTCCGGGTGGGGGCGGGCAGGCTCTCGACGGCCCGGCGGAGCTCCGGGTTGACCGTTTCTCTCGTGCTGTCCAGGAGGGCGGCCGCCTCCTGTCCCTCGCCTGCGGCGATGGTGTTCGCGGCCATCAGCGCCAGCGGCCGATCTCGACGTTCTCCAGCACGCCGAGGGCGTCGGGGACCAGCACGGCGGCGGAGAAGTAGGCGGTGACCAGGTAGGAGATGATCGCCTGCTCGTTGATGCCCATGAAGCGGACCGACATGCTCGGCTCGATCTCGTCGGGGATCCCGGGCTGGTGGAGTCCGATCACGCCCTGGTTCTCCTCGCCCGTGCGCATGCAGAGGATGGACGTCGTCCGGGCGTCGCTGATCGGGATCTTGTTGGACGGGAAGATGGGCACGCCCCGCCAGGCCGGCACGCGGGTCCCGGCGACGTCGACGGTCTCGGGGTAGAGGCCGCGCTTGTTGCACTCGCGTCCGAAGGCGGCGATGGCCTTGGGGTGGGCGAGGAACAGGTTGGAGTCGCGGCGCATGGCGAGCAGCGCGTCGAAGTCGTCGGGGGTGGGCGCGCCGTCGTGGGGCTGGACGCGCTGGTCGTAGTCGGCGTTGTGGAGCAGGCCGAAGTCGGGGTTGTTGAGCATCTCGTGCTCCTGGCGCTCCCGCAGCGCCTCGACCGTCAGCCGCAGCTGCTGTTCGGTCTGGTTCATGGGGTGGTTGTAGAGGTCGGCGACGCGGGTGTGGACGCGCAGGACCGTTTGTGCAATGGAGAGTTCGTACTCGCGGGGGCGGGCCTCGTAGTCGACGAAGGTGCCGGGGAGGACGGCTTCGCCGTGGTGGCCGGCGGAGAGGTCGATGGCGGCCTCGCCGTACGGGTTGGCGTGCCGCTCGGGCTGGGTGCGCACGTCGTCCACGTGGGCGCGGAGCGAGGGGACGCGGTCGGCGAGGATCTGGAAGTCCTGGCGGGTCAGGACGAGGGCCGTGCCGGAGGTGGCGGCGCGGGCGGTGTACTCCCAGATGGCCTCGTCGTCGGTGAGGGCGTCCTCGCCGAAGTAGGCGCCGTCGGCGACGGTGCGCAGGACGGCGTCGTCGCCGTAGGGGCCGGGGCCGATGTGGTCGATGCGGCCGTGGGCGAGGAGGAAGACCTGGTCGGAGGGGCTGCCGAAAGAGGTGAGCTCCTGGCCGGCCTCGAAGTCGAGCTGCCGGCAGCGGGCGGCGAGTTCGGTGAGGACGTCCTCGTCGGTGTAGTCGCGCAGGAGGGGCAGTTCGCCGAGTTCGGCCGGGATGACCTGGACCTGGCTGCCCGTCTTGACGAACTCCACGATGCCGTTGCCGACGGAGTAGCTGAGGCGGCGGTTGAGGCGGTACGTGCCGCCCTGCACCGAGACCCAGGGGAGCATCTTCAGGAGCCACCGCGAGGTGATCTCCTGCATCTGCGGGGCGGACTTGGTGGTGCTCGCCAAGTTCCGCGCGGCCGCGGTGCCGAGACTGCGCTGCGGTGTCTGGGCTTCGGGTTCGGAGCCCGCCTGGACCGACATGTCTTCGCCTTTCGATTACTCCATGGTCTGCGGTAGAGAAGCCTTTCAGCACGCAATGCGGTCGGACCATTACACAAAAGGGTGGGACTACTCCGGGCCGCACCGGGCATCCTTCAGGGTTCAACGGCCCCTGACGTCCATCCCGGGGCGCCCCGCCCGCGGCACCCAGCCACTACGAGGTCTGCGCCCCCGCCCTCCGGCTCGCCTCGGCGTGACGGCTGGCCGAAACACGCCCTAGTCTCGGAAGGGCCGCTTCCACTACACCGGTACGTAACGAACCGAGCACGTACCGTAAGGGAGGCGGCCATGTCCGCACCCATGTCCGCGGACCGTTTCATCCACGCCCTGCGCACCGAAGGCCTGACCGTCGTCGAGGTCGGCAGCTGGCGCACGCACAACCGCAACCACAAGGGCCCCTGGGGGCCGGTGCACGGGGTGATGATCCACCACACCGTCACCCACGGCACCGACTACACCGTGGACCTCTGCCGCGACGGGGACCGCGCCCTGCCCGGCCCGCTCTGCCACGGGGTCATCACCAAGGACGGCCGCGTCCACCTCGTCGGCTACGGCCGCGCCAACCACGCCGGCGCCGGCGACTCCGACGTCCTCGCGGCGGTCGTCGCGGAACGCCGCCTCCCCCCGGCCCACCAGGCCGACACCGACGGCAACCGCTACTTCTACGGCTTCGAGTGCGAGAACCTCGGCGACGGCGAGGACCCCTGGCCCGCTGTCCAGCTCGACGCCATCACCCGCTCGGCGTCGGCCCTGTGCCGCGTCCACGGCTGGGGCGCCCGCTCGGTCATCGGCCACCTGGAATGGCAGCCGGGCAAGATCGACCCCAAGGGCTTCACGATGGACTGGCTGCGCGAACGTGTGGCCGACCGGCTGAAGTGACAATGGACGGGTGACCCACCCCGAGCTGCGCCCCCGCCCGCCGTCCCCCCTCGCCGAGGCGGCCGACGAACGCTTCGCCGCGCACGGGGTGCGGCTCCTCCTCAAGCGGGACGACCTCGTCCACCCGGAACTCCCGGGCAACAAGTGGCGCAAACTCGCGCCGAACCTCCGAGCCGCCCTGGAGGCGGGCCACGACCGGCTCGTCACCTTCGGCGGCGCCTACTCCAACCACCTCCGTGCCACGGCGGCCGCCGGACGGCTGCTCGGCCTGGAGACGGTCGGCATCGTCCGGGGCGACGAGCTCGCGGACCGCCCCCTCAACGACTCCCTGGCCCGCTGCGCGGCCGACGGGATGCGGCTGCACTTCGTCACCCGCTCCGAGTACCGGCGCAAGGCCGAGCCGGAGGTCCTGTCCCGCCTCCTGACGGCCGCCGGGGCCCCGGACGCGTACCTGGTCCCGGAGGGCGGCAGCAACCCGCTCGCCCTCACGGGGTGCGCGGAGCTGGGGCGCGAACTGCGGGGCGCCTGCGACGTGGTGGCCGTCGCCTGCGGCACGGGAGGCACCCTGGCCGGCCTGGCGGCCGGCCTGGCCCCGGGCCAGCGCGCCCTGGGCGTCCCGGTCCTGGCGGGCGGCTTCCTGGGGCCGGAGATACGTTCCCTCCAGACGGCCGCCTTCGGAGCCCCGACCCCCAACTGGACCCTGGCCGAGGGCCACGACCACGGCGGCTACGCCCGGGTCCCCCCATCCCTCGAAGCCTTCGCCGAGGACTTCGAGTCCCGCCACGGCCTCCCGGTGGAACGCATCTACGTCGCGAAGCTCCTCCGCGCCCTGACGACCCTGACGCAGGCCGGCACGTTCCCCCGAGGCACGACGCTGGCGGCGATCGTGACGGGGCGGGCGTAGGGGCGGGCCCGCCATCGCGGCGGGATCCGCGCGGGCCGGAACGGGACAGCGGACCGGTGCTGAGGTGGGCGGGGCCACACTCAGTGCCGGTCCGCTGTCCGGTTCCGGCCCGCCCGGGCCCCGCTGCGAGGTGGGTGGGCAGACACCGCCCGGCCCCTACCCCTCTAGGGGGCGATGGCGGGCCCTCACCCCGCCTCCTCCCGGTACGCCGCCGCCTCCTCCAGGTCCAGCCTGCGCAGCAGGCCCCGTAGCATCTCGTCGTCGATGCGGCGGCGGTCCCGCAGGGTCACGAAGACCTCGCGTTCCGCCTCGATCATCTCGCGGGCCAGGCGCCGGTAGACGTCGTCGGCCGATTCGCCCGTCACCGGGTTGACCTCGCCCAGGCGCTCCCACACCGCGTTGCGGCGCCGTTCCAGGACCGTGCGCAGGCGGTCCACCAGGGGTGGCGGCAGGGTGCTGTTCGCCGGGTCCTCCAGGAGTTCCGCGAGGCGTTCCTCCGCCGCCCGCGAGGCTTCGCTCTGGGCCTGGGCCTCCGCCAGGGTCTCCGCCTGGGCGTCGCGCGGCGGGAGCTTCAGCGCCCGGATCAGGGGCGGGAGGGTCAGGCCCTGCACCACCAGCGTCCCGATCACCGTGGTGAAGGTGAGGAACAGGATCAGGTTGCGGTGCGGCACGCTCATCGGCACCGAGAACGCGATCGCCAGGGACACCACCCCCCGCATCCCCGCCCACCCGACGATCACCGGGGACTTCCAGTCGGTGTCGGGCTCCCGCGTGCGGATCCGTTCCGAGACCCATCTCGGCATGAAGGTCGCCGGGAACACCCATGCGAACCGGACCACCACCACGGCGAGGAACACCGCGATCGCGTACCAGGCTGCCGCCAGGCCCTCGTACTCGCTCAGGCCCCGCAGGACCACCGGCAGCTGGAGGCCGATCAGGGCGAAGACCACCGACTCCAGGACGAACGCGACGACCTTCCACACCGCCTCCTCCTGGAGCCGCGTCGCGAAGTCGACCTGCCAGTTGCGGTGCCCCAGGTAGAGGGCGACGACCACGACCGCCAGGACGCCCGACGCGTGCACCCGCTCGGCGGCCGCGTAGGCCACGAAGGGGATCAGCAGCGACAGGGTGTTCTGCAGCAGGGGCTCCCGCAGCCGCTTCCGCAGCTGGTGGATCGGGACCATCAGCAGCAGGCCCACCCCCACCCCGCCCACCGAGGCCAGCAGGAACTCGGCGAGCCCGCCCGACCAGCCGGCGCTCGTCCCGACCGCAGCGGCCAGGGCCACCTTGTAGGCGGTGATGGCGGTGGCGTCGTTCACCAGGGACTCGCCCTGCAGGATGGTCGTCACCCGGTTCGGCAGCCCGAGCCGCCGGGCGATCGCGGTGGCCGCGACCGCGTCCGGCGGGGCCACGACCGCGCCCAGCACCAGCGCCACCGGCAGTGACACCCCGGGTACGAGCAGGTACGTCACCCAGCCCACCGCGAGCGTCGCGAACAGCACGTACCCCACCGACAGCAGGGCGATCGGCCGCAGGTTGGCCCGCAGGTCCAGGTACGAACTGTCGACCGCGGCCGTGTGCAGCAGCGGCGGGAGCAGCAGCGGCAGCACGATGTGCGGGTCGAGGGCGTACGAGGGCACCCCGGGCACGTACGCGGCGACGAGTCCCACCGCGACCAGCAGCAGCGGCGCCGGCACGGGCGTACGCCGGGCCGCCCCCGCCACGGCGGCGCTCACCGCCACCAGCGCCACCAGCGGCAATACCTCCATCGAAGATCCATCCCCATCCGTCGTCGCCGGTGCCCCACCCGCACCCTGGCCGTAACCTGGCCATCATGAGCGAGTGCACCCACGTTGCCGAACTGCCGCGCCCCGAGCCCGTCCCGCGTGCCCTGACGTGCCCGGAATGCGAGGTGCTCGGAAGCCATCCGGTCCAGCTGAGGATGTGCCTGGGGTGCGGGTACGTGGGCTGCTGCGACAGCTCTCCCCACCGGCACGCCACCGCGCACCACCAGGAGACGGGTCATCCGGTGATGCGCAGCTTCGAACCGGGTGAGACGTGGCGTTGGTGTTTTGTCGACGGTTCGATCGTCTGAAGCGGGGTAGTTCAACCCTCCGCCGGTTCCCCCGAATTGGGCCCGCAGACCCCTAGCCACTGTGTGTACCCGTGTGCTTACCATCAGTCACTGCACAGAGGTGGGGTCGGCCCGGGCGCTCCACAGAGGGCGCCATGAGGGGTGCCGCGACACGATCGCCCGGATCGCGATAGCGTCACCGGCGAACAGAGCTCGTACCACCTTGGAGGTGAGGGTGTCCCAGATCGCAGGCGAGCCCGGGACCCAGGACTTCGTGGAAGTCCGGCTGCCGGCTGCGGGTGCCTACCTGTCGGTGCTGCGAACGGCCACGGCCGGTCTCGCGGCACGGTTGGACTTCACCCTCGACGAGATCGAGGACCTCCGCATCGCGGTGGACGAGGCCTGCGCGATCCTGCTCCAGCAGGCCGTGCCGGGCTCCGTCCTCAGCTGCGTCTTCCGGTTGATCGACGATTCACTGGAAGTGACCGTTTCCGCACCCACTACCGACGGGCGCGCGCCGGAGCGGGACACGTTCGCGTGGACCGTGCTGTCCGCGCTGGCCGGAAAGGTCGAGGCGACGGTCGAGGACAACCGGACGGTGAGCATCAGCCTCTACAAACAGCGCGGCGCGGGGCCAGGCCCGGCGTGAGCGGCGGGGAGATCCCGGTGCGGGGCGGGGATCGGCCCCGGGTACGGCACGAGGTCGACGGCGGCATCCCGGAGCAGCACCACGCCCGGCCGCACCCGGCTGACGCGGATGCGGAAGACGGCTTTTTGGACTCGGCGGAGCGACGGGCGGGCCCTATGAGCGAGAACCAGCACGACCAATCCCAGCCACCGGAGGCCCTGGCTCCCCAGGGGCCGGGCGAGGCGCACGTGGCGCTGCCGGATCCGCGGGACCGCAGTGGCGCGCGGGCGTTGTTCTTCGAGCTGCGGGAGCTGCCCGACGGGTCCCCGGAGCGGGCGGAGCTGCGCAACCGGCTGGTGCGGATGCACCTGCCGCTGGTCGAGCACCTGGCACGGCGGTTCCGCAACCGGGGCGAGCCGCTGGACGATCTGACGCAGGTCGCGACGATCGGCCTGATCAAGTCGGTGGACCGGTTCGATCCGGACCGGGGGGTGGAGTTCTCGACGTACGCCACCCCGACGGTGGTCGGCGAGATCAAGCGGCACTTCCGTGACAAGGGCTGGGCGGTGCGGGTGCCGCGGCGCCTGCAGGAGCTGCGGCTGTCGCTGACGACGGCCACGGCGGAACTCTCCCAGCAGCACGGCCGCTCCCCCACCGTCCACGAGCTGGCCGAGCGGCTGGGGATCTCCGAGGAGGAGGTGCTGGAGGGGCTGGAATCGGCCAATGCCTACAGCACGCTGTCGCTGGACGTGCCGGACACCGACGACGAGTCGCCGGCGGTGGCGGACACCTTGGGCTCGGAGGACGAGGCGCTGGAGGGTGTCGAGTACCGCGAGTCGCTCAAGCCGCTGCTGGAGGGGCTGCCGCCGCGGGAGAAGCGGATCCTGCTGCTGCGTTTCTTCGGGAACATGACCCAGTCGCAGATCGCCCAGGAGGTGGGCATCTCCCAGATGCACGTCTCCCGGCTGCTGGCGCGCACGCTGGCCCAGCTGCGGGACAAGCTCCTCGTCGAGGAGTGATCGACAGGTGCTGGAGGGGTTATCGGGCCTGGTCCGCGGGCCCGATGCCCAGCGCCTCGGTCGCGGTCGGGTTCACCAGGAGCCCGGTGACGGCCACCGCCGCCAGGGCGAGGGCCACGGCGGCGGCGGTCATCGCTCCGCCGGTGGTCCACAGGGTCCAGGCGACGGGGAGGGCCATCAGCTGGGTGATCAGTGCGGGGCCACGGCTCCAGCGGCGGCCCAGGCGCAGCCCGCGCGCCGCGATGAGCGGGAGCGCGGCGAGGGCGAGCAGGGTCGCTCCGCCGGTCTCGGCCTGCTGCGGGGAGTCGGGGTGGCCGGCGATGCCGACGAACAGCATGTAGACGCCGAGGCCGGCGAGGGCGAGGCCTTCCAGGGCGGTCAGTACGGCGGCCGCGGTCAGCCGGCCGGGCAGCGTCTTGGGCTCCGCGGCGTCGGCGGCGGGGCCTTCGGGGGACGCGGCGGGGGTGCGGGGGCTCGGCTTCTTGCTCACCCCAGCAGGGTAGCCGCGGCGGGCCGGGCCCGGGCGGGGACGGTCGGTAGGGGGCGGGTGCGCGGGGTGGGTAGTCTGGCGACCATGCGTGCACTTCTCGTGGCCAACCCAGCAGCGACGACCACCAGTGCGCGCACGCGCGACGTCCTGACGCACGCCCTGGCCAGCGAGATGAAGCTGGAGGCGGTGACCACCGAGTACCGGGGGCACGCCCGCGACCTGGGGCGCAAGGCCGCGCACGAGGGGCTGGACCTGGTGGTGGCGCTGGGCGGGGACGGCACCGTCAACGAGGTGGTGAACGGGCTGCTGCACGACGGCCCGGATCCGGAGCGGCTGCCGCGGCTGGCGGTGGTGCCGGGCGGATCCACGAACGTCTTCGCCCGTGCGCTCGGGCTGCCGAACGATTCGGTGGAGGCGACCGGTGCCCTGCTGGACGCGCTGCGGGAGCGGCGGGAGCGGACGGTGGGCCTGGGGCTGGCCGCGGGGGTGCCGGGGACGGAGGACGAGTCGGTCCCGTCGCGCTGGTTCACGTTCTGCGCGGGCTTCGGCTTCGACGCGGGTGTGGTGGGGCGGGTCGAGCAGCAGCGGGAGCGGGGCAAGCGTTCGACGCACGCCCTGTATGTACGACAGCTGATGCGGCAGTTCTGGGAGGAGCCCAACCGCCGGCACGGGACGATCACGCTGGAGCAGCCGGGCGCGGATCCGGTGACGGATCTGGTGCTGTCGATAGTCTGCAACACCTCGCCGTGGACGTACCTGGGAAATCGTCCTCTGTACGCGTCTCCGGAAGCTTCGTTCGATACCGCGCTTGACGTATTGGCGCTGGACCGTTTGTCAACTCCGGCGGTCGCGCGGTACGCGACACAGCTCCTGACCTCGACTCCTGAGCGGGGTCCGCACGGCAAGCACGCGCTGTCTCTGCACGATCTGACCGACTTCACCTTGCATTCGAAGGTTCCCCTCCCTTTCCAGATGGACGGCGATCACCTCGGAGTGCGCACCAGCGTTCGGTTCACAGGCGTTCGCCGTGCACTGCGTGTGATTGTGTGAGTAGAAGAGCCCAAAGTCCTTTCAGTCGAACGTTTACACGCCGGTCCACCCCTAGGAACTAGGGCTGTGACCTAGTCGACACCGACGAATCCAAAAAAACTTTCCGGAAGGGGTTGTATCCCCGTCCGAGGTTTGCGAATCTCTACATGGCGATCGGGACAGCCCGCAGAACCCGGCACCCACACAGAGCGCCAGAACCCCACCACGAATCTTGGACCGCACCAGGCCAACTGGGCGTCGGCCCTTCCCTCACGGGGGGATTCGTGAAAGCGTTCACATTCACAAGCAACCTGCCCGCAATACAAGGAGATGGAGCAGCCATGGACTGGCGTCACAACGCCGTTTGCCGCGAGGAAGACCCCGAGCTCTTCTTCCCCATCGGCAACACCGGTCCTGCGCTGCTGCAGATCGAGGAAGCCAAGGCCGTCTGCCGCCGTTGCCCCGTCATGGAGCAGTGCCTGCAGTGGGCGCTCGAGTCCGGCCAGGACTCCGGTGTCTGGGGCGGCCTGAGCGAGGACGAGCGCCGCGCCATGAAGCGCCGCGCCGCTCGCAACCGGGCGCGCAACGCCAGCGCCTGATATCGACTTTCGAGCCTCGACGTGCAGCGCGTAGTACCCGTATAGCGCTTGGCAACGTGCTCTTGAGCCCCGGACCGATGACCTCCCCCAGCTACCGCTGAGAAGGTTCCGGTCCGGGGCTCAGTGCTTTTCCCGCTCCGGCCGTCACGCTGGGTGACGGGCCGGGCGGGCTACTTCTGTGAGCTGACCGGCACGTCCAGGACGACCTTGGTGCCGCGCGGCTCGACGCGGACCATGTCGAAGGTGCCGCCGAGCTCCCCCTCCACGAGGGTGCGGACGATCTGCAGCCCGAGGTTGCCGGCCTTCTGCGGGTCGAATCCCTCGGGCAGGCCGGAGCCGTCGTCGAGGATGGTGATCAGCAGCCGGCCGTCGGTGCGGCCCGACCCGCTGCGGGCGGCGGTCACCTCCACCGTGCCGCCCTCCCCCTGGGTGAAGGCGTGTTCCAGGGCGTTCTGGAGGATCTCCGTCAGCACCATCGACAGCGGAGTGGCCACCTCCGCGTCCAGGATCCCGAACCGTCCGACGCGCCGGCACTGCACCTTGCCGGGCGAGATCTCGGCGACCATCGCGATCACGCGGTCGGCGATCTCGTCGAACTCGACGCGCTCGTCCAGGTTCTGGGAAAGGGTCTCGTGCACGATCGCGATCGAACCGACGCGCCGCACCGCCTCGTTGAGCGCCTCGCGGCCGCTCTCCGAGTCCATCCGGCGGGCCTGGAGGCGCAGCAGCGCGGCCACCGTCTGGAGGTTGTTCTTCACCCGGTGGTGGATCTCCCGGATGGTGGCGTCCTTGGTGATCAGTTCACGTTCGCGACGGCGCAGTTCGGTGACGTCCCGGCACAGGACCAGGGAGCCGATCCGGGTCCCCTTGGGCTTGAGCGGGATCGCGCGGAGCTGGATGACCCCGCCGCTGCCCTCGACCTCGGTCTCGCGCGGGGCCCAGCCGCTGGCGAGCTTGGCCAGGGCCTCGTCCACCGGGCCCCGGGACGGGGCGAGTTCGGCGGTGGTGGTGCCCAGGTGCTGGCCGACCAGGTCGGCGGCGAGGCCGAGCCGGTGGTAGGCGGAGAGGGCGTTGGGGGACGCGTACGTCACCACGCCGTCGGCGTCGAGGCGCATCAGGCCGTCGCCGACGCGCGGGGAGGCGTCCATGTCGACCTGCTGGCCGGGGAACGGGAAGGAGCCCGCGGCGATCATCTGCGCGAGGTCGGAGGCGGACTGGAGGTAGGTCAGCTCCAGCCGGCTCGGTGTACGCACAGTGAGCAGGTTGGTGTTGCGCGCGATCACGCCCAGCACCCGGCCCTCGCGGCGGACGGGGATCGACTCGACGCGGACCGGCACCTCCTCGCGCCACTCCGGGTCGCCCTCGCGCACGATCCGGCCCTCGTCGAGCGCGGCGTCGAGCAGCGGGCGGCGGCCGCGCGGCACGAGGTGGCCGACCATGTCGTCCTGGTACGAGGTGGGGCCGGTGTTCGGCCGCATCTGCGCGACGGAGACGTAGCGGGTGCCGTCGAGGGTGGGGACCCACAGCACGAGGTCCGCGAAGGAGAGGTCGGAGAGCAGCTGCCACTCCGAGACCAGCAGGTGCAGCCACTCCAGGTCGGTTTCACCGAGAGCGGTGTGCTGGCGTACGAGATCGTTCATGGAGGGCACCTTGCGAGCGTACCCCGGGTACGGGAATGACTTTCCCCACGACCGGTACTCGGGAGTATCCAGGACGGGCACACTCCGCGTACTGTTGGAGGAAGTGACGGGCCAGTAGGTCCGCGCTTTGGATGGACAGGACAGATTGGTCTAGTCCACAATTGACCGAAGCTTCCGCCCTCCCCGCACAGGAGGACGGATCGAGGTGGCCGCGCGTTCTGCCCTGACCGCGCAGGCACCTCCGACCGGCCGCCGGGAACCGCACACCTGACGGCCGTAAGTACTCCGGGCTACGGTGCGGGACGGGTTGAGGGTCCCGTCCTGCACCGTGGCTCAGAGGAAATGCCGAATGCGTGCGGAATTCCCCCCGGTATCACGCGGAAGCGCGCCGGATCACGCCGGCCAGGCCAGCAAGGCCCGCTCCGCCACCGCCTCCAGTTCCTCCCGGGTCGCCCCGTCGATCGACTGCTGGCTCATGCCCTGGAGTACCGCCCCGGCGTAGCGGGCCAGTGCCCGCGCGTCCGTTCCGGCGGGCAGCAGCCCGCTCGCGACGTCGGCCCGGATCCGGCTCTCGAACATCGCGAGGGTGGCGAGGCGCCGCTCACGCAGGGCCTCGGCCACCTCCCGCGAGGTGGTGTTGGCGGCCGCGCTGATCACCATGCAGCCCGGCGGGTGGGCGGGGTCGGTGTAGATCTCGGCCGCCTCGCGCAGGATCCGGCCGATGGCCGCACCGGCGGTGGGCTCCTCCCGGAGCGCGTCGACCGCGAAGTCCCCGTAGCGGCTGCCGTAGACCACGACCACCTCGTCGAAGAGCTTGCGCTTGTCGCCGAAGGCCGCGTAGAGGCTGGGCGCGCCGATGCCCAGGGTGCGGGTCAGGTCGGAGATGGACGTGGCTTCGTAGCCGTGTTCCCAGAAGGTCAGCATCGCCTTGTCGAGGGCGGCCTCCCGGTCGAAGGAGCGGGGCCTGCCGCGCTGTCCTGTCACCATGCGGACGATTCTATAGCGCTCGCTAGGGAATCTGATACGGTCCTTTCTGTAGCGATCGCTACCGAATGAGGGAGGGGTGCGTCATGGGCGTGCTCAAGGGAAAGACGGCGCTGGTCACGGGCGGCAGCCGGGGGATCGGGCGGGCCGTGGCGGAGCGGCTGGCGCGGGACGGGGCACTGGTCGCCGTGCACTACGGGCGCAACGAGGCGGCGGCGAAGGAGACCGTCACCGCGATCGAGGCCGCGGGCGGCCGGGCCTTCGCGATCGGCGCGGAGCTCGGGGTGCCGGGGGACGCCCAGGCGCTCTGGGCGGCGTACGAGGCCCACCCGGCGCACACCGAGCGGGTGGACGTGCTGGTGAACAACGCCGGGGCCGCGACCTTCGCGGGCATCGCCGAGACCGACGAGGAGACCTTCCAGCGGGTCCAGGCGCTCAACGCGCAGGCACCCTTCTTCGTGATCAAGCACGGGCTGGACCGCCTCGCGGACGGGGGCCGGATCGTCAACGTCACCGGCACCCCGGACCTCGCGCTGCCGGCCATCCTCGCCACGATCATGGCCAAGGGCGCGGTGAACGCGCTGACGGTCTCGCTGGCCGCCGCGCTCGCGCCGCGCGGCATCACGGTGAACTCCGTGGGCCCCGGCATCACCGAGACCGAGCTGAACGCGGCCTGGCTGGCCGACCCGGCGGCCCGGGCGCACGCCGCGTCCCGGTCCGTGTTCAACCGGGTGGGCACGGTGGAGGAGGTGGCCGACGTGGTGGCCTTCCTGGCCTCCCCGGACTCCCGCTGGCTCACCGGCCAGCACCTGGACGCCACGGGCGGCCTCCAGCTGGCGCTGCAGTAGCCGTCCCGCACGGGGCCCCGGCGGCCGGGCGGAGGGCCGGGATCGGCGGGACGATGGAGGGGGCGGAGTACCGCCATCCGGGGCGACCCTCTGCTAGATTGGTCTATACCACATACCACTCTCCAGATCGGCAGGCCCCGCGTGGAAGTTGTCATCGTCCCGGACGCCAAGGCAGGCGGCGAGCTCATCGCGGAGGCCATGGCCGCCCTGGTCCGCCGCAAGCCCGACGCCCTGCTGGGCGTGGCGACCGGCTCTACCCCGCTGCCCGTCTACGAGGCGCTCGCCGCGAAGGTCGCGGCCGGCGAGGTCGACGCCTCCCGCGCCCGGATCTGCCAGCTCGACGAGTACGTCGGCCTGCCCGCCGGGCACCCGGAGTCCTACCGCGCGGTCGTGCTGCGGGAGGTCGTGGAGCCCCTGGGCCTGACCGAGGAGTCCTTCATGGGCCCCGACGGCTCCGCCGCCGACGTCCAGGCGGCCTGCAAGGCGTACGACCAGGCCCTCGCCGACGCCGGCGGGGTGGACCTCCAGCTGCTGGGGATCGGCACCGACGGCCACATCGGCTTCAACGAGCCCTGCTCCTCGCTGGCCTCCCGCACCCGCATCAAGACGCTGACGGAGCAGACCCGCGTGGACAACGCGCGCTTCTTCGACGACGACATGGACCAGGTGCCGCACCACGTCATCACCCAGGGCATCGGCACCATCCTCGACGCCCGCCACCTGGTCCTGCTCGCCACCGGCGAGGGCAAGGCCGAGGCCGTCGCCCAGACCGTCGAGGGCCCGCTGTCGGCTCTGGTCCCGGCCTCCGCCCTCCAGCTGCACCGGCACGCGACCGTCGTGGTGGACGAGGCGGCCGCCTCCAAGCTGAAGCTGGCCGACTACTTCCGCCACACCTACGCGAACAAGCCCGCCTGGCAGGGCCTGTAGCGCACGCGCGAAAGGGCCGGGCCCCCCTCCTCGGGGGCCCGGCCCTTTCGTTCTCGTCCTGCGGCTACCGGACGCCGGCGACGACCTCGGCCGCGGCCCGCCCGCAGACCCGGGCGGCGCCGTGCGTGGCGATGTACAGCGACCCGCGCGGCTCGGAGCGGGGCAGGCCCATCTCCACCACGACGGTGTCCGGCCGCGCGGCGACCAGGGCGTCCAGCGCCTCGGTCATCCACGGGTGGCGGTGCGCGTCGCGGACCACCGCGACGACCGTGCGCTCCCCCGCGGCCGCCAGCACGTCCCCGGCGCCCGAACCCTCCGGGTAGACGCCCGAGACGGTCCCCGGGACCAGGGCGGCCAGCTCCTCGGCCACCCCCCACGGGGTCTCGTCGCCGACCGCGATGTTCGCGACGGGCGCGAGCGTGGCGACGTACGGGGCGGCCACGGGGGCCGGGGTGCCCGACACGGCCAGGGCGCGGCGGGCGGCCTCCAGGCCGATGCCGGACGCGCGGCTCCCCTCCTGCCGCGCGTCCGGCCGGGCCCGGAAGGTCCATCCGGCGAGGGCGCGCACCCGCTCGGCGGCGTCGGCGAGCCGCTCTTCGGGCAGCGCGCCCTCGCGGACGGCGGCGACCAGCGCGTCGCGCAGACGCAGCACGGTCGCCTCGTCGGCGAGGCCCCCGCCGACGCAGATGGCGTCGGCGCCGGCCGCGATGGCCAGCACCGAGCCGCGCTCGATGCCGTACGTCCCGGCGATGGCGTTCATCTCCATGCCGTCGGTGACGATGAGGCCCTCGTAGCCGAGTTCCTTGCGCAGCAGGCCGGTGAGGACCTGCGGGCTGAGGGTGGCGGGGCGGGTCGGGTCGAGGGCGGGCACCAGGATGTGGGCGCTCATGACGGCCTTGGTCCCGGCCTCGATGGCCGCCCTGAACGGGACCAGCTCGCGGGTCTGGAGGGTGTCCAGGTCCACGTCGATGCGGGGCAGCGCGTGGTGGGAGTCGACGTTGGTGTCCCCGTGGCCGGGGAAGTGCTTGGTGCAGGCGGCGACCCCGGCGGACTGGAGGCCCTCGACGTACGCGGCGGTGTGGCGGGCGACGAGGCCGGTGTCGGCGCCGAAGGAGCGCACCCCGATGACCGGGTTGTCGGGGTTGGAGTTGACGTCGGCGGACGGGGCCCAGTTGAAGTTGACCCCGCACTCGGCGAGGCGGCGGCCCAGTGCGCGGGCGACGTCGCGGGTGAGCTCCGTGTCGTCGACGGCGCCGAGCGCCAGGTTGCCCGGGAAGGAGGAACCGCCACGGACCTCCAGGCGGGTGACGTCGCCGCCCTCCTCGTCGATGGCGATGAGGACGTCCTCCCGCTCGCGGCGCAGCTGCGCGGTGAGCGCGGCGAGCTGCCCGGGCGAGGTGATGTTGCGGCCGAAGAGGCCGACGGAGGTGAGTCCCTCGCCGACGTGGCGCAGCAGCCAGGAGGGGGCGGTGGTGCCCTCGAAGCCGGGCTGGAGGACGGCGAGCGCGTCGCGGGTCACGGTGTCGGTGTGGTGCGCGAGGATCGTCACGGCCGTTATCCCTTCACGGCGCCGGCGGTGAGGCCCGCGGCCATCTTGCGCTGGACGACGAGGAACAGGGTCACGATCGGGATCGCCATCATGGTGGAGCCGGCCATCATCGGCGCGAACTCGGTGCCGTGCAGCGTGGTGAAGTTCCCGAGCCACACCGTGGCCGTCTGGTTCTGCTGGCTCATCAGCATCAGGGCGTAGAGGTATTCGTTCCACGCCTGGATGAACCCGTACACGGACGTGGCGACCATGCCCGGGGCGAGCAGCGGGAAGACCACCCGGATGAACGCGCCGGTGGGGGTGCACCCGTCGACCTGGGCCGCTTCCTCCAGCTCCTTGGGGATGTTCACGATGAAGCCGCGCAGGGTCCAGACCGTGAAGGGGAGGATGAAGGTCAGGTAGGTGATGATCAGGCCGGTGAGCTTGTCGTACTGGCCGAGGTCGTTCAGCAGGAGGAAGACCGGGATGATCATCGCGACGAGCGGGATCATCTGGACGGCCAGGATGCCCACGATCACGGCCTTGCGGCCGCGGAAGGCGAAGCGGGAGATGGCCAGGGCCGCCAGCATGCCGACGGCGATGCCGATGACGACGACGACGGTCGAGACGATCAGACTCCGCCCGACCGGCCCCCAGAAGTCCGAGATCTCCAGGGCGCGCCGGAAGTTGTCCAGCGTGAACGTGGTGGGGAAGAAGTGGGGGTTCGGGTCGATCGCGTCCTTGGCCGGCTTGAACGCGGTGTTGAGCATCCAGTAGACGGGGAAGCCGACGATGACGAAGACCAGCAGGCCGATGACGTTCCAGCCGAGCTTGGACTTCTTCACGCGCTTGAGGGGCGCGGCGGGCGCGGCGGGCGCGGTGGTCGGGGTCACTCCACCTCTCCGATCTTGAGCATCTGGCGCATGTAGACGGCGACGACGCCGAGCAGCAGCAGCACGGTCACCAGGGCGATCGCGGAGCCGGTCGCGTAGTCGTTGACGGTGAAGGCCTGCTGGTACGAGTAGGTGGTCAGCAGCTGGAACTTGGCCTCGGGGTTTCCGTTGCGCATCACGAAGACCTGCGGGAAGACGCCCATGTCCCAGATCACGGAGAGGGTCGTCAGCATCACGATGATCGGCTTCAGGATGGGCAGGGTGACGTGCCGGAAGACGCCCCAGGCGCCGGCGCCGTCGAGGCGTGCCGCCTCTTCCAGTTCCTTGGGGACCTGCGTGAGGCCCGCGCTGAGGGTGATGACCACGAACGGCACGGCGCCCCAGACCACGAGGAGCATGATCACCGCGAGTCCCTGGGGGCCGCTGGCGAACCAGTTGTGGCCGACCATGTCCACGCCGGGGAGCTTGCTCAGGAGGTAGTTGAGGACGCCGTAGTCGGCGTCGAAGAGCCATTTGAAGACGGCGGTGGCGACGATGATCGGCATGCCCCAGCTCGCCACGAGGGCGATGCTGATGAGGATCTTGACGAAGCCGGAGACCTTCTGGAGGAGCAGCGCGATGAGCATGCCGACGACCATCGTCAGGACGACCGCGCCCGCCGCGAAGAGGACCGTGCGCAGGACGACGGACCAGAACACCCCGTCGCCGAGGATCTTCGAGAAGTTGTCGAACCCGACCCACTCGGGGTCCTTGAAGCCCCAGAGTTCGGACTTGCCGAACTTCTGGAAGGAGAGGGACACCAGTCTGAAGAGCGGGTAGCCCATGATGAGGACGATGATCAGCAGGCACGGTGCCAGCAGCAGCCAGGGGGTGGCGCCGCTGCCCTTGCGGCGGGGCCTTCCCGGCGTGCCCGTGCTTGCGCTCCCGGCTCCGGGGGAAGTCTTCTGCTTCGCCGGCGGCAGGTCGGCGGTGGTTGTCTGTGCGGCACTCATCGCGCGCTCCTCGGAAGTCCCTCTCTTGACGGTCGGCAGGGCCCCGCCGTCCGGCGGGGCCCTGCCGACTTCAGGTCACTTGGTGTTGATGACCTTGTCGATCTCGGCGTCGGCGGCCTTGGCCGCGTCCTCGACCGACTTGCCGCCGGTACCGAGGTCACGGAGCATCGTCTGAAGGATCTTGGCCTTCTCGACCTGGCCCCAGCCGGGAGCCGTGGGGACGAACCAGGAGGACTCGGCGGCCGTGGCGGCGACCTGGGTCTTCGGGTCGGCCTTCAGCGGGCCGAGGTCCGTCTTGTTGTTCGGCAGGTTGCCCTTGGCGATCAGGCCCTTCTGGCCCTGGGCGCCGGTGAAGGCGTTGATCCACTCGGCCGCGACGTCCTGGGCCTTGGACTTGGTGGGGATGGCCAGGTCCGAGCCGCCGAGGAAGACCGGCAGGTTCTTGCCGTTGGGGCCGGGCTGGACGAAGTTCTCCAGCTTGTCCGTCAGACCGCCGACCTTGTCGTTCTCCGGGGTCGCGGCGGTGCTGCCCTCCCAGGCCGCGGCGAAGATCGCGGCGGAGTTGCCCTGGCCGAAGACGACCGGACGGTCGGACTCGTCCTTGGTCTTGTCGGCGTGCATGTACTTGTCGAGGAGCTCCTTGTACTGCTTGAGCCCCTTCAGCGACTCGGGGGAGGACAGGGCGCCCTTCCACTTGCCGCCGTCCTTCTTGGCGATGGCGCCGCCGGCGTCGTAGACGAAGGACATGGCCGCGTACCAGTCGGGGGACGGCTGGTAGAGGGCGCTGAACTTGTCGCCCTTGGCCGCCTGGATCTTGTCCAGGGCGGAGGTGTACTCGGCCCAGGACTTCGGGGCGGCGGTGATGCCGGCCTCGGCGGCTATGTCCTTGCGCCAGGTGCCGACGCGGCCACCGGCGTAGTAGGGGACGCCGTAGGCCTTGCCGTCGTAGGTGACGGACTCCTTGAGGGCGTCGAGCCACGCAGCGGAGTTCTCGAACTTCGAGGGGTCGACCTCGGCGAAGGCGCCGGTCGACATGTAGCCGATCATCTCGGAGTTGCCCATCTCGACAACGTCCGGGGCCTTGTCCGTGGCGAGCACGGCGTCCAGCTTGGCGTTCTTGTCCGGCCAGCCGTAGTACTCGTGCTTGACGGTCAGGCCCGGGTGCTTCGCGACGATGGCGTCGTCGGCGGCCTTCACCAGGTCGGGCCAGTTCTTCTGGGCGTCGACCGTCAGCCAGACCGTCAGCTCCTTGGCGCCGGACGCCTTGCCGGCGCCCGCCTTGGTGTCCGAGTCACCGCACGCCGCCAGGCCGATAACCATGCCGGCGACTCCCACCGCCGCGATGAGCTTGCGCTTCACGCCACCCTCCTCAGGGATGCTGTCTGCACTTCCCTCGCCCGCCGCGGTGACATACGTACGAAGTACTGCCGTGGGGCCGGGATCTGATCCATATTGGTGTAGACCAGTACCGGGAGCTTGGCCTAGACCTTTAGGGGTGTCAAGGGTCTAATGAGCGGGTGCTCGGTCCGTTACCGGACCGACACCTGGGGGAGGGAGGAGGCCTGCCCTCCCGCCCGTGTCACCATGTGACCGCACATATCGGAGGAGCCGGTGACGGCAGCGAAACTGGAGTCGGGAAGGCGGGCGGCGATGTCCACCGAAGGGGCGACCACGGAGCCGGAAAGCGGACCAGCCACTCGAACGGCACGTGTGCCCAAGTACTACCGGCTCAAGCGGCACTTGCTCGACATGACCGAAACGCTACCCCCCGGCACTCCAGTACCGCCGGAGCGGACGCTCGCGGCCGAGTTCGACACCTCCCGGACCACCGTCCGGCAGGCCCTGCAGGAGCTCGTGGTCGAGGGACGGCTGGAACGCATCCAGGGCAAGGGCACCTTCGTCGCCAAGCCCAAGGTCTCCCAGCCGCTGCAACTGTCCTCCTACACCGAGGACATGCGCGCCCAGGGCCTGGAGCCCACCTCCCAGCTCCTCGACATCGGCTACGTGACCGCCGACGACACCCTCGCCGGCCTGCTCAAGATCGCCACCGGCGGGCGGGTGCTGCGCATCGAACGCCTGCGCCTGGCCAGCGGCGAGCCGATGGCCATCGAGACCACGCACCTGTCGGCCAAGCGCTTCCCCGCGCTGCGCCGCTCGCTCGCCAAGTACACCTCCCTCTACACCGCCCTCGCCGAGGTGTACGACGTCCGGCTCGCGGAGGCCGAGGAGACCATCGAGACCTCCCTCGCCACCCCGCGCGAGGCCGGACTGCTCGGCACGGACGTGGGCCTGCCGATGCTGATGCTCTCGCGGCACTCGCTGGACGCCGACGGCGAACCGGTCGAATGGGTGCGATCGGTATATCGCGGCGACCGTTATAAGTTCGTTGCCCGTCTCCAGCGACCTGCTGTGTGATCAACGGTTGACGGCACTTCGAACGCCGGTGGACGCTCGTACCGCTATGCGGACGGGGGCTTACGTCCACCGACAACCCCCCGTAGATTCCGTGCGCTTGTACGCAAATGATCAACGAGGGGACGAGGATCATGCCGGAACCGGGAGCAGTAGGGACACAGCGGACACCGGCGGCGAGAGCCACCCCGCAGTCCATCGCCGTATGGGTGCTCGTGGCCCTCGTCGGCGCCGTCGGCTGGGGCGTGCTGGCGCTCTCGCGCGGTGAGGAGATCTCCGCCGCCTGGCTGCTGGCCGCCGCGCTGGGTTCGTACGCCATCGGCTACCGCTTCTACGCGCGGTTCATCGCGAACCGCGTGCTGAAGCTGGACGGCACCCGGGCCACCCCGGCCGAACGCCTCGACAACGGTGTCGACTTCCACCCCACCGACCGGCGCGTCCTCTTCGGCCACCACTTCGCCGCCGTCGCCGGCGCCGGCCCGCTCGTCGGCCCGGTGCTGGCCGCCCAGATGGGCTACCTGCCGGGGACCATCTGGATCGTCGCGGGCGTGATCTTCGCCGGTGCCGTCCAGGACATGGTGACGCTGTTCTTCTCCACCCGGCGCGACGGCCGCTCCCTCGGCCAGATGGCCCGGGACGAGATCGGCCCCGTCGGCGGGGCCGCCGCCCTGCTCGCCGTGTTCACCATCATGATCATCCTGCTGGCGGTGCTGGGCCTGGTCATCGTCAACGCCCTGGGGCACTCCCCCTGGGGCGTCTTCTCCATCGGCATGACCATCCCCATCGCCCTCTTCATGGGCGTCTACCTGCGCTGGCTGCGGCCCGGCCGGGTCACCGAGGTCTCCGTCATCGGCGTCGCGCTGCTGCTCCTCGCGATCGTCGCGGGCGGCTGGGTCGCCGAGTCCTCCTGGGCCGACTTCTTCACCCTGGAGAAGGAGACCCTGGTCATATGGATGATCGGGTACGGCTTCTTCGCCTCGGTCCTGCCCGTGTGGCTGCTGCTCGCCCCGCGCGACTACCTGTCCACCTTCATGAAGGTCGGCACGATCGCGCTGATGGCGGTCGGCGTGGTCGTCGCGATGCCGACGCTGAAGATGCCCGCGGTCACCGACTTCGCCACGCGCGGCGACGGCCCGGTCTTCGCCGGGTCGATGTTCCCCTTCGTCTTCATCACCATCGCCTGCGGAGCCCTGTCCGGCTTCCACTCCCTGGTCTCCTCGGGCACCACCCCGAAGATGATCCAGAAGGAGACCCAGGTCCGGGTCATCGGCTACGGCGCGATGCTCACCGAGTCCTTCGTCGCCGTGATGGCCGTGGTCGCCGCCTGCATCATCGAGCCCGGCCTCTTCTTCGGCGTCAACTCCCCCGCCGGAGCCATCGGCACCACCGTCCAGTCCGCCTCCGCGGCGGTCGGCCACTTCGGCTTCGCCATCACCCCGGACGCCCTCGCCCAGGCCGCGAAGGACGTCGAGGAGACCACCCTGCTGTCGCGCACGGGCGGTGCGCCCACGTTCGCGCTCGGGATGTCGGAGATCTTCTCCGCCGTGGTCGGCGGGGCCGGGATGAAGGCGTTCTGGTACCACTTCGCCATCATGTTCGAGGCCCTGTTCATCCTGACGACGGTGGACGCGGGCACCCGGGTCGGCCGCTTCATGCTCCAGGACACCCTGGGCAACGTGCACAAGTCCTTCAAGGACGTCAGCTGGAAGCCCGGTGTCTGGCTGGCCAGCGCGGTCGTCGTCGGCGGCTGGGGCTACTTCCTGTGGGTCGGCGTCAAGGACCCGCTGGGCGGCATCAACCAGCTCTTCCCGCTGTTCGGCATCGCGAACCAGCTCCTCGCGGCGGTCGCCCTCGCCGTGTGCACCACCCTGCTGGTGAAGTCGGGCCGGCTCAAGTGGGCCTGGGTCACGGCCGTCCCGCTGGCATGGGACGTGGCCGTCACCCTCACCGCGAGCTACCAGAAGATCTTCTCGGACGACGTGAAGATCGGCTTCTTCGCCCAGCGCGACAAGTACCAGACGGGCATCGACTCCGGGAAGCTGCTGCCGCCCGCCAAGACCATGGACGAGATGCACACCGTGGTCACCAACGCCACGGTCGACGGGGTCCTCTCGGCCCTCTTCGCGGCGCTGATCATCATCGTCCTGCTGGACGCGGCCCGCACCTGCTTCAAGGCCGTCTCCGACCCCGGGTCGGTCCGCCTGAGCGAGGTCCCGTGGACCGAGTCGAAGATCATCGCACCGGCGGGGCTCATCGCCACGGCCGAGGAGAAGGCCCAGCTCGCCGCAGCCGGCCTCGACGGGGGCGGCGGCCGCGTGAAGGACCCGGTCGCATGAGCGGCGCGGTCCGGGCGGCGCTGGCGAAGGCCCGGTACTTCGTACGGGAGCTCTCCGGCGAGGCCGCGTACGACCGCTACGTCGCCCACGCCCGCTCCCACGACCCCGAGGCCGAGGTCATGACCCGCCGCGCCTTCGAACGGGCGCGGACGGACGCCCGCGAGGCGGACCCGCGGGAGGGCTTCCGCTGCTGCTGAGCGGTTACCGAGGGGCCCCGCCGGTTATCCGGCGGGGCCCCTCGTGCGTATGCGGGGTCAGCGCACCCAGTCCTTGAGGGGCTCGGTCTGGAGCGTGATGCCAACGGGGTCCGGCAGCTCGATCTCCTTGCCGTACGCCACGACGTGGACGCTCTCGTATCGCTGCCCGTTGGGCTGGCTGTAGACGGAGACCTCGCACTTGGCCCGGTCGATCAGCAGGTATACGGGGATGCCGGTCTCCGCGTAGGCGCGGGGCTTCTCGACATGGTCCCGTCGACGGGTGTCGGAGTCCCACGAGGTTACCTCGACGGCCATGAGGATCGGATCCGGCTCGACCCAGTCGCCTTGTCCGACGAACGCGTCCTCGTGCGCCAGGACCCCGTCCGGAATGGCGCGGCCCTCCCGGTACTGTTCCGCCTTGATCCCCTGCCCCGGATGCAGGAACAACTCGGGCCGGGACTGCATGCAGATCTTGAGCAGCCACTGGATGATCCGCCCGTGGTCCCCGTCTGGCATGGCCTTGCTCCTGATGACCCCGTCGATGAACTCCAGCCGTGTCCCCGCCCTCTCACGGGCCGCTATGCGCGCCACGGCTTCAAAATCCTCAGTCAGCATGTGGGGTTGGTCTGTCATCACGGTCATGCCTCGCTCGTCTTCCTCGACGGTGCTGTCTCCGACGATAGCGCCGACCACCGACACCCGTCCGGCACACTCGGCGGCATGGACTTCGACATCAGGACGGCAAGGGAAGACGAGTACGCGCGGCTCGGGGAGATCACCGGGCAGGCCTACACCGGGGACGGGCTGCTCGACCTCAACGACGACGACCACTACCTGAACGTGCTCCGCGACGTCGCCGGGCGGGCCGCCGACGGGGAGGTGCTCGTCGCCGTCCGCGACGGGGTGCTCCTCGGCGGGGTGACCTTCGCCCCGCCCGGGAGCCGGCTCGCGGATATCGCCGGGCCACACGAGGCCGAGTTCCGGATGCTCGCGGTGACCGCCGAGGCGCGCGGGCAGGGCGTCGGGGAGGCGCTCGTACGGGCCTGTGCCGAACGGGCCCGCGCCCTGGAGGGGGTCACCGCACTGGTGCTGTCCACCCAGCCGGCCATGCGCGGGGCCCAGCGGATCTACGAGCGGCTCGGCTTCGTCCGCACGCCCGAACTGGACTGGTCGCCCATCCCGCAACTGACGCTGCTCACGTACCGACTGGAGCTGTGACGCCACGCTCCGCATGCAGCCGACACAACATGTGGGGGCTACCGCATCGGGTCGCCCCCACATGTATGCTCATGGCTGCTGCCGCCGCAGGGGAATCCGGTGGGAATCCGGAACTGTCCCGCAACGGTGTGACGTACGCCCACCGGCGTGTCCGCGAGTCCGAAGACCTGCCGGCAGTACCCCCGGATCGACCGACCCGGGGTGTCGATTCGTCCGGGCCTCGCGGTTGGGCCGGTGGACGCCATGCGGTGCTGCCCTGACGGGCCCCTGCCCGCGTGCGCCCGCTCGCGCCCCGCTCCGCCGATGACCGGGCCGAGTGAGGGAGAGCTCCCCCGTGACCATCGCGCCCGCCGCACCGCGCGCCGAGTCCGACCACCCCGAAGCAGAAGGTCCCGGGGCCGCCCTGCTGCGGATCCTCACCGAGCTCACGGCCGACCTCCCCGACACCGACCCCGGCCGGGTCGCCGCCGCCGCCCTGCGCGGCCGCAGCTCCGCCGCCGACGAGGCCGAGCTGCGCGGGCTGGCCACCGAGGCCGCCGCCGGCCTGATCTCCGAGGACCCGGCCTACTCCCGCCTCGCCGCCCGCCTGCTCACGCTGGCCGTCGCCGACGAGGCCGCCGGCCAGGGCTCGACCTCCTTCGCCGAGTCTGTCGCCGTCGGCCACCGCGAGGGCCTGATCGCCGACCGCACCGCCGAGTTCGTCGCCACCCACGCCGCCCGCCTGAACGCCCTCGTCGAGCACGCCCTCGCGGAGGGCGCCGACGACCGCTTCGGCTTCTTCGGCCTGCGCACCCTGCACAGCCGCTACCTGCTGCGCCACCCGCACACCCGTCAGGTGATCGAGACCCCGCAGTACTTCATGCTGCGCGTGGCCTGCGGCCTGGCGGAGGACGAGAGCGTCCGCGCCGTCGAGGAAGTGGCCTCGCTGTACCGGCTGATGAGCCGCCTCGACTACCTGCCGTCCTCCCCCACCCTGTTCAACTCGGGCACGCGGCACCCGCAGATGTCCTCCTGCTACCTCCTCGACTCCCCGCTGGACGAGCTGGACTCCATCTACGACCGCTACCACCAGGTCGCCCGCCTCTCCAAGCACGCCGGCGGCATCGGCCTGTCCTACTCGCGCATCCGCGCCCGCGGTTCGCTGATCCGCGGCACCAACGGCCACTCCAACGGCATCGTCCCGTTCCTGAAGACCCTCGACGCCTCCGTCGCCGCCGTGAACCAGGGCGGCCGCCGCAAGGGCGCCGCCGCCGTCTACCTGGAGACCTGGCACGCGGACATCGAGGAGTTCCTGGAGCTCCGCGACAACACCGGCGAGGACCAGCGCCGCACCCACAACCTGAACCTCGCCCACTGGATCCCGGACGAGTTCATGCGCCGCGTGAACGCCGACGCCGAGTGGTCGCTGTTCTCCCCCGCCGACGTCCCCGAACTGGTGGACCTCTACGGCGAGGAGTTCGACGCCGCCTACACCAAGGCCGAGGCCTCCGGGCTCGCCAAGAAGACCATGCCGGCCCGTGACCTGTACGGCCGCATGATGCGCACCCTCGCGCAGACCGGCCAGGGCTGGATGACGTTCAAGGACGCCTCCAACCGGACCGCGAACCAGACCGCGCTCCCGGGCACGGTGGTCCACTCCTCCAACCTCTGCACCGAGATCATCGAGGTCACCAACGACGGCGAGACCGCCGTCTGCAACCTCGGCTCCGTCAACCTCGGCGCCTTCGTCGCCGACGGCGCGATGGACTGGGAGCGACTGGACGAGACCGTCCGCACGGCCGTGACCTTCCTCGACCGCGTGGTGGACATCAACTTCTACCCGACCGAGCAGGCCGGCCGCTCCAACGCCAAGTGGCGTCCGGTGGGCCTGGGCGCGATGGGCCTCCAGGACGTCTTCTTCAAGCTGCGCCTGCCCTTCGACTCCGCCGAGGCGAAGGCGCTGTCCACGCAGATCTCCGAGCGCATCATGCTCGCCGCGTACGAGGCCTCGTGCGACCTCGCCGAGCGCAGCGGACCGCTCCCGGCCTGGGCCGAGACCCGTACCGCCCAGGGCGTCCTGCACCCCGACCACTACGAGACCGAGCGCCACTGGCCCGAGCGCTGGGACGCCCTGCGCGCCCGCATCGCGAAGTCCGGCATGCGCAACTCGCTGCTCCTGGCGATCGCCCCGACGGCGACGATCGCCTCGATCGCGGGCGTGTACGAGTGCATCGAGCCGCAGGTCTCCAACCTCTTCAAGCGCGAGACCCTCAGCGGTGAGTTCCTGCAGGTCAACGCCTACCTGGTGGAGGACCTGAAGAAGCTGGGCGTCTGGGACGCGCAGACCCGCGAGGCGCTGCGCGACTCCTCCGGCTCCGTCCAGGGCTTCGGCTGGATCCCGGCGGAGGTCCGCGAGCTGTACCGCACGGCGTGGGAGATCCCGCAGCGCGGCCTGATCGACATGGCGGCGGCCCGTACGCCGTACCTGGACCAGAGCCAGTCGCTGAACCTGTTCCTGGAGACGCCCACCATCGGCAAGCTCAGCTCGATGTACGCGTACGCCTGGAAGCAGGGCCTGAAGACCACGTACTACCTGCGCTCGCGCCCGGCGACGAAGATCGCCCGCGCGGCCTCCGGCACCGCCGTCCCGGCCGCCGCCACCCCCACCCAGCTGCCCCAGGCGATGGACGCCGAGGCGCTGGCCTGCTCCCTTGAGAACCCCGAGTCCTGCGAGGCCTGCCAGTAATGAGCTCCACCGAGAAGAAGAACCTCCTCGACCCGGGATTCGAGCTCACGCTCCGCCCGATGCGCTACCCGGACTTCTACGAGCGCTACCGGGACGCGATCAAGAACACCTGGACGGTGGAGGAGGTCGACCTCCACTCCGACGTCGCCGACCTGGCGAAGCTGACGCCGGCCGAGCAGCACATGATCGGCCGTCTGGTGGCGTTCTTCGCGACGGGCGACTCGATCGTGGCGAACAACCTGGTCCTGACGCTGTACAAGCACATCAACTCCCCGGAGGCGCGCCTGTACCTGTCGCGCCAGCTGTTCGAGGAGGCCGTGCACGTCCAGTTCTACCTGACGCTGCTCGACACCTACCTGCCCGACCCGGACGACCGCGCGGCCGCTTTCGCGGCCGTGGAGAACATCCCGTCGATCCGCGAGAAGGCGCAGTTCTGCTTCAAGTGGATGGACTCGGTCGAGAAGATCGACCAGCTGGAGACGGCCGCCGACCGCCGCCGCTTCCTGCTGAACCTGATCTGCTTCGCCGCGTGCATCGAGGGCCTGTTCTTCTACGGTGCCTTCGCGTACGTGTACTGGTTCCGCTCGCGCGGCCTGCTGCACGGCCTGGCGACGGGCACCAACTGGGTCTTCCGCGACGAGACCATGCACATGAACTTCGCCTTCGAGGTCGTGGACACGGTCCGCAAGGAGGAGCCGGAGCTCTTCGACGACGCCCTCCAGCAGCAGGTCACCGACATGCTGAAGGAGGCCGTGGAGGCGGAGCTGCAGTTCGGCCGCGACCTGTGCGGTGACGGCCTGCCGGGCATGAACACCGACTCGATGCGCGAGTACCTGGAGTGCGTCGCCGACCAGCGCCTGGTGCGCCTCGGCTTCCCGCCGGTCTACGGCTCGCAGAACCCGTTCTCGTTCATGGAGCTCCAGGGCGTCCAGGAGCTGACGAACTTCTTCGAGCGCCGCCCGTCGGCCTACCAGGTGGCCGTCGAGGGCACCGTCGACCTGGACGAGGACTTCTAGTCCGGCAGTCCTGCCACCCGAACGGCACCGCCCTTGCGCGAGGAGCCGGGACGCGACACGTGAGCGCGTCCCGGCTCTTCGCGTTCCTGCTCCCGGCGTTCCGGCCCGAGCTGGCGGTCGATGCGGCGTTCGTGCAGGAGGCCGTGGAGGGAAGGGGCGAGGAGGAGGGCGGCGACGGTGAGGACGGTGAGGTAGTCGAGGAGCGTGTTCATGACTCCAAGATCGCTCGGGCGGCGGGAACCGGACAGTGGCAGGACTGTCATGGAAGAGCGAATTACTGCCACACTGGGTCCATGCTGAAGGCTGGATCATGAAAAGCGTGGCCGTGGCCCTCGTCGACGGGGTGGCCCCCTTCGAGTTCGGGATCTTCTGCGAGGTCTTCGGGATCGACCGGAGCGAGCAGGGGCTGCCCGTGTACGACTTCGCGGTGTGCGCGGCCGAGGAAGGGCCGCTCACCATGGCGGACGTCGGCTTCACCGTCGCGCCGGCCCACGGGCTGGAGCGGCTGGAGGTAGCCGACCTGATCTGCCTGCCCGCCGACCGCAAGGCGCCGGTGCGGGAGTACCCCGAGCCCTTCCTCGACGCCCTGCGCCGGGCCGTGGACCGGGGGGCGCGGGTGCTCAGCGTGTGCAGCGGGGCCTTCGTGCTCGGCGCGGCCGGGCTGCTGGACGGGCGGCGCTGCACCACCCACTGGATGCACGCCCCCGCGCTGGCGCGGCGCTATCCGGCCGCCCGGGTCGACCCGGACGTTCTCTACGTGGACGAGGGACCGGTGATCACCGCCGCCGGGACGGCCTCGGGCATCGACGCCTGCCTGCACGTGGTCCGCCAGGAGCACGGGGCCGAGGTGGCCAACACCATCGCCCGGCGGATGGTCGTCCCGCCCCACCGGGACGGCGGCCAGGCCCAGTTCATCCAGCGGCCGCTGCCGCGTACCGGCTGCGACACGGTGGGCGAGGTGATCGGCTGGATGGCCCGGCACCTGGACGAGGAGATCACCGTCGAGCAGCTGGCGGAGCGGGCCCACATGTCGCCGCGCACCTTCGCCCGCCGCTTCCTCCAGGAGACGGGGACGACCCCGTACCAGTGGGTGCTGCGCCAGCGGGTGCTGCTGGCGCAGGAGTTGCTGGAGTCCACCGACGACACGGTCGACGCCATCGCGGGCCGCAGCGGTTTCGGCAACGCGGCGGCCCTGCGCCACCACTTCCTGCGGGCCCTGGGCACCACCCCGAACGCCTTCCGCCGGGCCTTCCGCGGTCCGCGCGCGGCGGCCTGACGGGCGGGAGGCACCCACGGCCGGTATTCGCCCCCTGACTTGACATGCGGGGCCGGCAGGTCTGGCCGTCGTGCCGTGGCGGTGGTGGGATCCGAACACGCCGCACCGCGCGACCCACGCGGAACACCCCCCACAGGCGAAGGCCCCGTTCCGGAGCGTTTCCGGAGCGGGGCCTTCGTGCGTCCGCGGGGTGCGGGCCGGGTCAGTCGTTCGCGACGACCGGGTAGCGCGGGGTGTTCTCCGCCATCTGGCGCAGGGCGTCCTTGCGGTCGCGCTTGGAGAGGCGGTCGATGTACAGGTAGCCGTACAGGTGGTCGGTCTCGTGCTGGAGGCAGCGGGCGAAGTAGCCGGTGCCGCGGACCTTGATCGGGTTGCCCTGGGCGTCCTGGCCGGTGACCTCGGCGTAGTCGGGGCGGGCCAGGGAGGCGTAGGCGGTGGGGACGGAGAGGCAGCCCTCGTTGGAGTCGTCCAGGACGCGGGAGCCGGTCGGCAGCTCGACGAGCTTGGGGTTGACCACGACGCCCGTGTGGCGGACGCCGTCGTCGTCGGGGCAGTCGTAGACGAAGACCTTGGCGTCCACGCCGATCTGGTTGGCGGCCAGGCCCACGCCCTCGGCGGTCTTCTGGCTGGCGAACATGTCGTCGATCAGCTGCGCCAGCTCGTCGCCGAACTCGGTGACGTCCTTGCACTCGCGGTGCAGGACCGGGTTGCCGACGACCGTGATCGGACGGGACGTACCGCGCTCGCGGTGGGCGAGCTCGCGCGCCTCACAGTCCTCGGTGTCCACGACGTAGCCTTCGTCGTCGATCGGGGTCACCTGGTTCTCCTGCTGCGCCATGTCCGCCGTACGCCTTCCCTCAAGTCCGTGGTGTGCCCGTACAGCCTACGGCCCGGGGTCAGCAGACTTCTTCGAGATCCCGCCACTCCCGGCTGTCGGGGCTGTCGGCGACCCAGCCGTCGAGCAGTCCGCGCACCAGTCCGGCCGGGGCGGCGATGCCGCATTCGCGCTCGGGGACCCACAGGGAGCCGGATCCGGCCGTGCGGTGGCCGAGCGGGCCGGGGTGGCCGGGCTCGCTGTGGTCGTGGGGGTCGAGGTGGTCGCCGTTGCCCTCGCCGCTGGGCATCGAGCTCTCCGAACAGGTCCGGCAGAGCAGCCGCACCGACGAGGACCAGTCCTCGGCGGCGAAGCCCGCGTCCGAGGCCAGCTGCTCCAGGGCGTCGCGGTCGTCCTCGGTGGCCGCCTCCAGCAGGACCACCCAGGTCGGCACCGGAGAGGGGGCCCACAGCTCGATCTCGTCGAAGACCGGGTACGAGGGCCCGGCCGCGGTGACCCGCTCGCCGTGCGGCACCCCGTCGTGCAGGACGACCTCGCCCCAGCGCCGTCCCGAGGAGGGCAGCGGGATGGACAGGACCTCCATGCGGGCTGGATCGAGCCTGCGGCCCCATACGACCTCGGCCTCGCCCTCGGGCGACAGCCGCACCGCCGCGCTGCCGAGCTCCATGCCGGTGGGCTCGCCCGTCCCGGCCGTGCTGTGCGGGTCGCCGGGCACCTTGAGCCCGTACGCCTGCCAGGCCCGGCGGGCCAGCGGCCAGTCCTGGAGGGCGGTCGCGGCGATGCCCACGTTCCACCAGTCCGGGGCGCCGGTCTCGCGGTCCAGCAGGGCCACGGCGCGCAGGCCGGCGGCCCGTGCCTGCTCCCAGTCGTGCCGGAACTTGTGGAGGAGGGCCAGGTTGAACCAGGACTCGGACAGCCAGGGCTCCAGGTCCGCCGCCCTGGTCAGCAGCGCACCCGCGTCCTCGTACCGACCGTCGCCGATCAGCGTGAACGCGCGGTCGGTGGCCTGCCGCCACGAGGCGGAGGGCCGATGCCGTACCTTCCCGAAGATCCTCACGATTCCCGCCTGCCGCTCCAACGGTTCAGCCCTGCGGACACCCTCACGGACACCCCTTACTGCATCCAACCATGCCCGCTCGGACGACCGCTCATTACCCATGGGTTACCCCGGTGGAACGGGAACGACTCTGCCGCGTCCGCCCCTGGCCAGAACCCTCGCCAGGGACTCCACGACCTCGGGCTGGTAGTCGTGCCCGGTGCCCAGGCGGAGCCGTTCCAGAGCGGCCAGTGAGCCGGCCGGGTGACGGCCGGCTCCGGCCAGGTCGTCGTACGCGTTGACCGCGCGCACGATCCGGGCGGCGACGGGCTGCTCCCGGTACGGGTCCGCCTGCCGTTCCACGATCACGGCGACCTCCGCCGGCACCCCGGTCTGCCGGGCGACCTCGCCGCCGAGGCCGGCGATCCGGCGGGCCTCGTCGGGGGGCAGCTCGGCGGTGGCCCCGCCGGGGACGGGGTCGACGAGCGAGAGCTGTCCGATGTCGTGCATCAGGGCCGCGTACTCCAGCACCGTGAGCTCCCGTTCCGAGAGGCCCAGCTCCCGGCCGACGGCGCAGCTCAGGGCGGCGACCCGGCGGGCGTGGCCGGGGGCGGTGCAGCCGGCGATCTCGGTGGCGCGGGCGAGGGAGGTGATGGTCTGGCGGTAGGTGGTGCGGACGGCGTCGATGCGGTGGAAGGAGAGCTGGGTCAGCAGGAGCGGGACGCTGAAGACCGGCAGGGCCCACAGGCCCGCCACGGCCACGCCGAGGGCCATGACGACCCCGGTGGCGCAGATGGCCGAGCCGATCCCGAGCTGGGCGCGCAGTTCGTCGCGCAGCAGCGGCCCGAAGCGCCAGCCGGTGCGGGCTCCGGCGAGGGCGGCGGCCAGGACGGCGTCGCACAGGGCGGTGAGGCCCAGCAGGAGCAGCAGGAACAGGACGAGGTAGGGGCCCTGGCCGATCCGGTGGGTGAGGCGGCCGGAGCCGTAGAGGGGCTGGAAGCAGGCGGCGGCGAAGGCCACGGCCAGGACCCGGCGGGCCACGTGGTCCAGGGCGGGGGCGTGGCCGCGGGCGATGTGGGGAACGGTCCCGGCCAGGGCTGCGGCGACGACGACGGCGACGGTCTGGAGCACGCCGTGGTGGGTGGGCTGCCCGGCGTCCTGCCCGAGCAGGGCGTAGGCGAGGGCTCCGGCGGAGCCGAGCGGGGCGGGGCGGCGGTCCTCGGCGGGGTGGTCGCGGCGGGCGAGTTCGCCGATGGTGATCAGGGTGGCGAAGGCGAGGGCGGCGGCGGGTTCGGCGACCCCGGTCCACAGGGTGTGTCCCAGTGCGCCCGCGGTGAGCACGGCTGCGGCCCCCCGCACGGCCCATCCGGCGAACGCCCTCACGGGCCGCCGGCCTTGCCCTGTCCGGGCGAACCGGCGGCCTCGCGCCCCTGGGCCGGCATCCCGGGCAGGCCCTCGGGTCCCGCTTCGCGCGGGGCGGCCCCGGCGGCGGCGGTCCGGGCGGACGGGAGGTCGTCGTCCGAGGTGACCACGGGGTGCCAGCCGTGCCGGCCGACGGCGGAGGTCAGGGCCCGCACCATGGCCGGGTCGAACTGGGAGCCCGCGCAGCGCCGGAGTTCGGCGAGGGCGGTCTCCACCGGCCGGGCCCGGCTGTAGGAGCGGGTCGAGGTCATCGCGTCGAAGGAGTCGGCCACCGCCACCACCCGGGCCAGGACCGGGATCTGCTCGCCGCTCAGTCCGTAGGGGTAGCCGGAGCCGTCGACCCGTTCGTGGTGGTGCAGGATCGCCGAGCGGGCCTCCCCGAGGAAGCCGATGCCGCGCACCATCTCGTGCCCGTACTCGGGGTGCAGTTCGATGACGCGGCGTTCCTCGGGCGTCAGCGGCCCGTTCTTGCGCAGCAGCCGGGTCGGCACGCCCAGTTTGCCGACGTCGTGGAGGATCCCCGCGATGCGGACGACTTCGAGGCGGTCGTCGGCCATGCCCAGCTCGCGGGCGATCATCTCGGAGGCCTGGCCCACGCGTTCGCTGTGCCCGCGCGTGTAGCGGTCCTTGATGTCGACGGCCTGGACGAGGGCGCGGATGGTGGCCTGGTGCGCGGCGTGTTCGCGCTGGTACTGGGCGAAGACCCAGCAGGAGGTGTACATCGGCAGCAGCACCAGCAGGGCGGCCGGGGGGCCGTAGGGGCTGTGCCACATCACGGCCATCATCAGGCCGACGAGTCCGTGCAGGCAGTAGGGGGCGAGGGCCGGGGCGGTGGTCCCCGAGGGCGCCCGCAGGAGGGCGGCCGGGCCGCGCCGGGCGGCGGTGGCGGCGGCGGTGGCGGTGGCGGGACGGCCTTCGGCGGCGGCGAGGACGGCCGCGTCGAGGGTGGTGAGCACCAGGCAGAAGACGACGGCGGCGACGGCCGCGGGCAGCAGCGCGAACGGGAAGGCGGCCGCCCCGGTGAGGGCTTCGCGGCCGCCGAGGAGCCCGTAGGCCCGTCCGGCCGCCCAGGCGGCGACGGCCTGCTGGGCCGCGTGCCAGACGCGGCGTACGGCGACGGGCCGCTGGGGGGCGGGCTGGGCGAGTCCGCCGGGCAGGGCCACGAGCGCGGCGGCGGCCGGGGGCAGCAGGAAGACGGCGGCCAGCACCACCGGGAAGAAGGGGCCGGTCCCCTCGGGCGCCCCGCGCCCCCGCAGGGGCAGCACCCGGGCCGCCTCGCAGCCGAGGCAGAGGGCGGCCAGCAGCCCCACGGCCGGCCAGGGCACGCCGGATCCGGGCCGGAGGGCGGGGGCGGCGCAGGCGAGGGCGGCGAGCACCGCGCCCAGGACGCAGGCGCGCGCCGCCGGCGGAAGGACCCGCATGGCGCTCTCCTCCCCTGGGGCGTGCATTTCGGTACCGCTTCGGAAGGGGTACCGCGAGGGGAGGATAAATCGGCCCCCGTGCGAAGCGGGGGACATTTTCGTATTGCCCCGTACGGGCGCCCCCGGATTAGCACCTTCGAGTGAATGAACGGTGCTTCCGGGGGCGAGAGTCGGCCGTACGGGCCGTGGGGCTGCCGCGGAGCGGGCGGCGGATCAGCCGCCCGCCGGGTCCGCCGTGACGTCGTGGTCCGGAACGGCCTGGCCCGAGCGGATCAGCTCGATGCGGCCCATGACCTTGGAGCGCAGGTCGGTCGGTACGTCGTCCGAGCCGCAGCAGCGCTTGACCAGCTTCTTGACGGCCTGCTCCAGGCCGTACTTCTCCAGACAGGGATTGCACTCGCCGAAATGCGTCTCGAACTTGGTGCAGTCGCTGTCGGGCATCTCGTGGTCCAGGAACTCGTACAGATGATCCAGGACCTCGGCGCACTCCGTCTCGTGCGGCTCTCCGCAGCTCATGAGCCCGAGCCTTTCAGGTCGTTCGACTCTCCCGCGCCCGCGGGGACCAGCCCGCGCTCGCGAGCGTAGTCCTCCAGCATTCCGCGGAGTTGACGGCGGCCACGGTGCAGTCGGGACATGACCGTACCGATGGGTGTACCCATGATGTCCGCGATCTCCTTGTACGCAAAGCCCTCTACGTCAGCAAGATAAACCGCGATGCGGAACTCCTCGGGAATGGCCTGGAGGGCCTCCTTCACATCGGAATCCGGCAGGTGGTCGAGCGCCTGCGACTCGGCCGAACGCAGACCGGTCGACATGTGCGACTCGGCGCGCGCCAGCTGCCAGTCCTCGATCTCCTCCGCGGCGCTGCGCTGCGGCTCGCGCTGCTTCTTGCGGTAGGAGTTGATGAAGGTGTTCGTCAGGATGCGGTACAGCCACGCCTTGAGGTTGGTTCCCTCGCGGAACTGGTGGAAGGACGCGTACGCCTTGGCGTACGTCTCCTGGACCAGGTCCTCGGCGTCGGCCGGGTTGCGCGTCATGCGGAGGGCGGCGGAGTACATCTGGTCGAGGTAGCCGAGGGCGTCCCGCTCGAACCGCGCGTTGCGCTCAGCGGTCGTCTCCTGCGCCTGGCCTTCGTCGGTCCCAGCGACAGGACCCACCTCCTCCGACAGCGTGGCGGCTCCGAAAGCGGATCCGCTCGAATCGGAGAATAGTCGACCATCCCGGCCCTCCGCCGCTCGAACCGAGCCGCGCTTGGGCGCCGGAAGGACCGTCCAGTCCAGGTCAGCGGCCTGCCGACGGTTCTGGCTGATGACCTGGGTCATGCGCTTCCTCTCCTCCGACGTCTTTCCCCTGCGTACCGACACTCCGCACAACAGGAGCCCCGGCCCGCGCATTCCCGGGCGCGGCAAGGGATCCGGCGGTTCCGCGGCGGCCTGCGGCGGGGCGGGTGAGCGGGATCACGCGCGGGCGCGCCGTGAATCTGTCAGGTCCGGGCCACGGGGGCCGGCCGGGGAGCCGGGCACGCCGGGGGCAGCGGGAGGGCCGGGGTCAGCCGAGGAGGCGGGCGAGCCAGGGGGCCACCGCGGCGGTGATCACCGCCAGGGCCTCGTCCTGGGTGAGGCCGGCCCTCTTGGGCACCGCGAAACCGTGGTCCGCGTGGGGCACCTCCACCAGCTCGAACGCCCCGTCGGGGAACTCCTCGGGGCGCCCGAAGGGGTCCCGTCCGCCCTGGAGGACGAGGACGGGCCGGCCGGCGTCCAGGAGCTCCCCGGCCCGGGACTTCTCGGGCTTGCCCGGCGGGTGCAGGGGGAAGGCCAGCGCGAGGACGCCGGCCGCGCCCAGCTCGGCCGCGGTCCGGCAGGCCACGCGGGCCCCGGCGCTGCGGCCGCCGGCGACCACGGGCAGCCCGGGCCGGGCGAGGGCGGGCCACAGACCCCGCCAGCCCTCGTCGAGGACCTTGGGGGCGGCGGCGACCTTCTTCCCGGCGACCCGCCAGGGCTGCTCGACCAGGGCGACGGTGAAGCCGTGCGCGGGAAGGGCGGCGGCCAGGGCCTGGAGGTCGCGGGCCTCGACGCCGCCGCCGGCGCCGTGGCCGAGGGCCACCACGGCCCGGGCCGCGCGGGCGGTGTGCCAGGTGACGCGGGCCTGCCCGGCCGGGGTGTCGACGGTCTCGCTGCGCGTGGTCATGCCCCCATCGTGCCGGGCGGCGGCCACGGCACGGTGCACCCCGGCCTTAGAAGAGCGTGGCCTCTTCCGGGGCCTCCAGCTCGCCCAGCAGCTCGGGGCCGTTGTTGCGCACGCTGCTCACGGCGGTGGAGACCGGGTAGGCCCGCATCAGCCCGCCCGGCGGCGGCGCCAGCAGTTCCCGCAGCCCGGTCTCGTCGGTGCGGGCCGGGTCCAGCCAGGCGTCCCACCGGTCGGGGGTGAGCATCAGCGGCATCCGGGGGTGGATGTCGGAGAGGGAACGCGGCCCCTCGGCGGGGGCGACGCCCAGCGGGGTGGTCTCGGCCTCGGCGGTGATCACCGAGCAGGTGGCCCACCAGGCCTGCGGGTGGTCGGGGGGCAGGGTGGCGTCCCGCCAGAACTCGTAGATGCCGGCCATCGCGAAGACGGAACCGTCGGCGGGGAGCACGAAGTAGGGCTGCTTGCGGGCCCGCTTCTTCTTGCCCTCCACCTCCAGCTGCCGTTCGTCGTGCGCGGTGACCCACTCGTAGTAGCCGTCGGCGGGGACGATGCAGCGCCGCTGGGCGAAGGGGCGCCGGAAGGAGGGCTTCTCGTGCAGGGTCTCCGACCGGGCGTTGATCATCCGGGCGGCGCCCTCGGGGCTCTTGGCCCAGGAGGGGACCAGGCCCCACTTCAGTACGCGGAGCTGGCGAACCGGGCGCGGGTCCCGCGCGTCTTTGAGGGGACGGTCGAGGACCACGTGGACCTCTTTCGTCGGCGCCACGTTGAAGTCGGGGGCCAGGGTCTCCTCGGGCTCCCACCGCTCGATGCCGAATATCCCCGCCAGTTCCTCCGGCGTCCGACCGGCCGCAAACCTTCCGCACATGGCTGACACACTGCCACGAGCACCGCCCCCCACCGCAAGGAGTGCGCCACTCCATGGACAGCAGCACCGCCGCCGGCCTCTGGGACCGGCTGACCGGGATACAGACCGCGCCGGCCTCATGGCTGGTGGCCGCCACCGGCCTGGCCGCCCTGGCCGTCGTGGCGTGGCGGCCGCTGTGGCTGCCGGCCCGCAACGCGATCACCATCGCGCACGAGGGCGGCCACGGGCTGGTGGCCCGGCTGAGCGGCCGCAGGCTGGACGGGATCCGGCTGCATTCGGACACCAGCGGCGTCACCGTCAGCTGGGGAAAGCCGACCGGGATCGGCATGGTCCTGACGGCCGCCGCCGGGTACACGGCGCCCTCGCTGCTGGGCCTCGGCGGGGCGGCCCTGCTGTCGGCGCACCGGATCACGGTGCTGCTGTGGGCGGCGACCGCACTGCTGGTGCTGCTGCTCGTGCGGGTCCGCAACGCGTACGGGGTGCTGACGGTGGTGCTGGCCGGGACGGCGTTCGTCCTGGTGTCGTGGCTGGCCTCGGCGCAGGTGCAGGCGGTGTTCGCGTACGCGGTGGTGTGGTTCCTGCTGCTGGGCGGGGTGCGGCCGGTCTTCGAGCTCCAGCGCAAGCGGCGCGGGGGCGCCGCGCCGGACTCGGACGCCGACCAGCTGGGGCGGCTCACGCACCTGCACCCGGTGGTCTGGCTGGGCTTCTTCCACACCGTCGCACTGTGCTGCCTGGTGGGCGGCGGGCGCTGGCTGCTCGGCCTGTGAGACGCGGGAGCGATCAAGATCCGGGGTAGCGGGGAGCCACTAAAGTGGGGGCCATGACCGAGACCCCCGCGCTCCACCCCCTCTGGCCCGCTCCGCTCGCCGAGGGCGCCGTCCACGCCACCGTCACCGTGCCGGGGTCCAAATCGGTCACCAACCGCGCCCTCGTGCTCGCCGCCCTGGCCTCCGAGCCGGGCTGGGTGCGCCGTCCGCTGCGCTCGCGCGACTCGCAGCTGATGTCGGACGCGCTGCGCGCCCTGGGCGTCGGCATCGAGGAGACGGTCTCCTCCAGCTCCGCCGGGGCCGGCGCGGGCGGCGAGGCCTGGCGGGTCATCCCGGCCGCGCTGCACGGCCCGGCCACGGTCGACGTCGGCAACGCGGGCACGGTCATGCGCTTCCTGCCGCCCGTCGCCACCCTGGCCGCCGGCGACATCCGCTTCGACGGCGACCCCCGCTCCTACGAGCGCCCGCTCGGCGAGGTCATCAACGCGCTGCGCGCCCTGGGTGCCCGGATCGAGGACGACGGCCGCGGCGCGCTGCCGATGACCGTCCACGGCGGCGGCGCCCTGGAGGGCGGCACGGTCGAGATCGACGCGTCGAACTCCTCGCAGTTCGTCTCGGCGCTGCTGCTGTCCGCCCCCCGGTTCAACCAGGGCGTCGAGGTCCGGCACACCGGCGCGAACCTGCCGTCGATGCCGCACATCCGGATGACGGTGGAGATGCTGCGCGCGGCGGGCGCCCAGGTCGACACGCCCGAGGCCGGGGGCGAGAAGAACGTGTGGCGGGTCGCGCCGAGCGCCCTGCTCGGCCGGGACCTGGTCGTGGAGCCGGACCTGTCCAACGCCCAGCCGTTCCTGGCGGCGGCGCTGATCACCGGCGGCACGGTCACCATCCCGGACTGGCCGCACCGCACCACGCAGCCCGGTGACGAGCTGCGCCGCATCTTCACGGAGATGGGCGGCTCCTGCGAGCTGACCGACGCGGGCCTGGTCTTCACCGGCACGGGCCGCATCCACGGCATCGACGTGGACCTGGGCGAGGTCGGCGAGCTGACCCCGGGCATCGCCGCGGTGGCGGCGCTGGCCGACTCCCCGTCCACCCTGCGCGGGGTGGCCCACCTGCGACTGCACGAGACGGACCGGCTGGCCGCGCTCACCAAGGAGATCAACGAGCTCGGCGGCGACGTCACCGAGACGGCCGACGGACTGCACATCCGCCCGCGCCCGCTGCACGGCGGGGTCTTCCACACCTACGACGACCACCGCATGGCCACCGCGGGCGCGGTGATCGGGCTGGCCGTGAAGGGCGTGGAGATCGAGAACGTGGCGACGACCGCGAAGACCCTGCCCGACTTCCCGAAGATGTGGACGGACATGCTCACAGGGGCCGGAACGGCAGCGGCAACGGCAGCGGGAGCGGGAACAGAAGCGGAAGCAGGAGCGGGAGCGTAGGGGCCCGGTCATGCGCAGGTACGGCAAGCACACCGACGAGGACGACATCCGCCAGCGCCCGAACCCCAAGGGCAACCGGGCGCGGACGAACATCCGGCCCAAGCACGAGGACGCCTCCGAGGGCTTCGTCCTCACCGTCGACCGGGGCAGGCTGACCTGTCTGGTCGAGGACCGCACGATCACCGCGATGAAGGCCCGCGAGCTGGGCCGCAAGGCGGCGGTGGTCGGCGACCGGGTGTGGATCGTCGGTGACCTGTCCGGCAAGAAGGACACCCTCGCCCGGATCGTGCGGATCGAGGAGCGCAAGTCCGTCCTGCGGCGCACCGCGGACGACGACGACCCGTACGAGCGGGTGGTCGTCGCCAACGCCGACCAGCTGGCCATCGTCACGGCCCTGGCGGACCCGGAGCCCCGGCCCCGGATGATCGACCGCTGCCTGGTGGCGGCGTACGACGCGGGGCTGGAGCCCCTGCTGGTGCTCACCAAGTCCGACCTGACCTCCCCGGACAAGATCCTGGAGGTCTACTCGACCTTCGGTCTGAACTACGTGGTGACCAACCGGGAGGAGCTGGAGGCGGGCGACGCCGCCGAGCGGGTCCGCGAGCGCCTGGAGGGCCGGATCACCGCCTTCGTCGGCCACTCGGGCGTGGGCAAGACCACGCTGGTGAACTCGCTGGTCGCCGAGGGCCGCCAGCGCGCCACCGGCCACGTCAACAAGGTCACCGGCCGCGGCCGGCACACCACCACCTCGGCGCTGGCCCTGCCCCTGCCGTCGGGGGACGGCTGGGTCATCGACACCCCCGGCGTGCGCTCCTTCGGCCTGCACCACGTGGACCCCTCGCGGGTGGTGCTGGCCTTCCCGGACCTGGTGCCGGGCACGGAGGAGTGCCCGCGCGCGTGCAGCCACGACGAACCGGACTGCGCGCTCGACCAGTGGGTGCAGGACGGCCACGCCGACCCGGCACGGCTGTACTCGCTGCGCCGGCTGCTGGGGACGCGCGAGCGCCGCGAAGGCGACTGATCGTCCGGCGGGGTTTGCACCACACCCGGTCTGGTAAATGCATAATCCCACCCAGTGACGCGATGTCACCTGACGCGGGGAGGCATTCGACATGGCGTGGCTGCTGGTGGTGGTCGCGGGAATCCTGGAGACCGGTTTCGCGGTCTGCCTGAAGCTGTCCCACGGGTTCACCCGGCTGTGGCCGACGATCGCCTTCGCGTGTTTCGCGCTCGGCAGCTTCGGCCTGCTGACCCTGGCCCTCAAGAAGCTGGACGTGGGCCCGGCGTACGCGGTGTGGACGGGCATCGGCGCGGCCGGGACCGCCATCTACGGCATGGTCTTCCTCGGGGACCTGGTCTCCACCCTCAAGCTGGTCTCGATCACGCTGGTCATCCTGGGCGTCATCGGCCTGCAGCTCTCCGGCTCGGCCCACTGAGCAGCCGCAGCAGCTCCCGGTCCCCCGGCTCCTCCCCCGGTGCGACCACGTAGGACAGCGCCAGCCGGACGGCGAGCTCGCAGCGGCGCGCCGGCTCCTGCGGCAGCGCGGCGGCGGCCCGGTCGCGGGCGGCCCGGGTCAGCTCCCCCGGCCCGACCGCGTGCCGGCTCCCGGCCGGGGGCGGCGCGGGCAGCGCCGGGTCCCAGGCCCCGGTCAGCAGGGCCCGTACGAGCGCACGCGCACGGGCGGCCCGTACGGTCCACTCGGCGACCGCCGCGAGCCGCTCCCCGGCGGTGTGCCCGGGCGGGGCGGCGGCCAGCGTCCGGTCCACCCCGTCGAGGTACCAGTCGGCCGCGCGGCGCACCAGGGCCCGGCCGAGGCCGTCCTTGCCGCCGAACTCGTTGTAGAGGGTCTGGCGCGAGACCCCGGCGGCGGTGGCGACCTCCACCATCCGCACGGCCGGCCAGGGGCGGGCGCACAGCGCCGCTTCGGCCGCTTCCAGCAAGGATTCCCGGGCCGCCGACATCCGTCGCCTCCACCGCCTGTCGCGCCGGCCGGCGGTCACCGGGCCTGGCTCTCCCGCAAGATTTGACGGACCGCCAGATCCTGTCAAGGGCGCCTCCCGGCCGTTCCGTGGACGCCGTTCGCCGGGCCGGTGGACTCTCGGTACTGTTCGGGCATGTCCACGTATGACGACGACCTGCGCCTCGCCCTCGAACTCGCCGACGCGGCGGACGCCGCCACCATGCAGCGGTTCCGTGCCCTGGACCTGGTGGTGGAGACGAAGCCGGACATGACTCCGGTGAGCGAGGCCGACCAGGCCGCAGAGGAGATCATCCGGGCCGGGATCCTGGCCGCGCGGCCCGGGGACGCGATCCTCGGCGAGGAGTACGGGCTCAAGGGCGAGGGCCCGCGCCGCTGGGTCGTGGACCCGATCGACGGCACGAAGAACTACGTGCGCGGGGTGCCCGTGTGGGCGACCCTGATCTCCCTCATGGAGCAGGGCGAGGACGGGGAGTTCCGTCCGGTCGTGGGCGTGGTCTCGGCCCCGGCGCTGGGCCGCCGCTGGTGGGCCTCGCAGGGCGGGGGCGCCTTCTCGGGCGGTGCGCTGGGCGAGCCCGCGGGCCCGATCGGCGTCTCGAAGGTGGCCACCCTGGCGGACGCCTCCTTCGCCTTCTCCTCGCTGACCGGCTGGGAGGAGCTGGGCCGGCTGCCCGGGTTCCTGGAGCTGACCCGCGCCTGCTGGCGCACGCGCGGCTACGGGGACTTCTGGCCGTACATGATGGTCGCCGAGGGCTCCCTGGACCTGTGCGCCGAGCCGGAGCTGAACCTGTGGGACATGGCGGCCCTCGCGGTCGTGGTCCAGGAGGCGGGCGGCCGGTTCACGAGCATCGACGGCGTGGACGGGGTGCACGGCGGCAACGCGGCCGCCTCGAACGGGCTGCTGCACGGCGAGATGCTGGGCTTCCTGCGCCCCTCCGCCTGATCCCGGCGCGCGGGGGCGTGCACTCAGCGCGCCCTCTTGATAACGCAGCGTGCCCATGGGAATCTGGGACTCCCCCGCTTGTGCGCTTGTGAAGCGGTTCTCGAAGCGGGGCTCACCCAGGAGGTGGTTCTCTTCATGCTCGTCCGTGACGCCATGAGCACCGTGATCCTGACCCTCGGACCTGCCCACACCCTCCGTCAGGCGGCCTGCCTGATGTCCGGCCGCCGGGTCGGAGCGGCCGTCGTCCTCGACCCCGACCACAGCGGCATCGGCATCCTCACCGAGCGCGACATCCTCAACTCGCTCGGCGCCGGCCATGATCCCGACCGGGAGTCGGTGGGCGCGCACACCACGAACAACGTCGTCTTCTGCACCCCCGAGGCCACCGTGGCGGAAGCCGCGGAGGCGATGGCCATCGGCGGCTTCCGGCACCTGGTCGTGCTGGAGGACGGCGGCCCGGTGGGCATCGTCTCCGTCCGCGACGTCATCCGCTCCTGGGCGCGCACGCGGCAGGGCGCCATGGCGGCGTGAAACGGCGGCGGGCCGGAGCCCCGAGGGGTTCCGGCCCGCCGTCCCGCTACGGCAAGCGGTCCGTACTAGCCGCGGAGGGCCTGGACCGCGGCTTCCAGCCGCTTGCCGAAGTCGCCGTCCGCCTGGCGGAAGTTGTCGATCGCGCGCTCGACGATGTCCTCACGGGAGACCTTGGCGATGAAGCCGGAAAGGTTCTCGATCAGACGGCCCTTCTCGTCCTCGGACATCAGGCGGTAGAGGTTGCCCGCCTGGACGAAGTCGTTGTCCTCGGCGTGGGAGGGGGTGGCGTGGTTGCCCGTGCCGCCCGTGACCGGGGTGGACTGCCACAGCGGGCGGTCCGTCTGGAAGGGGCCGCCGAAGCTGTTCGGCTCGTAGTTCTTCGCACCCTTGTGGCGGCCGTCGTAGAGGTAGCCGTCACGGGAGTTCGTGCGCGCCTCGGTGGCGTGCGGGCGGTTCACCGGCAGGTGGTCGGCGTTGATGCCGACGCGGTAGCGGTGGGCGTCGCCGTACGCGAAGAGACGGCCCTGGAGCATCTTGTCCGGGGAGGGACCGATGCCGGGGACGAAGTGCGCCGGGGAGAAGATGCTCTGCTCGACCTCGGCGAAGATGTTCTCCGGGTTCCGGTTGAGCTCGAGCTTGCCGATCTCGATCGGCGGGTAGTCCTCGTGCGGCCACACCTTGGTGAGGTCGAACGGGTTGAAGCGGTAGTTCGCCGCGTCGGCGTCCGGCATGATCTGGACCTGCACGGTCCAGGTCGGGAACTCGCCGCGCTCGATGGACTCGCGCAGGTCGCGCTGGTGGGAGTCCGGGTCCTCACCGGCGAGCCGGTTGGCCTCGGCCTGGGTGAGGTTCTTGATGCCCTGGTCGGTCTTGAAGTGGTACTTGACCCAGAAGACCTCGCCGGCCTCGTTGTTCCACTGGAACGTGTGCGAACCGTAGCCGTTCATGTGGCGGTAGGACGCCGGGATGCCGCGGTCGCCGAACAGCCAGGTCACCTGGTGGGTGGACTCGGGCGACAGCCCCCAGAAGTCCCAGACGTTGTCCGCCTCCTGCGAGCCCGTGTACGGGTCGCGCTTCTGGGTGTGGATGAAGTCGGGGAACTTGATGGCGTCGCGTATGAAGAACACCGGGGTGTTGTTGCCGACGAGGTCGTAGTTGCCCTCTTCGGTGTAGAACTTCAGCGCCCAGCCGCGGGGGTCACGGCGGGCGTCGGCGCCGCCGAGGCTGTCCGCGACGGTGGAGAAGCGCAGGAAGGTCTCGGTCTGCTTGCCGACCTCGGAGAGGAACTTCGCCCGGGTGTACTTCGTGACGTCCGCGGTCACGGTGAAGGTGCCGTAGGCGCCGGCGCCGCGGGCGTGCACCACGCGCTCCGGGATGCGCTCGCGGTTGAAGTGAGCCAGCTTCTCCAGGAGGAGCTGGTCCTGGACGAGGACCGGCCCGCCGACCCCAGCGGTCTCGCTGTTCTGGTTGTCGGCGACCGGTGCCCCGGCCTCCGTGGTGAGCGGTCCCTGCGTCACGTGCGCCTCCTGCGTCATTTCCTGCAAGTCCTGTCCTTGGCGTTTGCCGTAACCGATCCTACGATGGACTTTGTCTAAGTCAAGTAAGCATCCAAGTCCACATCGGTTCGGGATCTGCACCGAATCCCCACTGTTAGGCTGGCGTGTATGAGTGACCTGCTGGAACGACTTCGCGGACGCGGCTGGCGCATGACGGCCCAGCGGCGTGTCGTGGCCGAAGTACTCGACGGTGAACACGTTCACCTGACGGCAGACGAAGTGCACGCACGCGCTGTGATCAAACTGCCCGAGATTTCTCGAGCGACGGTGTACAACACCTTGGGCGAGCTGGTCTCGCTCGGCGAGGTGCTGGAGGTCTCGACGGACCGGCGGGCCAAGCGGTACGACCCGAACGCCCACCAGCCCCACCACCACCTGGTCTGCGCCCAGTGCGGGGCCATCCGCGACGTCCACCCGGCGGGCGACCCGCTGGCCGACCTGCCCGCGGGCGAGCGCTTCGGCTTCGTGGTCTCGGCGGTCGAGGTGACCTACCGCGGGGTGTGCCCGAACTGCGCCGCCGGCTGAGGCGACGAGGGAACGGGGAAGGCCGGGGGCGGAAGCTCCCGGCCTTCTCTTCTGCGTACGGGCGTTCTTGTGCGTACAGGTGTTTACGTTCAGGAACGACTCGAGGCCCGGATCCATGGGATCCGGGCCTCGGGCCTTCAGTAGCGGGGACAGGATTTGAACCTGCGACCTCTGGGTTATGAGCCCAGCGAGCTACCGAGCTGCTCCACCCCGCGTCGGTAAACCCGACTGTACGGGAGTTCACCCAGCAGATGCAAATCACTGGGCGGGCTCCCCCGGACGGCCTCATACGGAGAGTTCCTCCGCGAGGGCGTCCCGCAGCCGGGCCGCCCGCTCGGCGACCTCCGCGGGGCCGAGCTCCATGGCCCGTACGCACCACTTCTGGCCCTCCGCGAGGTCCCCGTGCCGGGCGGCGAGCAGCCCCAGGCGCAGGGCGGCCCGGCCGTGTCCGGCCACCGCCGCCCGGGTCCACCACAGGGCCGCCTCCGGCTCGTTGCCCTCGCGGGCCAGGAGCAGCCCGAGGTTGAAGGCGCCGTTGCGCGAGCCGGCCTCGGCCGCCTCCCGGTACCAGCGGGCGGCCACGGCCAGGTCGCCCCGCGCCGCGGCCAGCATCCCGACCCGCACCTGGGCCCGGCGGTGGCCCTGCTCGGCGGCGCGCTCGTACCAGTCCTCGCTCTCGGAGCGCGCGGCGCCGCCGACGGGCTCGCCCAGCGCCACCGGCTCCGGCGGCGGGGCCAGCGACTCCAGCAGCGAGGCCAGCCGGAAGGCCGCCTCCGCGCTGCCGCCGCTGGCGGCGCAGCGCAGGTGCCGTTCTGCGGCGCGCTCCTCGCCGTCGCGCACCAGGGCGATGCCGACCTGGAGGGCGGCGTCGGTGTGCCCGGCCGCGGCGGCGCGCTCGTACCACTTCAGGGCGGAGCGGTCCTCGTCCCGGCTGGCGAAGAGGATGCCCAGGTTGAAGGCGGCGTCCACGCTGCCCGCCTCGGCCGCCTTGGAGAACCACGGCTCGGCGCCCGCCGCGTCCCCGGCCTGGAGCAGCATGATCGCCAGCGCGTTGGCGGCCTCGCGGTGGCCCGCGTAGGCGGCGCGGCGGTACCACTGCTCGGCCTGGGCCGTCCGCTCCTGGGCGGCGCACAGCAGGGCGAGGTTGTAGGCGCCGTTGTGGTCGCCCGCGTCCATCGCGACCCGGTACCACTTCTCGGCCGTCTCGGTCTCGCCGCGGGCCGCGTGCAGCGCGCCCAGGGCGTTGGCCGCGTTCCCGTCGCCGTCCTGCGCGGCGCGGTGCCACCAGGCGGCCGCGCTGTCCTCGTCCCCGGCGTCGCGCAGCAGGAAGCCGAGCGCGCACGCGGCCCGGGCCTCGCCCTGCTTGGCGGAGCTGAGGTACCAGCGGCCGGCCTCCTTCAGCTCTCCGCGCGCCTCCAGGAGGGCGCCCAGGTGCAGGCCGGCGCGCCGGTGGCCGCGGGCGGCTGCCTGCCGGTACCACTGTTCGGCCTCGGCGGGATCGCCCTTGCGCAGGTGCCGGGCCAGCCGGTAGGCCGCCTCGCGGTGGCCCTGTTCGGCGGCGGCCCGGAACCAGCGCTCGATGCCCTTGTCCCCGCGGTGCTCCAGCAGGTCGGCCAGGCCGTAGGCGCCCAGGGCGTGGCCGGACTCCGCCGCCTGGCGCAGCCAGTACTCGGCGGCGGGCTCGTCCCCGCGCTCGCGGTAGTGGCGGCCCAGGGCGTGCGCGGCGGGGGCGGAACCGGCGACGGCGGCGACCCGCCACCAGCCGGCGGCCTCGTCGGGGTAGCCGCGCTGGAGGAGGAGGACGCCCAGGTTGTTGGCGGCGGCACGGTCCCCCGCAGCGGTGGCGCCGCGCAGGTAGGGCTCGGCCCCGGCCAGGTCGCCGCGGCGCAGCAGCAGGGCGCCGAGCACGCTCATGGCACCGGGGTCGCCCTTGTCGGCGGCCACCCGGTGGCGCGCCTCCAGTTCGGCGTCGGTCGCCCCCTCGGCGTCGCCGAAGGCCTCTTCCGCGAAATCCGCATCGGTCAGTGCGGTCTGCGCGTTCACAGCGGGAGCCGTCTTGCCTGCCTCCGTACCCGACTCGGCCTCCGCCCTCACAAACCGCCCTGTCTCCAGCAGAGTTGACCTGTCCCCCATAAATCCCATCGTCGCATCACCTGCTACCCGCGTACACCTGGTATGTCGCAGCCAGTGAGGTCACTACAGCGTTTTGTCGACATGCCCACAGAGAGACAAGTCAAACACGCTCACACCTCAACTCACCCGCCCCAGTGACCTCGTGTCCCCCAGCAGCTTCCTACCGGCCCCTCATGACCCGTGCGAGCCCGCTCCGGGCCCCGTCGGAATCTCATCCGAATCTCATCCGGGCATGACGAAGGCCCGGATCCCATGGGATCCGGGCCTTCGTCTTCAGTAGCGGGGACAGGATTTGAACCTGCGACCTCTGGGTTATGAGCCCAGCGAGCTACCGAGCTGCTCCACCCCGCGTCGGTGAAACCACAGTATCACGGCGCGGGACGGAGCCATTACCCGTTTGCGACCGGGCCGCCTAGCCTCCCGGCTTGGGGGCCGTCAGCTTGGCTTCGGCGTCGACCGCCCGCTTCAGCGCCGCCTGGAGGTCGCTCTGGGCCTTGCCGTACGCGGCCCAGTCGCCGGCCTTCATGGCCTTGTCGGCGTCCTCGACCGCCTTCTGGGCGTCGGCCAGGGCCGCCTTGACCGTCGGGTCCTGTGCGGCCGGCGGGTTGGTGGTGGTCTCGCCCGGCTTGGTCGGCTGGGTCTCCGGCGGCACCGGTGTGGTCGGGGCCTCGGCTCCGAAGACCACGTTCAGCGCCTTCTCCAGGGTGTCCTCGAAGGCCGTCTGGCCGCCGTAGGTCACCAGCACCTTGCGCAGCAGCGGGTACTTGAGGCCCGAGCTGCGGACGTACACCGGCTCCACGTAGAGCATCCCGCCGTCCATCGGCACCGCGAGCAGGTTGCCGTACTCGATCTCCGAGTCACCGCCGCGCAGCAGCCGGATCGACTCGGCGATCTTCGGCTCCGACTGGAACTTGCTCTGCACCTGGCCCGGGCCGTCCGGCGGCTTGCTGGTCGGCATCTTCAGGATCCGGATCTTGCCGTAGTCCGGGGTGCCCGGATCGGCGTTCACCGCCATGAAGGCGCTCAGGTTGGGCCGCTCGTTCGGCGTGAAGGTGGTCGTCAGCGAGAAGACCTGGTCCTTCTCCGGCTGGCCCGGCATCTTCATCGACAGGTAGTACGGCGGAACGGCCGTACCGGCCTTGGTCGTCGGGTCGTCCGGGACGGCCCACGCCTCGCTGCCGCTGAGGAAGGTCTGCGGGTCGGTGACGTGGTACCGGGTCAGGAGCTCGCGCTGGACCTTGAAGAGGTCCTGCGGGTAGCGCAGGTGGTCCATGAGCGGCTTGGAGATCTCGCTCTTGGGCTTCACCGTGCCCGGGAAGGCCTTCATCCAGGTCTTCAGGACCGGGTCCTGGGTGTCCCACTGGTAGAGGTTCACCGTGCCGTCGTAGGCGTCGACGGTGGCCTTCACCGAGTTGCGGATGTAGTTGACCCGGTTCTCCTGGGCCACCACGGCGCGCTGGCTGTTGGTCAGCGAGTCGGCGGTGCTCTGGCCCAGCGTGGTGCGCGAGGCGTACGGGTAGCCGTTCGTCGTCGTGTAGGCGTCGACGATCCACTTGATCCGCCCGTCGACGACGGCCGGGTACGGGGCGCCGTCGATGGTCAGCCAGGGCGCGACGGCCTCGACGCGGTCCTTGGGCGTGCGGTTGTAGAGGATCCGCGAGCCTTCGCCGATGGCCCCCGAGTAGAGGATCTGGGGCTCGCTGAAGGCGAGCGCGTAGGCGGCGCGGTTGACCGGGTTGTTCAGGTTGACGCCCGAGTCGCCCTTGTAGCTGGTCTCCTTCTCGCCCTTGTCGTCCGAGTAGTCGAGCTCCTTCTGCGGTCCGCCGACGATCGAGTACTGCTTCGTCTGCTCGCCGTAGTAGATGCGCTGCTCGAAGTTCGTGCCGAACATGCCCTTGGAAGGCAGGTCGGACTGGGTGAAGTCGGGGGCGCCGTCCTTGACCGTGGTGCCCTTGGCCGCGACGACGCCGTAGCCGTGGGTGTACTTGAAGTGGTCGTTGATCCAGTTGTTCTTCGGGATGCCGCCGATGTTCAGCTCGCGCAGCCCGATGACGGTGTCCTGGCCGTTGTACCGGTCGACCGCCAGCGTGGAGGGGAAGCCGTAGTAGCCCTTGACCTGCTGGAGCTGCTGGAAGGCCGGCGAGACGATGTTCGGGTCGAGCAGGCGCAGGCTCGCGGTGGTGTCGGCCACCGGCCGCAGCTTGGTCCGGTCGTCGGTCTGCGGGACGCCCGGGTAGTCCTTGACCTCGGCCCCGTCGATCCCGTAGGCGTCGCGCGTGGCCTTGATGTTCTTCTCGACGTACGGGGATTCCTTGGCCTGCTCGTTCGGCTGGACCTGGAACTTCTGCACGATCGCCGGGTAGAGCCCGCCGATCAGGATCGCCGAGAGCACCATCAGGCCGAAGCCGATGACCGGCAGCTGCCAGGTGCGCCGCCACAGGGTGGCGAAGAACAGCACCGCGCAGATCGCGGCGATGGCGACGAGGATGGTCTTCGCCGGCAGGTAGGCGTTGGCGTCGACGTAGCGCAGGCCGGTCCAGTTGTCGGAGGCCTTGAAGTCGCTGGACTTCACGGCGAGGCCGTACCGGTCGAGCCAGTAGGCGATCGCCTTGAACGTGACGAAGAGGCCGAGCAGCACCGACAGGTGCCCGGTCGCCGCGGCGGTGGCCCGGGCGCCCGGGCTGGTCACGCGCAGTCCGCCGTACAGGTAGTGCACGACGACGGCCGCGATCACCGACAGCACGACGGCGGCGAAGCCGAAGCCGAGCAGGAAGCGGTACCAGGGCAGGTCGAAAGTGTAGAAGGAGACGTCGAGATGGAACTGGGGGTCCTTCTTGCCGAAGGGCACCCCGTTCACGTACATCAGCCAGGTCTTCCACTGGCCGGCCGCCGAGGCGCCCGCGATCAGCCCGACCACCGCGGCGACGCTCAGGAGCAGCCACTTCTTGTACGGCGCGACGCTCATCCGGTACCGGTCGAGGCTCTGCTGCTCCATCGACATCGCGCTCAGCGGCGGCCGCAGCCGGTAGGCCAGCCACACGTTCAGCCCGACGGCACCCGCCATCAGCAGTCCGAAGACGGCGAAGAGGCCGATCTTGGTCCACAGGGTGGTGGTGAAGACGGAGGAGTACTTGACGGAGCGGAACCAGAGCCAGTCCGTCCAGAACCCGGCGAACATGATGAACGCCATGGCCAGGACGGCCAGGACGCCCAGGGTCAGCAGAAGGGTCCGGGCGCGCCGGGAGGGGCGGCCGACTCTCATCCGTGGCCCGGAGGGGCCTCCGCCGCGGTCCGGCATCTGGAAAGCCAAGGTGCGCACCTCGAATGTCGCTGGGTCTGGTCGTGGGCCCACGATGGTAGGGCCCACCCATGCAACTTACTGAGGCTTTAGTCAGTTCCCGGTATCGGGGAGAAAGGAGGCAGGATGTTGTCCATGTCCAACCTTTCGCCCTCCCCCGGCACCCCCATGGCGGCCAGTCCGCTGACCCGCGCCGTCCTCGAGATCGACGAGTACGCCACCACCCTCGGCTGGGACAAGCCCGCCCGCCTCTTCGCCCTGGTCGACACGGCCCGCCTGCGCCGGCAGGAGCCCGGCCTCGCGAACCAGCTCGGCCTCGACAAGGACGACGCCGGCAAGGCCCAGCTCACCCCGATCGAGCAGGACGAGGTGCCGGCCGGGACCCCGCTGGACAAGTTCCTGGGAACCATCGCCTGGCCCGACGCGGTCGTCGGGTGCGCCCTGACGGTGGAGCGGCTGATGCTGCCGCCGTCCGCCGAGGCCTCCGTACCGGAGGGGCTCAGCGACAAGCAGCTGGCCAAGTGGGTCGCCGGCCACCCGGAGCGGCAGGAGGTGCGCCTGACGGTGGGCGTCCTGCGCGACGGCTCGCGGGAGTCGGCCGTGCGGCTGCGGGAGAAGGACTCCTCCAGCGAGGTGCTGACCGGCGCGAGCCTGGTGCCCGGCCTGGCCGACGCGCTGGCGGCGACGTTCGCCTGAGGCCCCGAACGCCCGAAGGCCCGGGCCCCGCGGGCCCGGGGGCGCGGCCGGAGGCGCCGGATCACGACTTCGTGCAGCTCGGCAGTCCGGCCGTGTCCCCCTTGCTGATCTTCTGCAGGGCCTTGGTGGCGTCGTCGATGGTGGAGACCTTCACCAGGGTCAGGCCGTCGGGGACCTGGGCGGCGGCGGAGGCGCAGTTCTCGGCCGGGGTGAGGAAGTACTCGGCGCCGGCCTGGCGGGCGCCGATGGTCTTCATCTGGATGCCGCCGATCGGGCCGACCTTGCCGGTGTCGTCGATGGTGCCGGTGCCGGCGATGAACTTGCCGCCGGTCAGGTCCTCCGGGGTGAGCTTGTCGACGATGCCCAGGGCGAACATCAGGCCGGCGCTGGGGCCGCCGACGTCGGCGAGCTTGATGTCGATCGGGAACGGGAAGGTGTGGTCGGTCCCGGCCTTGATGCCGACGATGGCGTGGCCGTCGTCCGGCGCCTTGCCCGCGGTGACGGTCACCTTGGCGGTGGTGGTGGGCTCGCGGTTCGCCTTCTCGGCCTCGGCCGCGTCGGCGGCGGGCACGAGGGTGAACTCGACGGGCTCGCCCGGCTTGTGCTTGGTGACGAGCTTCGCGACGTCGCCGGGGGCGGTGACGGGGCTGCCGTCAACGGCTTTGACGACGTCCCCGGCGTGCAGCTTGCCCTCGGAGGGGCTGCCCTTGACGACGCTGGCGACGATGACGCGGGCGCTGACCGGGATGCCGAGCTGCTTGAGGGCGGCCACCTTGGCGCTCTCCTGCGACTGGCTGAACTCCTCGGCGTTCTCCTGCGTCGACTCCTTGTCCGTCTTGCCGTCCGGGTAGAGGTTCTCGTGCGGGACGACGATGTTGTCGCCCGCGATCCAGCCGTAGACCGCTTCGAGCAGGTTCATGTCGTAGTCGGCGCCGGTGACGCGGACCGTCGTCATGTTGAGGTGGCCGGTGGTCGGGTACGTCTGGTGACCGGAGATGTTCAGGACGGGCTCGCCGTGCGATTCGCCCAGGGTGTTCACGGTCGGTCCGGGACTCATCTCGGAGTACGGGACCTTCAGGAACACTCCCGCGCAGAGCAGCGCGAACAGCACGAGGGAGGAGGCGAGCATCGTCGCTGTACGGCGTGGCATGGATCGACAGTACGGGACGGTCCTGGGACGCGACCCGTGGGGCCGGTCCGTACGGGGCCCGCGGGCGGGACTCTCAGGCGATTCTCAGCGGAGGGCCCGGCCGGCCCGGTCACCGCGGACTCCTGGGACGCGTCAGACGGCGTCGGAACCGGAGTGCGCCTTCTCCTTCTGCCTCGCCTCGTCGGCCTTGTCCATGGCCTCGCGGAACCTCGCGTAGCCGGCGAGCTCGGATATGTCTCCCTGCGTGCGGTCGCGCGCTGCCCAGCTGCCCCATATCGCCGCCCCGATCGCGGCGAACAGCGGAATCAGCAACCACGCCAGTGACGCCATGGACGTGCCTCCCTGCCCCGAAAGTACGAGTGTCGTCGGTGGCTTCAACGCTCGTGCCCGTGGGGGGGTTACGCAAATCGAGGGCGTGTTGCGCGGCCGAACGGGTGTGAGGGTACTCCCGCCCGGGCGCGCCTGCGCGACCAGGGGGCCACGGTGTGCGGGCCGGGGTCAGCAGGCGCCGACCCACTCCTCCGTGCCGTCGGAGAAGGTCCCCTCTTCCACGGCGACCTCGCACTGCTCGGCGCGGGGCGCCTCCCAGGCTTCGGGCCGCCTGCGCCGGACTCCGTCCGCCGGTGGGGCCCGGCGGGGCGTCGCCCGGGTCCTCAGCAGGCGCCGACCCACTCCTCCGTGCCGTCGGAGAAGGTCTGATGCTTCCAGATCGGGACCTCGTGCTTGAGGTCGTCGATCAGCATGCGGCAGGCCTCGAAGGCCTCGCCGCGGTGCGGGCAGGAGACGGCGACGACCACGGCGAGGTCGCCGACGGCCAGGTCGCCGATGCGGTGGACGGCCGCCAGGGCGCGGACCGGGTACTTCTCCACGACGCGCTCGGCGATGCGGCGCATCTCGGCCTCGGCCGTCGGGTGGCAGGAGTAGCCGAGGGAGTCGACGTCCGCGCCGCCGTCGTGGTTGCGCACCGTGCCGACGAAGAGGGTGGTGCCTCCCGTGGCGTCGTCGCCGACGGCCTTGAAGACCTCGTCGATCGAGAGCGGGGTCTCGCGGATCGCGAGCAGCCGGATCGGGTCCTGGGCGGCCTGCTCGCCGGGGTGGTCGAAGTGCGGTGCCATGTCATCCATCGTGCCTCAGGGGCTGACGTGGCGGAATAGCCGGATCGCCCGTGCCGTGACCGGCCGGTTGGGAGTCTCCTACAGGAGGCCCGGGCTCCGGCCGGGCCCGGAGCGGTGTCCGGGCCCGTGGGGGCCGGGGGCGTGCGGCCGGTCAGAGGCCGCGGCGCCTGCGGGCCCGGCGGACCGCGGCGGCGGCGCCCAGCAGGGCCACCGTCGCGCCGGCGGCTCCGGCGGCCGTGGCGGCGTCCTTGCGGCCCAGGCGGCGGCCCGCGACGGTGTGCCGGCCCGCGACCTCCTGGAGCAGCTCGGCCAGCACCGCCTCGTTGGTCCAGCGGGGCCGCCAGCCGGCTGCGTGCAGCCCGCTGACGCTGACCACCCAGGGGTGCATCGTGTAGGCGAGGTCCCCGGCCGGGGAGGGGGTCAGGCCGATCCGGTGCAGCCGGGCCGCGGCGCCCAGGGCCACCGCCGAGGGCAGCTCCATGCGGCGGATGCCGCTGAGCTCCTCGACCTCCTCCTGTTCCAGCCAGCCCTCGCAGCCGACGGCCAGCTCGCCCTCCACCTTCTCCAGGGCGGCGTACTCCAGGGCGCTGACCAGGTCCTCGACGTGGCAGAACTGCCAGGTGGGCCGGGAGCCCGCGACGACGAGCAGGCGCGGGGACTCGAAGTAGCGGGTCAGGGCGGTGTCCGTGCCGCCGACGAGTACGGCCGGGCGGAGCACCGTGACGTTCAGGCCGGGGTGGGCGCGGGGGGCCCGGCGGCCCAGGCGCTCGATCTCCAGCAGGTCGCCGACGCCGGTGGCCTCGGCGGTGGCCCGCAGCTCGGAGTCCTCGGAGAGCGGGATGTCGTTGTCGGGCAGGGCCCCGTAGACCATCGCGGAGGTGCAGAGCACGACCCGGTGCACCCCGGCCGCCGCGGCGGCGGTGAGCACGGTCTGGGTTCCGCGTACGTTGTACGCAGTGCGGGCCGCGGGGTCGGTCTCCAGGTCGAGGTCGAGCGCGAGGTGCACGACCACGTCCGCGCCGCGCAGCTTCTCGGCGATGGCGGGGTCGCGTACGTCCAGGACGTGCCACTGGGCGCCGGCGCAGTCCCCGCGCCGCTCGTCGATGGCGATGACCTGCTTGACCTCGTCGGACTCGGCGAGGCGGCCCACGAGCGCGGCGCCGACGCCGGAGGCGGCCCCGGTGACCGCGATCACGGGGCTGCGGCGGCGGGGGGCGGCCTCGTTTCGCGGCTGGCGAACGCCGGGGGCGCTGTCGCCGTGCTCAGGGCGGTTTTCGGCGTCGTGCGGCGCGCGAGCCTGCGGATCTGGGGAACTCACCGGGCGTCTCCAGCGGTTGTCTTCAGTGGGGACGCGCCGTGACGCGTACCCACCAGGTGATGTCCATCCTGCCGCAGCCCAGGAGTCGGCGGAGCACCGAGCCCGGAAGCGGGAGTGGTGTCTACGCTGGGTGGTGTTGTCGGACCATTGCCCGTCGGCACCCGCCGGCGGCCCTACGAGCCGAGGAAACCCGTGAGCGACACCCCATTCGGATTCGGCCTTCCGCCGGAGGAGCCGGAGGACGGCGACAAGGGCAAGAAGGGGGGCCAGGGCGGCCCCGGGAATCCGTTCGGGTTCGGCCCGGGCGGCCTCCCCGGCGGTGCGGACAATCCGTTCGCCGCGATGTTCGGTTCGATGAACCCGGGCGATCTGGGCGCCGCCTTCCAGCAGCTGGGCCAGATGCTCAGCTACGAGGGCGGTCCCGTGAACTGGGACATGGCCAAGGACATCGCCCGCCAGACCGTCGCGCAGGGCACGCCGGACGGCGTGAAGGACGCCAGCGTCGGCGTCGCCGAGAAGTCGGCGGTGGAGGAGGCGGTGCGTCTGGCCGACCTGTGGCTGGACGGGGTGACCTCCCTGCCGTCGGGTGCCACCGCGGCCGTCGCGTGGAGCCGCGCCGAGTGGGTCGAGGCGACCCTCCCGGTGTGGAAGGAGCTGGTGGACCCGGTGGCCGAGCGGGTCGGCGCGGCCATGGGCAGTGTGCTGCCCGAGGAGATGCAGGCCATGGCGGGCCCGCTGCTCGGCATGATGCGCTCCATGGGCGGGGCCATGTTCGGCCAGCAGATCGGCCAGGCCGTGGGCACCCTCGCGGGCGAGGTCGTCGGCTCCACGGACATCGGGCTGCCGCTGGGCCCGGCCGGGCGGGCGGCGCTGCTGCCGCTGAACATCGAGAGCTTCGGCAAGGACCTGGGCGTCCCCTCCGACGAGGTGCGGCTGTACCTGGCCCTGCGCGAGGCGGCGCACGCCCGTCTCTTCGCGCATGTGCCGTGGCTGCGCTCGCACCTGTTCGGTGCGGTGGAGGGGTACGCCCGGGGCATCAAGGTGGACACCTCGAAGCTGGAGGACGTGGTCGGACACCTCGACCCGTCCAACCCGGAGCAGCTTCAGGAGGCCCTGCAGGGCGGTATGTTCCAGCCGCAGGACACCCCGGAGCAGAAGGCCGCCCTGGCCCGGCTGGAGACGGCGCTCGCGCTGGTCGAGGGCTGGGTGGACGCCGTGGTGCACGAGGCGGCCAAGCCCCGGCTGACCTCGGCCGACGCCATGCGCGAGACGATGCGCCGCCGGCGTGCCTCGGGCGGCCCGGCGGAGCAGACCTTCGCCACGCTGATCGGGCTGGAGCTGCGGCCGCGCCGGCTGCGCGACGCCTCGCGGCTGTGGGCCTCGCTCACCGACGCGCGCGGGGTGGACGGGCGCGACGGGCTGTGGGAGCACCCGGACATGCTGCCCACGGCCTCCGACCTGGACGACCCGGACGGGTTCGTGCACCGCGAGCAGCTGGACTTCTCGGAGATCGACAAGATGCTCGGCGAGGCCGCCGAGAAGCGCGACCAGGGCGAGGGTGACGAGAAGAAGTGAGTCTGTACGAGGACGCCGTCCTGGTCCTGAAGGAGTACGCGGGCCCGGACGAGCAGCAGCGCGGGCTCCGGGACGTCTACCTGGAGCACCTGGCGGAGCACCCGGACGGCATGTACAAGCCCTGCCAGGCGGGGCATGTGACGGGCAGCGCGCTGGTGATCGACCCGGTGGGCGGCCGTGTCCTGCTGACCCTGCACAAGAAGCTCGGCCTGTGGCTGCAGATGGGCGGGCACTGCGAGCCCGGTGACACCACGCTGGCGGGCGCGGCGATGCGCGAGGCGGTCGAGGAGTCGGGCATCGCCTCCGGGCTGACGCTGCTGGAGGGCGGCCCGGTGCGGCTGGACCGGCACCCGATCCCGGCGCCGTGCAACTGGCACCTGGACGTGCAGTACGCGGCGCTGGCTCCGGCCGGCGTGGTGGCGGAGATCAGCGACGAGTCGCTGGACCTGCGCTGGTTCCCGTACGCGGAGGTCGCTTCGGTGGCCGACACCTCGGTGGTGCGGCTGATGGAGGCGACCCTGGAGCGGCTGGGCGCGTAGGGCGTGGGGCCATGACGGAGGGGCGGGCCCTGACGGGTCCGCCCCTTCGTGGTGCCGGTGTGTGCGGCTCTCAGTTCCAGACGTTGTTCTGGTTCTGGGCGTGCGCGCCGTGCTGGCCCATGCCGAACTGGGCGGCGATGCCCTGGCCGAGCTGGGCGTTCTGCGGGGGCAGCACCTCGCTGGGCTGCACCAGGGCGAAGCCGGTGCCGAGGAAGCTGAGCTCCCAGCCCTCGCCGGTGTTGCCGCGGCGGCGCCAGACACCGGCGGAGTGGGTCTGGGCCTGCATCTGCACGCGCAGCGAGGTGGACCAGGCGACGATGGCGTCGGCGTCGGCGTTGACGTACTTGTCCGGGGTGACCTGCATCATCAGCGGCTGTCCGGAGGTCATCAGGGCGACCTTGCCGCGGCCGGTGATGTTGAGCTGGTACTTGCCGGTGCCGGAGATCCCGTACTGGCTGTCGACCGCGATGACCTCGGTGTGCAGCGTGGAGTCCATGGCCAGGACGTAGCTGCTGTCGACGGTCAGGCCGTCCTGGTCGACGTCGAGGACGTGGACGTGCTGGGCGAGGTTGGCGAAGTAGACCGTGCCCTGGCCGGAGCAGCGCATGAGGTCGAGGCCCTCGCCGGTGCGGCTGCGGGCCCCCCTCTGGCTGGTGCTCTGGTACTCGCCGTCGAAGTCGACGATGCCCTGGTAGGCGACCATCGAGCCCTTGCGGGCGAGGACGTCGTCGGAGCCGGCCAGGGTGACCCGCAGGAGCTGCGGGTTCTGGACGGTGTACCGCTCCTGGGACTGCTGCTCGGCGTGGCCGAAAAGTGAGCTCTGCATGGTGTGTCCGCTCCCCCTCAGCCCCGGGTCCGGAGCCGGTCGGTGCTGTCCTCGCTGGGCTGTACGACGACGATGCCCTGGCCGGAGAAGGCCATCTGGTAGGCCTCCCCGCTGCCCCGGCCGATCATCGACGAGGCCTTGAAGCTGCGCTTCCCCTTGACCTTGAGGTTCGGGGACCAGGCGACGAGCGCGTCCGGGTCGACGTACGTCTCGTCCTCGCCGCGGCCGCAGTCGACGACGATCGGGGTGCCGCGGGAGGTGATGGCCACCCATCCGGTGCCGGAGACCTGGACGTTGAACAGGCCCTGGCCGGCGAACTTCGCCATGCCCTTGACCCGCTCGACGCCCCACTGGAGGTGGGCGTCGAAGGCGAGCAGGTTGGTGCCGTTGACGGAGAGGGCGTCGTTGTCGAGGTTGATGCAGACCACGTCGGCGCCGTAGTCGGCGAGGTAGAGCAGCCCGTCGCCGGTGCACTTCATCAGCGGGGCGCCTTCGCCGGTCAGCCACTGGGAGGCCATCTGGCGGACGGCGGGCGGGTTGGGCTCGTACTGGACGAAGCCCTCGTAGGCGACCATCGAGCCGGTGCGGGCGAAGAGGTCCTGGCCGCTCTGCATGGCGACCTTGAGCATCGCGCGGCCGTGGTTCTCCATGCGGGCCGTGACGGGGGTGGGGGCGTAGCCCGCGAGCTGCTGGTTCATGGGGTTCATGGCGTTCATGTCGGGCTCCCTCAGACCTCGTACGGCTGGACGACGATGAAGTTCCCGGGGGCGCCGCGGAACTGGAGGTTGACGGTCTCCCCGCTGTGGCCGGGGTAGGCGTTGCGGCGCAGCCGGACCTGGCTGGAAACGATCACCTGGGAAGCCGCGGACCAGGCCACGATGGCGTTGCTGTCGGCGAAGGTGGTCGGGGTGACGGGCAGGACGACGGGGGTGCCGTGCGTCTTGACGATCACGGTGCCGGTGCCCTGGAAGAGCATGGTGAACAGGGCGCCGCCGGGGATGCCGTGGCCCTCGATGCGGCGGACCTCGTGGTGGAGGGACTCGTCGAAGGCGAGGACGTTCTCGGAGTTGACGCAGATGCCGTCGCCCTGGAGCTCGATGGCGTGCAGGTGGGCGCCGTTCTCCGCGAGGAAGACCTGGCCGCGGCCGGTGCAGCGCATCAGCTGCATCTCCTGGCCGGTGGCGTTGCCGACGATGCGGCCGGCGAAGCCCGCGCCCTTGTAGCCGAAGTCGACCTTGCCCTGGTAGAGGACCATGCTGCCCTGGCGGGCGAGGACGGGCTGGCCGCCGCCCGCCGCCAGGTCGACCCGCATCATCTGGTGGTTCTGCGCGGTCCAGCGGGCGCCCGTGGGGGCTTCCTTGTACAGCTGGAGCGCGGCGGCGAGGCCCGCTCCGGCCTGCGGGGCCGCCTGGCCGCCGTAGGGGGCGGGGGGCTGCTGGCCGTACGGGGGCTGCTGGTAGCCCTGGTGCTGGGGGTAACCCTGCTGCTGGGGCGGGACCTGGCCGCCGTAGGAGGGCTGGGGCGGCTGGCCGTAGGGGGCCGGGGCCGGTCCCGGGGGCGGGACCTGGGCGCCGTACGCGTGCTGCTGCGGCTGCCGGCCGCCGCCGTACGAGGGCGGGCCGGGCTGCTGCGGCGGGTGCGGGGGCTGGCCGTAGGGGGTCGCGGGGGCGGGCGGGGTCAGCGGGCCGACCATGGTGGGGGCCGAGTGCACCGCCGCCGGGGCCGGGGCCGGGGCCGGGGGCTGCTGCTGGGGCTGCTGCGGCGGGGCGTACGGGGCGGGGGCGGGCGGCTGCTGCTGGTGGTGGTGGACCGGGGCGCCGTAGGACGGGGCGGGGGCGGGCGGCGCCGGGGCGGCGGCCTGGGGCGGCGGGGCGAACCCGGGGGCGGCGGCCTGCGGCTGGGCCGGGACCGGGGCCTGCTGCTGGGGCTCCTCCTCGGCGACCTCGCCGCCGAAGTTCTCCAGCAGCGCGGCGAGCCCGCCGTCGAAGCCCTGGCCGACGGCGGCGAAGCGCCACACGTCCTTGCGGTAGAAGTCGCCGATCATCAGGGCGCGCTCGGTGCTGAACTCCGAGCCCGTGAAGGAGTACCGGACGACTTCCTCGCCGCCCGCCACGATCCGGATGTAGCCGGGGCCGATCTGCGACATCTGCCCGTCGCCGTCGAGGCTGGCGGTGAAGGAGAGCCGGTGGATGGACGCGGGCACGTGGTCCAGGGTCACCCGGAAGGACTCGGTGTCCCCGGCCTGCGCGCCGAGCAGCTGGACGGACTCCTCGGGCGACTTCGGCTGGTTGTAGAAGACGAAGTAGCGGTCGTCCGACAGGCGTTCGTCGGCGTCGAGGCCGAAGCAGCTGATGTCGAAGGTCAGTCCGGGCCCGGCGATCTGGACGCCCACGTACAGATCGGTACCCGCCGTCAGGTCACTGATCCTGGCCTTGTGGCCGCGTTGGAATTCCCTGGCCATACGTCCGACCGTCCCCCGTCCCGAGTGTGAGTGCGCGGCTGCTCGCCTGCCTGATGGTGTGCCGCCGGATGCGTGCCCGCGGTTGTGTGCCGCTCAGGCTAACGGCTCCCGGCGACATCCGGGCAAGCCGGTACCGACCCGGTACATATCGCGCCCGGCGCGGGGCGTTCATTCCTCGCGGGCGGCCGGAATCCTGGGCAGCCGCTCCGCCGCGACCACTCCCTCGAGGAAGCCACGGGCCCGCTCGGTCCTCGGGTAGGCCTCCAGCAGCTCCCAGAACCGGGGGCCGTGGCCGGGGACGAGCAGGTGCGCCAGCTCGTGCAGGAGCACGTAGTCGACCACGTACTCCGGCATCCCCTGGAGCCGGTGGGAGAGCCGGATGCTGCCTTCGGCGGGGGTGCAGGAACCCCAGCGGGTGTTCTGGTTGGTGACCCAGCGGACCGAGCGGGGGCGGGCGCGGCCGCTGAGGTACTGCTCGGACAAACGCGCGGCGCGTTCGGTGAGTTCCGTGTCGCCGAGGGTGCGTTTGCTCTCCTGGGCGGCGAGCTTGTCGAGCATGACGCCCACCCAGCGCCGCTCCTCCGCCTCGGACATCCGGGCAGGGATCAGCACGACCGTCCGGTCACCCTCGCGGTAGGCGGAGACGGTCCTGCGGCGGCGCGCGCTCCGGCGTACTTCGACGGCGTGCGGGGATGGGTCGGCGGACACGCCTCGACGGTACCCGGTCGCCGCGGCGGAAGTCCCGCACGTCCGCGCTTCGAACGAGATCCCTCGGGATCCCTGCTCGGCCCCCTCCGAGAACACCCCTTCCATTCATCCCATATGCCTAATACCCCTTGCCTGTGGACAAGTCTCCTCACTCCTTCCGACGGGCGGGCATCGTGACGGAGGAGGCCGGGGAAGCGGCCGCGGACGGTACGGGGAAACGAGGAGGCGGCGATGTATCCGAAGGTGAAGCCCGCGCTGGCACGGGCATGGCGGGACCTGCAGACGGTGCAGTTCGGGGTGACCCCGGCGCATGCGGTGGTGCTCGGCCCGGTGGACACGGCCACCGGATCCCTGATCGACCGGATCGACGGGACGCGCGGCATGGAGCTGCTGCGGGCGGAGGCCCGCGGGATGGGGCTGCCGGAGGGTCAGGCGGACGGGCTGGTCCGGCGGCTCGCGGGGGCCGGACTGCTCGACGACGCCACGGCGGGAGGGCCCCGCGCCCAGGCCGTGCGGAGCCGCCCGGAGGCGCTGGAGCGGCTCGGCCCCGATCTGGGCTCGCTGTCCCTGGTGCACCCGGAGCCCGGGGGTGACTTACGGGGCGTCGCGGCCCGCCGGGCCATACGGGTCCGGGTGCGCGGGAGCGGCCGGGTGGGGGCGCTGGTCGCCGCCGTGCTGGCGGGAGCCGGGGTGGGCCGGGTCGAGGTGCTGGACGGGGGCCGGGTGGAGCCGGCCGATGTGGCACCGGGCGGGCTGGGCCCGGGGAGCGTGGGCCGGCTGCGGGCCGAGGCGGCGCGGGCCCTCGTGCGGGAGTCGGCCCCGGGGCGGGCCCCGCGGGAGGGCGACCCCGAGGGGCCGGGGCCGGAGATCGCGCTGGTGGTGGTCGCGCCCCGGGACGGCCTCCAGGCGTGGGCGCCCGATCCGGCGACGGCCGCCGACTGGGTGGCGACGGGCACCCCGCACCTGTACGCGGGGGTGCTGGAGGGGACGGGGCTGGTCGGGCCGCTGGTGCTGCCGGGGGTGACGGCCTGCGCCGGGTGCATGGAGCGCGAGCGCGTCGACCGGGACCCGGCCTGGCCGCGGATGCTGGTCCAGTGGCGGTCGGCTCACCGGCGCCGGGACCGGGCCGCCTGCGACCTGGGGCTCTCCACGGCGGTGGCCGGCCTGGCCGCGGCCCACACCCTGGCCTTCCTCGACGGACGCCTGCCGGCCTCCACCGGCTCCCGCTGGGAGGCCGCCCTGCCGGCGCTGCACTGGGAGCGCTCGGGGCTGACCCCCCATCCGGACTGCCCGTGCGGGGCGGCCGTGCCGGCTCCGGAGTCCGGGGCGGTGCTCTCGTGAGCGGCCTGACTCCCGCCGGATCCGGGGCGGGTGCCCCAGTCCGGTGGGTGGGACGGCCATGGCAGGATGCGTTGGGGGCCGAGGCGCGCTCCGAACCGCCGCTCGCGGCACAGCAGTCTGGGAACTGGAGGGGCGTATGTCTGATCTTCCCCGGAAGGCGGTCACCCGTACGGTCAAGCTGGCCGCGCTGCCGCTCGGTATCGCGGGGCGGGCCACGTGGGGGCTGGGCAAGCGGATCGGCGGGAAGTCCGCCGAGATCGTGGCCCGTGAGCTCCAGCAGCGCACCGCCGAGCAGCTGTTCCGCACGCTCGGTGAGCTCAAGGGGGGTGCCATGAAGTTCGGGCAGGCCCTCTCGGTGTTCGAGTCGGCGCTTCCCGAGGAGGTCGTCGGGCCCTACCGGGCGGCGCTGACCAAGCTTCAGGAGGCGGCTCCTGCGCTGCCGGCGGCGCGGGTTCACCAGGTGCTGGCGGAGCGGCTCGGCGAGGACTGGCGCGAGCTGTTCGAGGAGTTCGAGGACAAGCCGGCCGCGGCCGCCTCGATCGGGCAGGTGCACCGGGCCGTGTGGCACGACGGGCGGCAGGTGGCGGTCAAGGTCCAGTACCCGGGGGCCGGGGAGGCGCTGCTGTCGGACCTCAAGCAGCTGGGCCGGTTCGCCGGGCTGCTGGGTCCGCTGATCCCGGGCATGGACGTCAAGCCGCTGATCACCGAGCTGCGCGACCGGGTCACCGAGGAGCTGGACTACGAGCTGGAGGCCGAGGCGCAGCGCACCCACGCCGACGCCTTCGGCGGGGACGAGGACGTGGTCGTCCCGGACGTGGTGCACCAGGGCGACCAGGTGCTGGTGACCGAGTGGCTGGAGGGCACCCCGCTGTCGGAGGTCATAGCCGACGGCACGCAGGAGGAGCGTGACCGCGCCGGCCAGCTGCTGACCCGGTTCCTCTTCTCCGGTCCCGCGCGCACCGGGCTGCTGCACGCCGATCCGCACCCGGGGAACTTCCGGCTCATGGCCGGGGCGGACGGCCGGATGCGGCTGGGCGTGCTGGACTTCGGCACGGTGGACCGGCTGCCCGGCGGCTGGCCCAAGCCGATCGGCCGGTCGCTGCGGATGACCCTGGAGGGGGACGCCGAGGGGGTCTACGGGCACCTGTGCGCCGAGGGGTTCGTGAAGGAGTCCATCGAACTCGACCCGGACGCGGTGCTCGACTACCTCAAGCCGATCATCGAGCCGGCCGAGGCCGACGCGTTCACCTTCACCCGGTCGTGGCTGCGCGGGCAGGCCACGCGGATCGCCGATCCCCGCTCCCCCGCCCACCAGTTGGGACGGCAGATCAACCTGCCGCCGTCCTACCTGCTGATCCACCGGGTGACGCTGAGCACCATCGGGGTGCTGTGCCAGCTGGGTGCGACGGTGCGGCTGCGCGACGAACTCGACGCCTGGCTGCCCGGGTTCGCGTCCGAGGGCTGAGCCTGCGGGTCACCACCAGGAGGAGTCGAGGCGGCCTTCGATCGCGCGGAGGTTGGCGCGCGCGCAGTCGACGCAGAAGTACTGTCTGGTCCCGTTCTCCACCGAACAGGTCCAGGTGGGCGGGGCACCGTTCGGGGAGCGGGCGCCGCAGCGCGCGCAGACGACGGACTGGTCCTCGGGTCCCGGCTTGGCGGGGTGGGGAGTCGGCTGGTCCACCACCAGACGATATCCCCGGGGTGCCGTACCCGGCTCCGCAACGCACCGGAGGGACCGGTCCGTTCGGACCGGCCCCTCCGGAGGTACCGTCGCCGGCCCGGTGGGGCCGGCGACGGCGGGGTTCACGCCGCACTGGTGTGGGGCCGGGTTCCGGCTCCGTGCGGGGCCGTCAGTGCATGACGGCCATGGCCAGCGCGCGCCGGGCGCGCAGCGAGACGCGCTCGGCCTTGCGCTGCATGCGCCGGGCGGCGACCAGGCGCACGGCGTGACGCTGGGCGTCCACCTCGCGCAGCCGGTCGTCCATATGCGCACGGGCCAGGGCTTCTGGGATGAGTTGCATTTCGCGGGTCCTGTTCTGACGCGAGGTGATCGCGCCGGTGGTGATGAAGTCTGCGGTGGCGGAGCCGTGCGGCTGCTCGCTGGTGTTGGTGTGGGGGGACATGGGGGCCTGCTTCAAGGGGTCGTGCGTCAGGGGGCGGTCGATGGTTCCGGTGGCGGTCATGCCGCAGCAACCGGGTTCTTGCGCGGGCGGCCACGGGGCCGCTTGCGGGCCACGACCACGCCCTGGACGAAGAGCTCTCCGCCCCAGACGCCCCAGGGCTCGCGGCGCTCCTTGGCGCCGGCGAGGCAGGCCTCGACCAGCGGGCAGGTGCCGCAGAGGGACTTGGCGTACTCGACGTCCGCCGGGGACTCGGCGAAGAAGACCTCGGGGTCGAAGGTCCGGCACGGTACGGGGACGCCGAGGTTCTCGATGGCGTCGTCGAGCGCGGTGAGCGCGGTGAGGGGGGTCAAGGCGGGGTCCTCCGGGACTGCGGGCGGGGAGATCGTTTGGGTCTGCGGTGCGGACGGGGCGTGCGCTTCGAGTTGCACGGTTGTCTCTTCCTCGTCTTGTTCGGTTAGTCGTTCCGGCCGGTCGGCCGGGTGGCGGCTGTTACCTGGTCCTGCCAGTCCCGAGGCCCCTTCGCTCCGTCGTCCCCGTTCGGGGACAAACAGAAGGGCCGCGGATCCCGGGTGGGGTTCCGCGGCCCTGAAGGCGCCGGCCTGATCATGCGATCAGGCTGGATCACTCCAGGGTTCGAGCCCACGGAAGGCCCACATCAGGTGGTTCTGCTGCTGCGTCGTCTGCGTCTGGGATCCGGCACCGGCTGCGGCCGCGAAGTCATAGGCGCCATGCGCCTGCTGGGCTCCCGCTACTGCCACCAGTGCCTTGGTCGGTCGTTCAATGCGCTCGCTGACCGGAAGGGTCGCCAGCAGGGCGGGCTTGTCGGCGGAAATCGCGGACAGACCGGTGCCCCGGAGGGAGACGGAACCGAGCAGGCAGGAAGCGGCAACCGAGCGATCGGTCATTTTGGTGAAGGTCATGAAGCTGGTCACTGGTCTCGCCTCCTCTCGGCGTCTCGGGGATCCGGCCCGGGGGCCTGTCCCATGCGTATTCGGATAAGTACAGCACGGATCCGGGGCTTCGGAGAAGCCACCGTTTCCGTTGCTAAGAACCTATGGGGATTGGCTGGGCATGTGCAAACTATTTTTCCGACGAGTTTCTACGCGTCGTCAGGATCCTCACCCGCAGGCTCCTGGCCTGCGCAGATGGCGAGGACGTCCGCCCCGTAGCGGTCGAGCTTGCGGCCGCCGACTCCAGAGATCATCGAGAGCTCGCCCGGCTCGGTGGGCGCGGCCTCCGCGATGGCCATCAGCGTCTTGTCCGTGAAGACGCAGAAGGCGGGCAGTCCCTGGAGCTTCGACTGGCCGGCCCGCCACTCGCGCAGCCGCTCGTAGAGGCCCTCGTCCATGTCCGAGGGGCAGTCCCCGCAGCGCATCAGTTTGATGTCCCCGGCCTCCGTCAGGGTCCGGCCGCAGACCCGGCACAGCACCGGCCCGCGGCTGCCGCGTCTGCGGGCCCCGCGCTCGCCCTGGGCTCCCGCCCGCGCCGCGGGGGCCGCGGAGCCAGGCCGCAGGCCGTTCAGGAAGCGGCTGGGGCGTCGGGAGGCCCGGCCCCCCGGAGCCCGCGAGAGGGCCCAGGAGAGCGCCAGGTGCAGCCGCGCCCGGGTGACCCCGACGTAGAGGAGCCGGCGCTCCTCCTCGACCTGCTCGTCGGTCTTGGCGTACGTGATCGGCATCATGCCGTCGGTGAGGCCCACGAGGAACACGGCGTCCCACTCCAGGCCCTTCGCGGCATGCAGCGAGGCGAGGGTGACGCCCTGGACGGTCGGCGCGTGCTGTGCGGCCTTGCGCTCCTCCAGCTCGACGGTGAGCTCGGCCAGACCGGCGCCGGGCCTGCTGCGGGCGAAGTCCTCGGCGAGGCGGACCAGCGCGGCCAGCGACTCCCACTGGTCGCGCACGGCGCCCGAGCCGGCGGGCGGCTCGGCGGTCCAGCCGGTGGAGCTGAGCACGGCCCGGACCTGGGAGCCCAGCTCCACGACGTCGTCGAGGAGCGGGTCGTTGCCGGCGGAGCGGGCGGCTCCGCGCAGGGCGAGGACCGCCTTCTGGACCTCGGCCCGCTCGAAGAAGCGCTCGGCGCCGCGCAGCTGGTAGGGGACTCCGGCGTCGGCGAGGGCCTGCTCGTAGACCTCGGACTGGGCGTTGATGCGGTAGAGCACGGCGATCTCGCCGGCCGGGACCCCGGCGGTGATCAGGTCGCGGACCCGGCGGGCGACGCCCTCGGCCTCGGCGGGCTCGTCGGGGTACTCGGCGTAGACCGGGTCGGGCCCGGGCTCGCGCTGGGAGACCAGCTCGAGCCGGTGGTCCGCGGCGCGGCCCTTGGCCTGGCCGAGCAGGCCGTTGGCGAGGTGGACCACCTGGGGGGTGGAGCGGTAGTCGCGGACCAGCTTGACCACGGTGGCCTGCGGGTAGCGGGTGCGGAAGTCCAGCAGGTGGTCGGGGGTGGCGCCGGTGAAGGAGTAGATGGTCTGGCTGGCGTCGCCGACGACGCAGAGGTTGTCGCGCTCGCCCAGCCACAGCTCCAGCAGCCGCTGCTGGAGGGGGCTGACGTCCTGGTACTCGTCCACCACGAAGTGCTGGTACTGGGCGCGGATCTGCTCGGCGATGTCGTGCCGGTCCTGGAGGATGCCGACGGTCAGGAGCAGCACGTCCTCGAAGTCGATCATCCCCCGGTCGCGCTTGAGCTGCTCGTAGGTGCTGTAGATCTGGGCGATCTCGGCCGCGTCCCGGGGGGCCTCGCGGCCCGCCTTGAGGGCGGCTGCCGGGTAGTCGGCGGGGACGGTCTGGGTGACCTTGGCCCATTCGATCTCGCCGGTGACGTCGCGCAGCTCGCCCCGGTCGAGGCGGACGCGGCAGCGCGCTCCGGCCTCGGCCACGAACTGGATCTTGCGTTCGAGGAGGCGGGGGACGTCACCGCCGATGGCCCGGGGCCAGAAGTACTGGAGCTGGCGCAGGGCGGCGGAGTGGAAGGTACGGGCCTGGACCCCGCCGGCGCCCAGGGCGCGCAGCCGGCCGCGCATCTCGCCGGCGGCCCGGTTGGTGAAGGTGACGGCGAGCACGCTGGCGGGCATGAGCTGCCCGGACTGGACCCCGTAGGCGATCCGGTGGGTGATCGCGCGGGTCTTGCCGGTACCGGCGCCGGCCAGCACGCACACCGGGCCGCGCAGGGTCGTGGCGACCTCGCGCTGCTCCGGGTCGAGGCCCTGGAGCACGGCGTCGGCTCCGGCCGCGCCGGTACCCGGGCCGGCCGGGAAGGAGGGGGAGTGCGTTGCTGCTGTCACCCCGCCATGCTGCCAGGTCGGGTGGGGCGGGCGGGAAATCCGTCCACAGGTCCGGTCGGTTTGTCGGATGGGTCATACCGGGCGGGGGCCGGGAATGGCCGGGGGGCGGCGTACGTTCGTGTACTCGGACCGGGCGGGACTCCGGTCCCCCAGACCTCACAGAGGAGCGAGCATGCAGGACACGGGCACGGTCACGATGTACAGCACCACCTGGTGCGGCTACTGCCGCCGGCTGAAGACGCAGCTGGACCGGGAAGGCATCGCGTACAACGAGATCAACATCGAGCTCGACCCCGAGTCCGCCAAGTTCGTGGAGCAGGCCAACGGCGGCAACCAGACCGTCCCGACCGTGCTCGTGAAGTCCTCCGCCGGCAACGAGTCCGTGATGACGAACCCGAGCCTCGCGCAGGTCAAGCAGGCCCTGGCCGTCTGACCTCCGGGCACGGAGCACGCGCGGAAGGCCCCCGCCCAGGCGGGGGCCTTCCGCGCGTGTGACGAACGTTACGGCGCGGGCTTGGGCAGCGGCCGGCCGTACCAGAGCTCGACGAGGCGGGCCGCGATGGAGATCCCCGACGGCGGGAGGACCGCGCCGGACTCGAACGCCTCGGCCAGCTCCTCCCGGGAGAACCAGCGGGCCTCCTGGATCTCCTCGCCGTCGACCGTGATCTCGGAGCTGACGGCCCGGGCGTTGAAGCCCAGCATCAGGCTGGACGGGAAGGGCCAGGGCTGGCTGGCGACGTACTCGACCGCGCCGATGCGCACGCCCGCCTCCTCCCACACCTCGCGGACCACGGCCTGCTCTATCGACTCGCCCGGCTCCACGAACCCGGCCAGCGTGGAGAAGCGGCCCTCCGGCCAGTGCACCTGACGGCCCAGCAGCGCACGGTCCTGCTCGTCGGTGACCAGCATGATCACCGCCGGGTCGGTGCGCGGGTAGTGCTCGGCGCCACAGCCCGGGCAGCGGCGGATGTGCCCGGCGGCCGCGACCACGGTGCGCTCGCCGCAGCGGGAGCAGAAGCGGTGCATGCGCTGCCAGTTCTCCAGGGCGACCGCGTGCACCATCAGCCCGGCGTCGCGCGGGGACAGCAGCAGCCCGGCTTCGCGGAGCCCGGCGGGGCGGGCCGACTGGTCCATGCGGCCGGGCAGCGAGTCCTTCTGCAGCGCGAAGTACCGTACGCCGTCCTCGTCGGTGCCCAGGAAGTAGCGGTGGGTCTCGGTGACCGGGGCCTCGAAGGCCGGGGTCATCACGATGCCGGTGCCGCCGTCGGGGGTGTCGTCGATCAGCACCTGGCCGCCGGAGACGACGAAGACGCGGGTCGTCGGGTGGCTCCAGGCGGCGGCGAGCCAGGCCTCGTCGAGGCGGTGGTGCGCGGCGCGGTCTATGTCGCTGGGCGCGGTGAGCGACAGTGCGCGCTCGGTGTGCGTGCTCACAGGTACTTCCAACTCCCCCGGTGGATGGGACAAGGCAGGCGTACGGACGTGGGTGTGCGGTCAGGCGGTGGCGGCGGCCGCGACGGGCGCGGGCGGGGCCCAGTTCTCGGCGAGGTCGCCCCACAGATGGGCGGCGGTCTCGACGCCCTTGAGGAGCAGGTCCAGCTCGACCTTCTCGTTCGGGGAGTGCCAGCCGTCGGACGGGACGGAGATGCCGAGGAACAGGACCGGGGCGTCCAGGACGTCCTGGAGGTCGGCCGCCGGGCCCGAGCCGCCCTCGCGGGTGAAGCGGACCTGCTGCCCGAAGGCCCGGCCCATGGCGCGGACGACGGACTGCAGGGCGGGGTGGTCCAGCGGGGTCAGGCAGGGGCGGGTGGGCGCGCCGAAGGTGATGGAGTGGCGGATCCCGGCCGGGACCCGGGCCGCGACCCAGTCCCGTACGGCGGCCTCGACCTCGTACGGGTCCTGCCCCGAGACCAGCCGGAACGACAGCTTCAGGTGGGCGGAGGCGGGCACGATCGTCTTGCCGCCGGGGCCCTGGTAGCCGCCGCCGATGCCGTTGACCTCGGCGGTCGGGCGGGCCCAGACGCGCTCCAGGGTGGAGTAGCCGGCCTCGCCGGCGGCGGCGTGGGACTTGGCCGTGCGCAGCCACTCGGCCTCGTCGAAGGGCAGCTCGGAGATCAGCCGGCGTTCGGCGTCGGTGAGCTCGGCGATGCCGTCGTAGAAGCCGGGGATGGTGACCCGTTCGTCCGCGTCGTGCAGGGCCGCGACGAGGCGGGCGGCCACGGTGGCCGGGTTGGGCACGGCGCCGCCGAAGGCGCCCGAGTGGATGTCCTGGTCGGGGCCGTGGAAGTCGATCTCGCAGTCGGCGACGCCGCGCATGCCGGTGCAGACGGTGGGGGTGGTCTCGGACCACATGCCGGTGTCGGAGACGATCACTACGTCGGCGGCGAGCTCGGCGGCGCGGGCCTCGACGAGCGCGCGGAAGTTCGGGGAACCGGACTCCTCCTCGCCCTCGATGAGGAGCTTGAGGTGCACGGCGGGGGCCTCGGCGCCGGTGGCGGCGAGGTGGGCGCGCACGCCCAGGGTGTGGAAGAAGACCTGCCCCTTGTCGTCGGCCGCGCCGCGCCCGTACATCCGGCCGTCCTTGACGACGGGCTCGAAGGGCTCGGTGTGCCAGCCGTCGGCGAGGGCGGCGGGCTGGACGTCGTGGTGGCCGTAGACGAGGACGGTGGGGGCGGCCGGGTCGGCGGCGGGCCAGTGGGCGAAGACGGCGGGGGCCCCGGTGCCCGCGGCGGTCTCCCAGACCTCGGCGACCGGGAACCCGGTCTCCTTGAGCTTCGCGGCGAGCCATTCGGCGCTGCGGCGTACGTCGCCCGCGTGCTCGGGCTGGGCCGAGACGGACGGGATGCGCAGCCACTCGGCGAGGTCGTCGAGGAAGGCCGCGCGGTGGGTGTCGATGTACGTGCGGACGACGTTGTCCGGGGTTTCGCTCATGGCCACGAGCCTAGCCGTCCGCCTGCCGGGCGCCGTCCGTGCCCGTTTTGCCTTGGAGGATCCGCTCAAGACGCTCGCGTCCGGGCAGGTCACGGGGGCGGATGACGCGGCCGCTGCGGACGTGGAGGAAGGCGGCGCCGACCCGTTCGAGGGGGGTGCCGGTGGCTTCCGCCCAGGCCAGGCGGTAGACGGCGAGCTGGAGGGGGTCGGCCTGGGTGCTGCGGCCGGTCTTCCAGTCGACGACCTCCCACGAGCCGTCGGGGTTGCGGTAGACGGCGTCGATCCGGCCGCGGATGACGCGGCCGGCGAGGGTGAGCTGGACGGGCGCCTCCATCCGGTACGGGGTGCGCTCGGCGTACTCGCTGCGCTCGAAGGCGGCCTTGAGGGCCTCCAGGTCGGCGCTGTCGGCGATCTCCTGGTCGGTGCCGGGGAGGTCGGCGGCGGGGTCGAGGACGTCGAGGTGGGGCAGGGGGAGGGCGTCGAAGCGGGACTCGACCCAGGCGTGGAAGCGGGTGCCCTGGCGGGCTGCGGGCTGCGGGGGCTTGGGCATGGGGCGGGCGAGGTCGCGCACGAAGGCCTGCTCGTCGGCGGCGAGCCGCAGGAGCTCGCTCGCGGAGAGGGCTCCGGGCAGCTCCACGTCCCGGACGGCGGCGCGGGCGCGCAGCAGCTCGCCCTCCAGGGCGTCGAGGTCGCGGTCCCAGGAGGCGATGGTGCGGGCCTCCTCGGGGGTGAGGGGGCCCTGGTCGGGCCGGGTTCCGGGTGCGGCGGTGCCGGCGGGTGTCTGCCGCGCCGGGCCGGGGACGTACGGCCTCCCCTGCCGGGCTCCGGCTCGGGCTCGGGCTCCGGCTCGGGTGGCCTCACCGGCCCAGAGGTCGTCGTCCGGGACGGCGCCACGGGGGGCGGCCGGGGCGGGGGCGGCCGGGTACGGCTGCCCCTGGCCGGCGGCGGCTGCGGGCTGGGCGGCTTCGCCGGCCCAGAGGTCGTCCGTGGGGTCGGCGGCGGGCCGGTGCGGGGTCGCGCGGTCGGCGGGCTCCGGCGGGAGGGAGTTCTCCCCCACCCCGCCCCTTCCCGAAACCGGGGCTCCGCCCCGGACCCCGTCCGGGCCGTTCCCGGCTGCGCCGGGGCGGGCCGCCGGGGCTTCGCCCCACGGGTCCACGGGCACGGCTCCGCCCGCCCACGTGCCGTCGCCCGCGCGGGGCGCGGGCACGGCCCGTCCGTCCGGTGCCTCGCCCCACGGATCCGTGGGCACGGCTTCGCCGGCCCACAGGTCGTCGCCCCCGCCGGCCGCGCCGGTGCCGTCGACGGGGCCGGGAACGGCCTCGCCCGCCCACAGGTCGTCCGGCGCGCCGGGCGCATCGATGCCTTCGGCAGGGACGGGCACGGCTTCGCCGGCCCACAGGTCGTCGCCCCCGCCGGCCGCGCCGGTGCCGTCGGCGGGGACGGGGACGGACTCGTCCGGCTGCTGGGGGGCTGGCGGGGCGGGTTCGTAGTCGTAGGAGGGGTCCTCGCAGTCGGGGGGCCAGAGGTACTCGGCGGGCGTCTGCGGGGCGGTGTTCAGGTGGGCCTCCACCAGGGCCGCCGCTGCGCGGCGGAGGGTGAGGGAGGCCGGGTCCAGGGGCAGGGGCCAGGAGTGGTCCCGGGAGGACTCCGCAGACAGGGCCGGGTTCTCGGCGTCGGGGGCCGGGGCCTCCGCCCAGGCTTCGATCTCGCCGTGGCCCGCCGCGCAGTGGTCGTGGAGGGCCTGGAGGAAGGACGAGGGGCCCCGGCGGCGCTTCTGGGTGGGGCCCCACCAGTGGCCGGAGGCGAGGAGGAGGGAGCGGGGGCGGGTGAAGGTGACGTAGCCGAGGCGCAGCTCCTCCGTCTCCTTGTGGGACTTCAGGGCCGCCTTGAAGGACTTCAGGCCCGCCGAGGTCCACTCCGGGCCGGCCGGGAGGGTCGCGGAGTCGCCGCGCAGGGCGTACGGGAGGACCTTCGGGTACGAGGTCCAGGCCTCCGGGGCCTTCTCCTTCGGGAAGGAGCCCGCGCACAGGTCGGGGACGACCACCACGTCCCACTCCAGGCCCTTGGACTTGTGCGCCGTCAGGACCTTGACCGTGTTCTCCCCGCCGGGCAGGGCGTGGTCGAGGCCCTTCTCGTACTGGGCGGCCGTGCGCAGGAAGCCCAGGAAGGCCAGCAGGGTGGCCTCGCCGTCGAGCGCGGCGAAGCCCGCCGCGACGTCCAGGAAGTGGGACAGGGTCTCGCGGCGGCGGGCCGCGAGGGCGTGCGGGGAGGCGGAGAGCTCCACGTCCAGGCCCGTGGTGGACAGGACCCGGTGCAGGACGTCCATCAGCGGGTCGGAGAGGGAGCGGCGCAGGTCGCGGAGCTCCTGGGCCAGGTGGGCGAAGCGGACCCGGGCGGCCGGGGAGAACGGGAGGTCCGCCGCCGCCGAGCCGTCCAGGAAGGTTTCCAGGGCGTCGGCCAGGGAGACGACCTCGGCCGGGTCGACGCCCTCGACCGCGGCGGCGAGGCGCCCGTCGGGGCCGTCGGAGGCTCCGGGACGGGCCACCAGCTGCCGGGCCAGGCGCCCGAGCAGGGCCAGGTCCCGGGCGCCGATCCGCCAGCGCGGACCGATGAGGAGGCGGACCAGGGCGGCGTTGGCGCCGGGATCCTGGAGCACTTCGCAGACCGAGACCAGGTCGGCGACCTCGGGCAGGTGCAGGAGGCCGGAGAGGCCGACGACCTCCACGGGGACGTCCCGGGCGACGAGGACCGCCTGGATGCTCGCGAAGTCGGCGGCCGAGCGGCACAGGACGGCGATCTCGCCCGGTTCCGTCCCCGTGCGCACCAGGTGCGCGACGGAGTCGCCGAGCCACTCCAGTTCCTCGGCGTGCGTGGCCAGCAGGGCGCAGCGCACCAGGCCGTCGCGTTCCGCGCCCGGGGCGGGGCGCAGGGCCTCGACGCCCTCGTGCATGGCGCGCAGCGGGGCGGCGAGGCCGTTGGCCAGGTCGAGCAGGCGGCCGCCGCTGCGCCGGTTCTCGCTGAGGGAGAGGCGGGTCGCGGGCGTGCCGTCGGCGTGCGGGAAGTGCTCGGGGAAGTCGTCGAGGTTGGCGACGGACGCGCCGCGCCAGCCGTAGATGGCCTGGCAGGGGTCGCCGACGGCGGTCACGGCGTGTCCCGTGCCCCCTCCGAAGAGGCCGGACAGCAGGAGCCGCTGGGCGACGGAGGTGTCCTGGTACTCGTCGAGGAGGACGACGCGGAACTCCTCGCGCAGCAGCGCGCCGACCTCGGGGCGGGTGGTGGCGAGCCGCGCGGAGAGGGCTATCTGGTCGCCGAAGTCGAACAGGTCGCGCGAGCGCTTGGCCTCGCGGTAGCGGACGACGAGCTCCAGCAGCTCCAGGCGGCCGCGGACGGCCTCGGGGGCCTTGCGCAGGTCCTCGTTGGTGAGCTTGGTGCCGGCGAGGACGCCGAGGAGTTCCGTGTCGTACGCGCGCAGCTCCGCCGGTTCGACCAGGTGCTCGGAGAGCTCCCCGTCGAGCGCGAGGAGGTCGCTGACCAGGTCGGGGACGGACTTGGTGAGGGCGGGGTAGGGGCCGGGGGCCTCGCGGAGCACCTTCGCGGCGAGCTGGAAGCGGGTGGCGTCGGCGAGGAGGCGGGCGCTGGGTTCCAGGCCGATGCGCAGGCCGTGGTCCTTGAGGAGCTGGCCGGCGAAGGCGTGGTAGGTGGAGATGCGGGGCTCGCCGCCGGCCGCCGCGCCGGCGGCGGCGCCGGCGTCGGCGTCGGCCGGGGAAGGGTCGGGGTCGGTGATGCCGGCCCGCGCGAGGGCTTTGCGTACGCGTTCGGCCAGTTCGCCGGCGGCCTTGTTGGTGAAGGTCAGGCCGAGGACCTGTTCGGGGGCGACGGCGCCGGTGCCGACGAGCCAGACGACGCGGGCGGCCATCACGGTGGTCTTGCCGGAGCCGGCGCCCGCGACGATGACCTGCGGGGCGGGCGGGGCGGTGACGCAGGCCAGCTGTTCGGGCGTGAAGGGGATCCCGAGGAGCTCCTTGAGCTGCTCGGGATCGTCGAGGACGGGGGCGCGCCCGGACGCGTACGCGGTCACCTCAAAAGGCTAGCCGCCCCCGCCGACACTCCCGGCCGCCGTCTCATTCCACGGTCTGGCGGCCCTCGGGGAGGGCGCTGCAGGAGCTGCGGAAGGAGCAGCGCTTGCAGTGTTCACCGGTGGCGGGTGCGAAGCGTTCGTCCAGGACGCGGCCCGCGGCGGTGGCGAGGAGGTCGCCGACCCACTCGCCGGAGCTGCCGGGGGACAGCGCCTCCTGGGCCTGGATCTTCGGGACCTCGTCGCCGCCGTCGCGCTTGGCGGCGCCCTGGCGCAGCTGGACGAGTTCGGCGCCGCCGGGTTCGGGGCGGCGGCCGTCGAAGACCTCGTCGACGGCGCCCTCGCGGACGGCGAGCTGGTAGACGGCGAGCTGGGGGTGGCGGGCGACTTCGTCGCGGGTGGGGGCGCCTTTGCCGGTCTTGAAGTCGACGACGTACGCGCGGCCCTGCGGGTCGGCCTCGACGCGGTCCATGGAGCCGCGGATGCGGACGGCGTACTCGCCGGCGTCGAGGGTGACGTCGAAGTCGTGCTCGGTGGCGACGGCGGTGCGGCCGCCGCGGTCGGTGGTGTGCCAGCGCAGGAAGCGTTCCAGGGCGGCGCGGGCGTTGTCCTTCTCCTGGCGGGATTTCCAGGGCGCGTCGAAGGCGAGGGCGTCCCAGACGGAGTCGAGGCGTTCCATCAGGACGGCGAGGTCGGCGGGGGTTCGGCCGGAGGCGACCTCGTCGGCGAGGACGTGGACGACGTTGCCGAAGCCCTGGGCGGCGGTGGAGGGGGCGTCGGCCTTGACCTCGCGGCCGAGGAACCACTGGAGGGAGCAGGTGTTGGCGAGCTGCTCCAGGGAGCTGGGCGAGAGGTTCAGCGCGCGGTCGCGGTCGCGGAGGGGGACGGCGGAGGCGGTGGGCTCGTACAGGCCCCACCAGCGCTGCGGGTGCGCGGCGGGGACCAGGGGGCGGTCCTCGTCGTCGGTGAGCGCGGCGAGCCGGGCGAGGCGCCGGGCGGCGGCGTCGCGCAGCGCGGGCGAGGCGTCGGGGTCGACGGTGGTGGCGCGGAGTTCGGCGGCGAGGGCCGGCACGGCGAGGGGGCGGCGGGGGCGGCCGGTGACGTCCTTGGGGGTGACGCCGAGTTCGGTGAGGAAGCGGGAGGGCTGGTCGCCGTCCTCGGCGGGGGCCTTGACGGCGGTGACGACGAGGCGGTGGCGGGCGCGGGTGGCGGCCACGTAGAACAGCCTGCGCTCCTCCGCGAGGAGGGCTCCGGGGGTGAGGGGTTCGGCGAGGCCGTCGCGGCCGATGCGGTCGGCTTCGAGGAGGGAGCCGCGGCGGCGCAGGTCGGGCCAGAGCCCTTCCTGGACCCCGGCGACGACGACGAGGCCCCACTCCAGGCCCTTGGAGCGGTGGGCGGTCATGAGGCGGACGGCGTCGGAGCGGACCGTCTTGCCGGTGAGGGTGTCGGCGGCGATGTCCTCGGCCTCGAGCTGTTCGAGGAAGTTGAGCGCGCCTCGGCCGCCGGTGCGTTCCTCGGCGCGGGCGGCGTTGTCGAAGAGGGCGCAGACGGCGTCGAGGTCCCGGTCGGCGTTGCGGCCGGCGGGGCCGCCGCGGCGGGCCTGGCGTTCGAGGCGCTGCGGCCAGGGGGTGCCGTCCCAGAGGGCCCAGAGGGCTTCTTCGGCGGTGCCGCCGCCCTGGAGGAGCTCGCGGGTCTTGCGCAGGAGCAGGCCGAGGCGCTGCGCGCCGCGGGCGTAGGCGGGGTCGTGCGCGGTGAGCCGCTCGGGCTCGGCGAGGGCGCGGGCCAGCAGCACGTCGGAGGGGGCGGGGACGGCGACCCCGGCGGCCCGCTCCTCGTCCCGCAGGGCCCGCCCGAGGCGGCGCAGGTCGGCGGCGTCCATGCCGCCGAGCGGCGAGGAGAGCAGCTCGACGGCGTCGGCGACCCCGACCCACCCTTCGCCTCCGGCGGTCAGCGGATCCGGGGCGGCCTCGGCGGCGGTGGCGGTGCCCGTGAGGAGGTCCCGCCCACCCGCCCCGAACTCGCGAGCGGGCTCGCGCACGTCGGCGGCGCCTGCGGCACCCGCCTCCGGCGGGGCCTCCCCGCCCGGGGCGGCCAGGCCCGCCCCGGCAGACCCGGACCCGGCCAGGTCCGGTCCGGCGGAGGCCGACCCGTCGGCGGGCGCGGCGGCCGGCACGGAACCGTCAGGGTCCTCGCCCGGCACGGTCGCGGCCAGGTCCGGTACGGCGGAGGCCGACCCGTCGGCGGGCGCGGCGCCCGGCCCGGAACCGTCAGGGTCCTCGCCCGGCACGGAACCGGCCGGGGCTGCGGTCGGCGCGGTGGTGGGCGGGGCCGGGGTGGTGGCGGCCGTTGCCGTGAGGCGGAGGGCTGTCAGGAGGGGGGTGAGGGCCGGTTCGTGGCGGAGGGGGGTGGTCGTGGCGTCCGTTTCCGCCGGGACGCCCGCCGCGATCAGGGCGCGGCGCATCGCCGGGAGGGTGCGGCCGCCCGAGCGGACCAGGACGGCCATGTCCTGCCAGGGGACGCCGTCCTCCAGGTGGGCCCGGCGCAGGACGTCGGCGATGTTGTCCAGTTCGGCCCCGGCGGTGGGGTACGTGAACACCTCCACGCTGCCGCCCTCCCGTACGGGCTTCAGGTCGCGGTGGGCCCGTACCGCGGCGGCGGGCAGGCGCGGGAGCGGCATGCGGGTGGTGAGCAGGCGGGTGGCGGCCAGGAGGTTCGCTCCCGAGCGGCGGCCCGTCGTCAGGGCGCGGACCTGTGCGCCGGGGAAGGACGTCTCGAAGTCGAGGGTGTTGTTGATGTCGGCGCCCCGGAAGGCGTAGATCGACTGGTCGGGGTCGCCGAAGGCGACCAGCGTCCCCGCCGGGCCGTTCAGCGCGCGCAGCAGCCGCAGCTGGGAGGCGTCCGTGTCCTGGTACTCGTCCACGTAGATCACGTCGTACGAGGAGGAGACGGACGGGGTCTCCTCCGCCAGGAGGACGGCGCGGTGGACCAGCTCGGCGTAGTCCAGCGAGCCCTGGAGGTCCAGGACGTCGAGGTACTCGGAGAGGAAGGCCGCCGCCGCCTTCCAGTCGGGGCGGCCGATGCGGTCGGCGAAGGAGGCGAGGGCGGTGGGCCCCAGGCCCAGCTCGCGGGCGCGGGCCAGGACGGCGCGGACCTCGTCGGCGAAGCCGCGCGTGGTGAGCGCGGCCCGCAGGTCCTCGGGCCAGCGGATGGAGCGGAGCCGGCGCTGGCCCTCCAGCAGGGTGCGGACCATCACGTCCTGCTCCGGTCCGGACAGCAGGCGCAGCGGGTCCGCGAAGAGTTCGTGGTCCTGGTGGGCGCGGACCAGGCCGTAGCAGAAGGAGTGGAAGGTGGTGGCCTGCGGGGCGCGGGCGCCGCCGAGCCGCAGGGCGGCGCGGTCGCGCAGTTCGACGGCCGCCTTCCGGCTGAAGGTGAGGATCAGGATGCGGGCCGGGTCGGTCCCGGCCTCGACGCGGGCGGCGGCCGCCTCGACCAGGGTGGTGGTCTTGCCGGTGCCCGGGCCGGCCAGGACGAGCAGCGGTCCGCCGGTGTGATCAACCACCGCCTGCTGGGCGGCGTCCAGAACAGGGGGGGCCACCTGCCGCGGGCCGGTGCGCACCAGGCGGTACGCGTCGGGCGTACGCGTACGCCGCTCCGAGCGGCCGGGAGAAGAGGTGATCACGTGGGGTGCCGGTCCTGGTGGGTCTGCGGGTGCTGTCAGCGGGGCGGACGGCGCGGGCGCCGGAGCCGAAGAGGCAACGCTACGGCAACCGGGAGGGCCGCCGCAGTCCGTCCGGGCGGGCCCGGACGTCGACGTGCGGGCCCCGCAGGCCGTCCCCCGTACGGGCCTTCGGGTGCCCGTACGGATTCCGGATGGCCGAAGCTGTCAGGTGTGAGCCTCGTCGCCTCCGGCGTCCTCCCCGCGCCCGTCCCAGCGCGCCCTCCGCATCGCCAGCCGGGGCTCGCCGGAGGGGGTCTCGCGCAGCGGGGTGCCCTCGGTCCGGTAGTGCTCCAGGGCGCGCCGCTCGTGCCCGGGCAGGGGTACGCCGTCGGCGCGCACCACCCGCCACCAGGGCACGGCCGCGCCGTACAGGGCCATGACGCGCCCGACTTGGCGGGGTCCGCCCTCGCCGAGCCACTCGGCGACGTCCCCGTAGGTCATCACCCGGCCGGGCGGAATCCGCTCGGCCACCTCCAGTACCCGTTCCGCGTACGCGGGCAGCTCTCCGCTCATTGCGCCCATGGTGCCGGATGCCGCGGACGGCTCGACGGAAGCTTCGGTTCCATACCGGCGCGCACCCTGATGCCCCGCTGGGCCGCCCGTCCGTGCCACCATCTTCCGGGCGGTGACTGGTGATACGTGATCAAGAAGAGACGGAAGTGACGGCGAAGGAGCGGGGTGTGATCCCTCCGGACGGTGCGGGAACGGGCGGGGAAGCCCGCCCGGACAAGGACGCGCCGGACGGGGCTGCCGCACGCCCCGGGGAGCCTGCGCCGGAGCGCGGCGCGGACGCCTCGGGCGCCGCGCCGCGGAAGCCCGTCGGCGACGCGCACGCGCAGCCGCGCCCGCACGACCCGCACCCCGACGACCCGCCGGGCCACACGCCGACGGCGGCCGACACGGTCGAGGGGGACGAGCCGCTGCTCGCCGCCCGCGTGCACCGCCCCTCCGACCTCGTACGGCTCCTCGTCGGGCTCCTCGGCATCGCCGTCGTCCTCGGCATCGCCGCCTTCGCGCACGGCACGACGGTGGGCCTGGAGGCCGACATCAGCAAGGGCACCGGCCAGGCGCCCGACGTGCTGATCAAGGTCGCGGGGCTGGTGTCGAGCATCGCGGTGCTCCTCGTCCCCGTCGCCTTCGCCATCGAACGGCTGATCAAACGCGACGGGCTGCGCATCGCCGACGGCGTCCTCGCCGCCGTCCTCGCGCACGGGGTCACCCTCGCCACCGACCTGTGGGTCTCCCAGGGCGCCCCGGAGACCATCCAGGACGCCCTGACCCGCTCCGCCGGCGGCGGCGCCCTCACCGACCCGGTGCACGGCTACCTCGCGCCGGTGATCGCGTACATGACGGCCGTCGGGATGACGCGGCGGCCGCGCTGGCGGGTCGCGCTGTGGGTGGTGCTGCTGCTGGACGCCTTCGCGATGCTGGTCAGCGGGTACACCACACCCTTCTCGATCATCCTGACCGTGCTGATCGGCTGGAGCGTCGCGTACGGGACCCTGTACGCGGTCGGCTCGCCGAACGTGCGCCCCACCGGGCAGCACCTCCTCGCCGGGCTGCGCCGCGTCGGCTTCCAGCCGGTCAGCGCGATGCGCGCGGAGGCCCCCGAAGGGGACGCCGCCGAGACCGGCGACCGGGGCCGGCGCTACCACGTCACGCTGGAGGACGGGCCCCCGCTGGACGTCACCGTCGTGGACCGCGAGCAGCAGGCGCAGGGGTTCTTCTACCGGGTCTGGCGGCGGCTGACCCTGCGCGGGATCACCACCCGGCGCAGCATCCAGTCCCTGCGGCAGGCCCTGGAGCAGGAGGCCCTGCTCGCGTACGCGGCGATCGCGGCCGGGGCGAACGCGCCGAAGCTGATCGCCACGTCCGAGCTGGGCCCGGACGCCGTGATGCTGGTCTACGAGCACCTGGGCGGGCGCACCCTCGACGCCCTTCCCGACGAGGAGATCACCGACGAGCTGAGCCGCAACGCCTGGGAGCAGGTACGGGCCCTGCAGTCGCGCCGGATCGCGCACCGCCGGCTCACGGGGGACGCGCTGGTGGTGGATCGTTCCGGCAAGGTCGTCCTGACCGACCTGCGGGGCGGTGAGATCGCCGCCGGTGACCTGGTGCTGCGGATGGACGTCGCCCAGCTGCTGACCACGCTCGGCCTGCGGGTCGGCGCGGAGCGGTCGGTGGCGTCGGCGGTGTCGGTGCTGGGGCCGGACACGGTCGCGGACTGCCTGCCGCTGCTCCAGCCGATCGCGCTGAGCCGTTCCACCCGGGCGACGCTGCGCCGGCAGGCCCGGGAGCGGGCGGACCGGCAGCGGGAGGCCGTGCTGGAGTCCTCGCGGGCCGCGAAGGCGGCCCGCGAGGCGGCGGCCGGGACGGCGGGAACCTCCGGGACCACCTCGGCGGCGGCGGAGCGCAAGGCGGAGAAGAAGGCGCTGGACGACGCGCTGGAAGGGGCGCGGGAGGAGGACCTGCTGAGCCTGATCCGCAAGCAGGTGCTGCTGATCCGCCCGCAGGCTCCGGTGGAGCCGGCCCGCCTGGAGCGGATCCGGCCGCGGACGCTGGTGTCGTTCATCGCGGGCGCCTTCGGTGCCTACTTCCTGCTCACGCAGCTGGCCCACGTGGACTTCGCGACGATCGTCGGCCAGGCGCAGTGGGGCTGGGTGGGGGCCGCGCTGGCCTTCTCGGCGCTGACGTACGTGGCGGCGGCGATGAGCCTGCTGGGGTTCGTACCGGAGCGGGTGTCGTTCCTGCGGACGGTGATCGCGCAGGTGGCGGGGTCCTTCGTGAAGCTGGTCGCCCCGGCGGCGGTCGGCGGTGTCGCGCTGAACACGCGGTTCCTGCAGCGGGCGGGGGTGCGGCCGGGGCTGGCGGTGGCGAGCGTCGGTGCCTCACAGCTGTTCGGCCTGGCCAGTCACATCCTGCTGCTGCTGTCGTTCGGCTATCTGACGGGGACCGAGAAGACCCCGGAGATGACCCCGTCGAGGACGGTCATCGCGGGTCTGCTGACGGTCGCGGTGCTGGTGCTGGTGGTCACGGCGGTGCCGTTCCTGCGGAAGTTCGTGGTGACGCGGGTACGGGCGCTGTTCGCCGGTGTGGTGCCGCGCATGCTGGACGTGCTCCAGCGGCCGCAGAAGCTGATGACGGGCATCGGCGGGATGCTGCTGCTGACCGGGTGCTTCGTGATGTGCCTGGACGCGTCGATCCGTGCCTTCGGGGGCGGGGAGGCCCTGAGCTACGCGAGCATCGCGGTGGTCTTCCTGGCGGGCAACGCGCTGGGGTCGGCGGCGCCCACGCCCGGCGGCATCGGTGCGGTGGAGACGACGCTGACGCTGGGGCTGATCGCGGCGGGGCTGGAGAAGGAGGTGGCGATTTCCGCGGTGCTGTTGTTCCGGTTGATGACGTTCTGGCTGCCGGTGCTGCCGGGGTGGGTGTCGTTCAACTTCCTGACGCGGAAGGAAGCCATCTAGCTCCGCCGGGGTGCGGGGTGCCGCTGCGCGGAGCCCTCTCCCCGCCCCGCCCTTCCACGTTCCTCCCCCGCTGCCGCGGGGAGGTGGAGCCGCGCCGCGACCAGGAGCATCCCGCAGGCCGGGACCACCGCCGCCAGGCCGTTGGGCAGGGCCCGCTCCCGGCCCCGTCACGCGTCCCAGGTGTTGACCGCGACGAACGGCAGCGCCGCCGCGGCCGCCAGGAGCAGCCAGGGGTGGAGCAGCGCCAGGGGCAGGGCGCACACCCCCGCCGTCGTCCCGTACACCACCGCCGGAACCCGTGCCGCCGCGCCGAGCGCAGCCCGCGCGCGTGCAGCCGTAGCCACTGCTGCGCGTGGAAGGCGGCCGCGTAGCCGAGCAGCCGGGCCGCGAGGAGTGCCGCGTGCGCCGGGCCGGTCACCCGGCCGGACCGCCGGCGGCCCCGGCGGGCCGTGTCACCCGGCTGGACCGTCAGCGGGCGCACGCCGGGGCGGGCGCACACGATGGGGGTATGCCGACCATCGTCCTGCGGACCGCCACTGCCGCCGCCCTCGCCGCCGCGCTGCTCACCACCAGCGCCTGTTCCACCGGCAGCGGCGGTACGAAGAAGGCCCCGGCCGGGGCGGCCGCGGACACCAAGCCCCTCAAGTGGGGGGAGTGCGAGGCCCCCGACGCCGCCGAAGGCGGTGGGCAGGCACCGCCCGCGGACTGGCAGTGCGCCACCCTCGACGTGCCGCTCGACTACGCCAAGCCCGAAGGGGAGACCATCCCCATCGCCCTGATCCGGGCGAAGGCCAGGAACCCCAAGGAGCGGCTCGGCTCCCTCGTCTTCAACTTCGGCGGCCCGGGCGGCTCCGGCATCACCACCCTGCCCGGCGCCGCGAAGGACTACGCGGCCCTGCGCGCCCGCTACGACCTGGTGAGCTTCGACCCGCGCGGGGTCGGCCGCAGCGCCCCGGTGCTCTGCGAGAACGACAAGCAGCTGGACGCGTACTACGCCCAGGACTCCTCCCCCGCCACCCCCGAGCAGGAGAAGGCCTTCACCGAAGCCCTGCGCACCTACCAGAAGGCCTGCCAGACCAACTCCGGCAAGGTGCTCCCCCACGTCGGCACCGAGAACGCCGCCCGCGACCTCGACCGGATCCGCCAGGCCCTCGGCGACCCGAAGCTGAACTACTTCGGCATCTCCTACGGCACCGAGCTGGGCGGGGTCTACGCCCACCTCTTCCCCAAGAACGTCGGCCGGGCCGTCTTCGACGCGGTCGTGGACCCGACCAAGGACTCCGAGCAGGGTGCGCTCGGCCAGGCGAAGGGCTTCCAGCTGGCCCTCGGGAACTGGGCGCAGGACTGCGTGGACCGGGGCGCGCAGTGCCGGCTCCAGGGCACGACCGCCAAGGAGGTCGAGGACAACATCGTCAAGCTGCAGAAGCAGCTGGCGGCCAAGCCCATCCCCGGCATCGGCGACCGGATGCTCACCGAGACGATGGCCACGAACGGCATCGCGCAGGCCCTGTACTCGAAGGAGCTGTGGCCGCTGCTGGAGCAGGGCCTCGACGAGGCCGAGGGCGGCCAGGGGCAGCTCCTGATGGCCCTGTCCGATGCCCTCAACGGCCGCGACCAGCAAGGCCGTTACAGCAACATCGGCGCCGCCAACACGGCCATCAGCTGCGCGGACTCCAAGGACCGCTACAGCCTGGAGCAGACGAAGGCGAAGCTGCCGGAGTTCCGCAAGGCCTCCCCGGTCTTCGGGGACTTCCTGGGCTGGGCGCTGCTGAGCTGCACGGGCTGGCCGGTGGCCGGCGCCTGGCAGACCCCGGACGTCTCCGCCCCCGGTTCGGCCCCGATCCTGGTGGTCGGCAACACCGGTGACCCGGCGACCCCGTACGAGGGGGCGCGCAACATGGTGGACCGCCTCGGCAAGGGCGTGGGCGTGGAGCTCACCTTCAAGGGGCAGGGGCACGGCGCGTACAACAGCGGCGACCGGTGCGTGCAGCGGGCGGTGAACGCCTACCTGCTGGACGGGAAGGTGCCGGGCGCGAAGGCCGTGTGCACTCCCGGGACGGCGAACGACGAAGGGGTCGTACCGCCGAGCGGTACGACCCCTCCGGGGCAGGTCTAGTAGACCGGCTTCTCGGGCTCGATCTGGTGGACCCAGCCGATCACGCCGCCGCCGACGTGGACGGCGTCCGCGAAGCCCGCGTTCTTCAGGACCGCGAGGACTTCCGCACTGCGGACACCCGTCTTGCAGTGCAAGACGATCCGCTTGTCCTGCGGGAGGTCCTGGAGGGCCGTGCCCATCAGGAACTCGCCCTTGGGGATCAGCTTCGCGCCGGGGATCGAGACGATCTCGTACTCGTTCTTCTCGCGGACGTCGATGATCTCGATGTTCTCGCCCTCGTCGATCCACTCCTTGAGCTGCTTGGGAGTGATCGTCGAGCCGGCGGCGGCCTCCTGGGCCTCCTCCGAGACGACGCCGCAGAAGGCCTCGTAGTCGATGAGCTCGGTGACGGTCGCGTTCGGACCGCAGACCGCGCAGTCGGGGTCCTTGCGGACCTTGACCTGGCGGTACTGCATCTCCAGGGCGTCGTAGATCATCAGACGGCCGACGAGCGGCTCGCCGACGCCGGTGAGCACCTTGATGGCCTCGGTGACCTGGATGGAGCCGATGGAGGCGCAGAGCACGCCGAGGACGCCGCCCTCGGCGCAGCTCGGGACCATGCCCGGCGGCGGGGGCTCCGGGTAGAGGCAGCGGTAGCAGGGGCCGTGCTCGGACCAGAAGACGGAGGCCTGGCCGTCGAAGCGGTAGATCGAGCCCCAGACGTACGGCTTGTTCAGCAGTACGCAGGCGTCGTTGACCAGGTAGCGCGTGGCGAAGTTGTCCGTGCCGTCGACGATGAGGTCGTACTGGCTGAAGATCTCCATCACGTTCTCGGCCTCGAGCCGCTCTTCGTGAAGGACCACGTTGACGTACGGGTTGATGCCCAGCACGCTGTCACGGGCGGACTCGGCCTTGGAACGGCCGATGTCCGACTGGCTGTGGATGATCTGACGCTGCAGGTTCGACTCGTCGACCTCGTCGAACTCCACGATGCCCAGCGTGCCCACGCCGGCCGCGGCCAGGTACATGAGTGCGGGCGAGCCGAGGCCGCCCGCGCCGACGGCCAGCACCTTGGCGTTCTTCAGGCGCTTCTGGCCGTCCATCCCGACATCCGGGATGATCAGGTGGCGGGAGTACCGACGGACCTCGTCAACGGTGAGCTCAGCAGCTGGCTCGACCAGGGGTGGCAGCGACACGGGGACTCCGTAGATGGGTAAGTCTGAACGGTGGTTCTTCCCGTAACACTGCCACGCCCTTCTTCATTCCGAGACACCCGGTCCGATACGTGAGACGAATTCGTCCCAGTACGCGGGCATCGACTCCCACGGGTCCCGGTCGGGGGTCGCGCGCCGGTCGGTGAACCAGATGGTTCCGGCCCCCTGCCAGCGGGCGATGCGGACGGCCTCCTCCAGATGGGTGCGGGGCACGCCGTGGACGAGGTGGCAGAACCGCTCCGCCGGGTGGTCGGCCGTCCACTCGGCCACCTGCGACCAGCGGTAGTCGGTCCAGGCCCCCGAGAAGGTGACCAGCTGGTCGGCCGCCTCCAGGTAGCCCTCGCAGGGGTGCGTGCCGTGTCCGAGCACGGTCCGCAGGCCCTCGCCGAGCCCGCGCAGGGCGTCGGTGAGCCGGCGGACCCCGGCCAGGCCGGCCCGGTCCGAGGGGGCTTCGGCCAGGTAGAAGCCGCCGACGCCGTACCAGTCCCGGAAGCGGTGGGCGTCGGAGACCAGCTCCCCGAAGGGACGGGTGCCGCCCCGCAGGGAGAGGCGGCCCAGGACCGTCCCGCCCGCGGTGCGCAGCCGGGCCGACGCCTCCGTGCAGT